>NZ_JBSFDB010000009.1:0-290958 GCF_053593695.1 Streptomyces sp. NPDC002144
GCGCCCTCCTCACCGCCATCCCCACCCTCATCGTCTACTTCGTCCTGCAACGCCAGTTCGTCAGCGGCCTCACCCTCGGCGCCAACAAGGGCTGAGTCACAGGGCGTTCAGCAGGGGCCGCGTGGCGCCGCCCCTCACGGGTGGGCCGGCGATCATCGTTTCAGCAGGCTCAGGATCAGCGTGGTGATGTCCTCCGGCGCCTCCTCCGCCATGAAGTGGCCCGCACGGGTGGTGAAGTGCTGGAGGTCGGTGGTCCACGGACGCCAGATCGCCGTGGCGTCGAACCCCAGCTGCCGTCCCCAGTCCTGCTGGATCACCGTCACCGGCATCGTGAGCCGGTTGCCGGCGTCGAGGTCGGCCTGGTCGTGTGCGATGTCGACGGTCGCCGTGGCGCGGTAGTCCGCGACGATCGACGGAACGGCGTTCCGGCAGGCACGCAGGTACTCGGCGCGCACGTCGGCCGGGATCGCGTCGGAGCTCGTGGCCCAGACGTCGAGGAAGTGGCCGAAGAACGCGTCGGCGCTGCTCGCGATCATCCGCTCGGGCAGGCCGGGCGGCTGCGCCATCAGATACAGGTGGAAGGCCACCGCCGCGCCCACCCCGTGCAGGACGTTCCAGGTGTCCAGCGTGGGGACGATGTCCAGCAGGCCCAGGTGGCTGACCCGGTCGGGGTGATCGAGACCGGCCCGGAAGGCCACGTGCGCGCCGCGGTCGTGCCCGACGAGGGCGAACCGCTCGCACCCCAGGGCGTCGGCCAGACGGACGACGTCCGCGGCCATCGTCCGCTTCGCGTACGTGTCCTCGGTGACCGCCTCCGGTTTGCCGCTGGCGCCGTAGCCGCGCAGATCGGGACAGATCACGGTGTGCCGCTCGGCCAGGGCGGGAGCGACGTGCCGCCACATCAGATGCGTCTGGGGAAAGCCGTGCAGCAGGACGATCGCCGGCCCCTCGCCGCCGACCGCCGCGTTCAGCTCGATCCCGTCCGCCCCTGCGAACGACCGGGTCTCGAACCCCGGGATGGTGATGCTCATCGGTGCCGTCTCCTTCTCCCGCGTCCGAAGCCGTGAGCCACCGCGGCTCACCGGTCGGTGCGGGGACGAGAAGAGCCTCGGCGAGGCCGGTCAGCAGTGGGTCAGCGCCCGCCGATGACAATGGATGCATGAAGATCGTGGTCAGGGTGCTCGGTCCGATCGAGGTCACGGATGCCGAGGGCCGCCCGCTGCCGGTGGGCAGTCGGCGCCGCCGTGAGCTGCTGGGCCGGCTGGTCGCGGCCCGCGGCAGGGCCGTCCCGCTGGCGGTGCTGGCCGACGATCTCTGGGCGGACCCTCCGTCCACCGCGGCCGGGACGATCCGTACGTTCGTGGCCGAGGTGCGGCGAGCCCTCGAGCCGGATCGTCCCCGGCGAGGCCGTTCGTCCGTCATCGAGACCGTCGGCAGCGGATACGCCCTGCGCGTTCCGCGGACGGACATCGACGCCCACCGGTTCGAGGACGCCCTTCGCACGGTGGCCGACGTACCGGACGGCCAGGTCGTCGACGTGCTCGGCGAGGCGCTCACCTGGTGGCGGGGGGAGCCGTACGGAGACCTCGACTCCTCGCCCTGGTTGACCTCGGAGCGTGCCCGGCTGGCCGAACTGCACAGCCAGGCCGTCGAGTTGCGGGCCCGGGCCCTGCTCGACCTTGGACGAGGCGCCCCGCTCGTCCCGGAACTGGAGGCTTTCACCGCCGCGCACCCTTGGCGGGAGCATCCCTGGGGACTGCTGTCCCACGCGCTCTACCAAGCAGGCCGCCAGGTCGACGCGTTGGCGGTCCTGCGTGACGCACGAGCCCGGCTCCTCGAGCAGTTCGGGCTCACCTCGGCGGACGGCCTCGACCATCTCGAACGTGACATCCTCCGGCAGGCTCCCCATCTCACGCCCGCGTCGCGGGACGAGGACCGGTGGCGCCTGCTGACCCGCACGGAGGCGACGGGGACCTACACGCGGCTGCGCACGATGAGCACCGTCGCCGGTGCCGCCGCGATCACCGGGGGCACCAACCTGGTCCTGGCCCAGGAACAGCGCGCCGCGGCCGTCGCGGAGGCGGAACGGACGGGCGATGCCGCCCTCACCGCCCGGGTCATCGCGGCGTACGACGTCCCCACCGTCTGGACGCGCGCCGACGACGCCGTACGCGCCGAGGCGCTGGTCACGACCACCCGCCGCACCCTGCGGCGGCTCGGACCGCAGGCGCCGGCCGCGCTGCGGGCACGGCTGCTGGCCACCCTGGGGCTCGAACATCGCGGGAGCCGGGACCGCTGGGCCGCCGAGGCCGCGACCGAGGCCGAGCGTCTCGCCCGGGAGCTGCACGACCCGAGCCTGCTGGTGCTCGCGCTCAACGCCCGTTTCGTGCAGTCCTTCCAGCGTCCCGGGCGCACCGCCGAACGGGACGCCATCGGCGGCGAGCTCATCGACGTCGCCACGCGGCACGACCTCCCGTTGTTCGAGATCCTCGGCCGGCTGATCCGGATCCAGGTCTGCGCGGCCCGCGGTGACGCCGAGACCGCGCACCACCACGTCGTCACCGTGGAGCGGCTCGCCGACCGTCACGAGACGCCCCTGGTCCACGTCCTCACCGCCGGGTTCCGGACGATGCTGCTGGCGGCGCGATCGAGCGACCCCGCGGAGGTCGCCCACGCCTATCGCGGCCTCGCCGCCGATCTCGCGGGGGCCGGTATGCCCGGAGTGGAGGCGGGCCTGTTCCCGCTGGCGCTGCTGTCGGTCCGCATCCGCCATCGGCGCCCCGCACCGACCGACCCCGGCCTCGACTGGGGTCCGTACCGACCATGGGTCCAGCCGCTCCTCGACCTCGCCCGCGGCGACCGTACGGCGGCCCACCGAGCCGCCGCCGCCCTGCCCGTACCTCCTGCCGATCACCTGTACGACTCGCTGTGGGCCGTGAACGCCCATACGGCCACCCTGCTGGGGGACGGCTCACTCGCCGCCCGGTCGCGGGAGGCCCTGTCGCCCCTGCGCGGCGAGATCGCGGGCGGTGTGACGGCCATGGTCACGTTCGGGCCCGTGGACGACATCCTGCGGCGCGGATGAGCCGTCCGTGCGCCGGTCGGACCGCGTAGGCCCGGACCGCCGCGGGCCCCGGGTCAGTGGTCGTGCGGGCCCGGGCGGTGGACCGGGCCGTGGGCGTCGTCGCAGTGTTCGGGGGCGTCCGCGGTGGGGGCGGTGATCTGCAGCAGGGTTCCGGCTCGGGCTCCCTCGCCGAGGTGGTCGACCTGGAGCGTGGTGTGGGTGATGCCGTGGTCGTGGCGCAGCAGGTCCTCCAGGTCGCGGCGGACGGCGTGACAGTCGCCGCCGGGTTCGACCAGGACGTGCGCGGAGAGCGCGGACTGGCCGGAGGTGATCTGCCAGACGTGCAGGTCGTGCACCTCGACGACGGACCGCTGGGCGACGAGCTGGTCGCCCACGGCATCCGGGTCCATGCCGGCGGGCGCCGCCTCCAGGAAGATGCGGCCGGACTCGCGCAGCAGCCCGTAGCCGGCCTTCACCATGAGGGCGACCACCACGAGGGTGGCGATGGGGTCGGCGCGGTCGAAGCCGGTCAGGACGACGATCAGGGCGGCGACGGCGGTGCCGACGAAGGCGAACAGGTCGTTGAGGATGTGCTGGTAGGCGCCCTCGACATTGAGGGAGCTGCGGTTGGCCCGGGAGATGCACCAGGTGGCGACCACGTTCACGGCGATGCCGGTGAGGGCGGTGGCGAGCATCAGGCCGCCCTCGACCTCGGGCGGGCTGATCAACCGCCGTACCGCCTCGTACGCCAGCCAGGCACCCAGCAGGAGCAGGGTCAGGCCGTTGGCCTGGGCGGAGAGGATCTCGGCGCGCTTGAGGCCGTAGGTGTAGCCGCCGCGGGCCGGGCGGGCGGCTAGGCGCATCGCGATCAGCGCGAGGACGATGGAGGCGGCGTCGGTGAGCATGTGCGCCGCGTCCGAGATCAGGGCCAGGGACCCGGCGATGACACCGACGACGACCTCGACCGCCATGAAGGCCGCGATCAGGGTCAGGGCGATGCCCAGCCAACGGCGGTCCGCGTCCGCCGACACACCGTGGGAGTGCCCGCCGTGCCCGTGCCCGCCGGCCTCGTGGTCGTGCCCCGGCCCGTGACCGTGGCCGTGATCGCTCATGTCGTACGCCTTCCCCCTCGCGGCGGGTGTCCTCGCCGCAGTGAAACTCATGGTGCAGCGAATCACCAAAGGCTGCACCGGTGACCGTTGTCATCATCGTTAAGATGTCGCTGACCTGGGGGAATGCAGGGCGTCTCGGTGGGGATGGGATCGGTTTCCATGAGCGGCGGACCGGGCTGTCCGCGCGGGCGGGTCTCAGCCGGTGATGCCGGAGAGGCGCCAGATCTGGTTCTTCTTGGTGGCGAGGGCGCTCGCGGGATCGCAGGTCCACTGGTGGATCGGGGCGCCGGCCGTGGTGGAGACGTTGCTGACGTCGACGCACTTGCCGCTGTGGACGGCGACCAGCTGGTAGTCCTTGCCGTTGCCGAGCGCGGTGACGGGGTTGAGGGTGAACTGCTGGTTGGTGCCGCCGTTGCAGGTGTACTGGATGACGGCGGCGCCGTCGGCGGTGGAGGCCCCGGAGACGTCGAGGCACTTGCCGCTGAGCTCGTCGACCACGGTGTAGGTGTTGGCCTTGCCGCCGACCGGCTTGAGGTCGAGCATCTGCTGGTAGCCGCCCTCGCAGTACCACTGCTGGTACTGGGTGCCGTTGGCGGTGCTCAGGTTGGTGTCGTCCAGGCACTGGCCGCTGTTCTCGCTGACGGCGACCGTGGAGACGGTGGTGTTGGACGGCGGGAGCAGGGTGACGGTGTAGCCGTCCTTGGCGTTGGACCAGGGGATGGCGACCGAGGCCGCGTTGTTGCCGACGCTCAGCGTGGTGTCGGAGACCGTCTCGGGTCCGGCGACGGCGGCGCCGTTGTTGTAGGGGACGCGCTGGACGACCGCGCGGACCTTGCCGCTCTCCACGACCGACGTGGTGTTCAGTCCGGTGAGGTTGACGGTGACCGTGCCGGTGTTGCCGCTGCTGCCGAGCAGGATCTTCGCGTTCTTCGCGGTGTTGTCCTTGACGGCGAGGCCGTCGGTGCCGGTGCCCGGGACCAGGTTGACGATGTTGCCGGTCTGGGAGCCGTAGTAGCGGTACATGAACCACTCGCCCAGCGGCAGGTACTGGCCCGCGCTGTTCTTGGTGAGCAGGTTGGCCTCGTCGTCGTGCAGGTGGGTGCCGGAGGCCCAGTTGCCGCGCAGGCCGTCGGCGCCGGCGCGCTCCAGACGGCCGATGAACCAGGCGCCGCCGCCCGGGGACTGCATGGACAGGGTGGCGTACTCGTTGATCTGGTACGGCCGCGTGTTGGTCAACCCGGCTGCCGCGAGGGTGGAGTTGGCGCGGCCGACGTCGGTGGCGGGGTCACCCGGTTCGTCGTGCCAGCTGTAGATGTCGGGGGCGACGTTGTTGGCCTTGACGTAGGTCAGGTAGGTGGTCCACCAGGTGTTGGACGGGTTCAGCTGGCCGGCGATGCTGGGGCCGACGATGAGCTGGTTCGGGAACGCGGCACGCACCCTGGCGTAGAAGCGCGACCACATCTGCAGGTACTGCGCCTGCGAGGGTTTCCAGAAGCCGCTGCCGTCGGGCTCGTTCCACAGGTCCCACTCGACGGTCATGTTGTTGGCCTTGACGTCGCCTATGAGCTGGGTGACGAAGGCGTCGAACTGCGTCCAGTCACCGTTGTCGCCGGGCCAGCCCTGGCTGGTGGTGCCGTCGGCGCCCCACAGGTCGTGCGGGAGCAGGACGAAGGTGCCGCCGAGGGCGGTCGTGCGCTTGTACTGGGCGAGGGTCGAGTTCCAGCGGGTCTGGTAGTCGGCGAGGCTGGTGGCGTAGCCGCCGCTGTTGAGCTGTGCGCCGCCGGCCCGCATGAAGTGCCACTTGATGTCCTTGAAGAAGTGGTCCTGCGGGAGTGAGCCGGCGGGCGTCATGCCGTAGATCGTGCCGGAGGCGTGGTAGGCGGGGGCGCCGCCCGCGGTGGCGAAGTCGACGGTGACGGCGGTGTCGGCGGCCCGGGAGGGGGCGGCGGGGATCAGGGTCGTGGCCAGGGCGGCCAGGAGGACGGCGACGGACGAGACGGCTCGGCGGGTGGCGGGTCTGGTACGTGTCCTGGGCGAAGGCATGGTGCGGCTCCTACGGGGAGGGGGTGAGAGGCGGCCGGTCAGCCGTCTCGGTGTGCGTGTGCTTCGGCCAGCAGGAGGTAGCTGCTGGCGGTCCAGGTGTAGGCGCGGTCGCGCAGGCCCGTTCCGGTGAGGGCATCGAAGTTCTCGGCGAAGCCGTGGGTCTCGCACAGGGCGCGGAAGCGGGCGCTGATGTCGTCGGCCAGCCGGTGGTGGCCGGCGCGGCGCAGGCCGTCCTCGACGAGGACGGTGGCGGGGGCCCAGATCGGGCCGCGCCAGTAGCCGTCGGCGAGGTAGTGCGGTGAGGTGGGCAGTTCGGTGGCCAGGCCGTGCGGTGTCAGATGGGCCTTGATGCGGTCGGCCAGCGCGCTGCCGATCTCGGCGGGCAGGTGCTCGCCGAGCACGACGGGCATCAGGTCGAGCAGGCAGTCGCTGCTCCAGGTGTCCCCGGTGGCGGCCGAGCGGGTGACGAACCTGTCGCCGCTCCAGAGCTGGTCGAGCAGTGCCGTCTGGGTCCCCGCGGCCGCTTCGGTCCACCGGCGCGCCTCACCATCCCTGCCCAACTCCCCCGCCAGAGCGGCGAGTTCATGCATCTGAAGGATCAGGAAGGCGCTGAGGTCGGCGGTCACGACGACCCGCTCGGGGTCGAAGGTGGTGGCGTTGTCCCAGCCGCTGTCATTGCCGTGCTGGTAGTGGGGAAGGCGGGCGCCGGGGGCGCGTCTGGCGGTCAGCCAGAAGTCGGTCCAGCGCCTCAACCTGTCGTACGTCTGCGCCAGTTGCTGCCCGCTGGGAGGCGCGGGCAGTCGTCGGCACAGCTGGGAGAAGGCCCAGCCGTGGATGGGAGGTTTGACGAAGTTGTACAGCACCTCCGAGTGGGTCACCGAGTCGGGCAGGGCGCCGCCGGCCTCCTGGTGGTCGAAGGGCAGGGCGAACTGGTCCAGGGCCAGTTCGGGGCAACCGGGTGCCAGAGCCAGGGCGTTGAAGCAGTGGTCCCAGCTCCAGACCTTGTCCATCCAGTGCTTGGACATCAGGACGGCGGGCCGGGTGACCAGGCCGGCCGGCCGTACGGTCGCCGACCAGACGACGTAGGCGGCGAGTTCGGCGGCCGGAGTGTCGCTCGTCCGCCAGGGGGCCACCGCGTCCAGGAAGGCGGCGAACGAGCGCCCCGCGGACTCCACGACGTCGTCGAAGGCCGCCCGGGACCTGTACGGCGGGCGGGAGGTGTCGAGTTCCTCGATCGCGATCTCCCAGGTGCCGTCCGCTCCCCCGGTCACGGTGAGTCCGCGGTCGGCGCCGCCCAGGGCCTGGGATCCGGTCGCGCCGGCGAGCGTGCCGGACAGCACGGTGACGCGGTAGCGGCGTCCTGTCTCGTACGACGTGAACACGTGCGCGTCCGCCGCCGGGTCGTGGAAGAAGTACGTCCCGCTGAACGGGGTGAGGCTGTGTGCGGCGGCGAGGACACCGATGCCGGGGCCGCTCCCCCGCAGGCGGACAGTGTCCGGTGACTCGTAGGCGAGGTCGATGTGTCCGCTGTCGGCGTGCCAGGTGAGCAGGCCGGGTGTCGCCTCGACACGGGTGGGGGCCCGGTCGGCGGTGGCCGGGTCGACGGGCATCAGGCGCAGGACGGCGTGCATGCCGTTCTGGTGCGAGACGAGGTGGAGGTCCTCGGCGTACGTCTTCTCCGCCACCACGGGAGAGACGTCGAACCAGGATCCGTAGGTGCTGAAGGGGATGTCTCGGACGGAGAAGGCCGGGCCGGAGAGGGCGGCGGTCATGAAGGCTGACTCGTTTCTGGAGCGGGAAGGCAGCGGTCGCTGACGTACTAACGCCTCGGCCGTCGTGATGGGCTGTGGGCTCTTCGGGGCTCAGTCCTTGACGGCGCCGGCGGTGACGCCCGCGGCGACGTAGCGCTGGGCGAGGACGAGGATCACCGCGGCGGGCAGCGAGGCGACGACGGCGGTGGCCATGATGGCGTTCCACTGCTGGTTGTTGTTGCCGATGTAGTGGTAGATGCCGAGGGTGATCGGCTCATGGGTGCCGCCGTTGACGAGGGTGCTGGCGAAGACGAAGTCGGACCAGGACCACAGGAAGGCGAACAGGGACACGGTGACCACGGCGTTGCGGCTCATGGGCAGCACGACCGACCAGAAGGTGCGCAGGGCCTGCGCCCCGTCCACCTGCGCGGCCTGGAGGAGTTCGCCCGGGATGCCGGACATGAACGCGGTGAAGATCAGCACCGAGAAGGGGACGGCCAGGGTGGAGTCGGCGACGATCAGGCCGGGGACGGACTGGAGCAGGCCGAGCTGGAGGTAGATGGCGTAGAAGCCCATCGCCATGATGATGCCGGGGATCATCTGGGCGGCCAGCAGCACGAAGCTCAGGATGCCGCCGCCGCGCGGGCGCAGCTTGGCCAGCGCGTAGCCGGCGGGGGCGGACAGGGCGACGGTCAGGACGACGGTGCCCAGGCCGATGACGAGGCTGGTGCCGAGGTAGGGCAGTTGCTCGTCGAGGACGGTGCGGTAGCCGGTCAGGGTGCCGTGCAGGGGGAGCAGGTCGGGCGGGCTCTTGCGCATGTCCTGGTCGCGGGTGAGGGAGACGTTGACCATCCAGTAGACCGGGAACAGCATGATCGCGGTCAGTACGACACCGATCGTGGTCTTCACCCACGTACGCCTGCGTACGCCGCTCATGACAGGGCCTGCCTTCTCTGCACCCGGACGTAGACGAGGCCGAAGACCAGGGCGGCGACCACGAGCAGGTTGCCGACGGCCGCGCCCGGTCCGAAGGCGGGCAGCAGGTTGCCGAAGCCGAGCTGGTAGGACCAGGTGGCGAAGGTGGTCGAGGAGTCCGCAGGACCGCCCTTGGTCATGATCCAGATGATGTCGAAGACCTTGAGCGTGTAGACCAGCCCGAGGAGCAGGGTGATCGCGGAGACCGGCCGCAGCAGCGGGAAGGTGATGGACCAGAAGCGCCGCCAGGCTCCGGCCCCGTCGAGGGCGGCGGCCTCGTACAGGCCCGCCGGGATGGACTGCAGTCCGCTGTGGAGCACGACCAGGTTGAACGGGACCCCGATCCAGATGTTCGCGATGATCACCGAGGTGAGCGACCAGGACGGCGAGGTCAGCCAGTTCACCGGCCCGATGCCGACGGCGTGCAGGACGGCGTTGACGACGCCCGACTCGCTGTTGAGCATCCACGACCAGGTGGAGGCCGACACGATCAGCGGCAGCAGCCAGGGGACGAGGAACAGGGCGCGCAGGGTGGCCGAGAGCCGGAAGTGCTGGTTGAAGAAGACCGCGAGGGCGAGCCCGATGGCGTACTGGAAGAGCAGGCACACGGCGGTGAAGACGGCGGTGTGCAGCAGGGCGGGAGCGAAGGTCGGGTTGTCGAAGACGGTGCGGTAGTTCGCCAGGCCGGTGAAGGGGGCGTCGCCCTGGACGAAGGAGCGGACGGTGTAGTTGCGCAGGCTGAGGTCGAGGTTGCGGTAGAGCGGATAGGCGTAGAAGAGGGCGAGGTAGAGGGTCACGGGGGCGAGGAATCCCCAGGCGGCCCACTGGGTGGAGGTGGGCCGGGGGCGTTTCCCGCGGCGGGCGGGGGGCGGGGCGGTGGCCGCCGCCCCATCCCGGACGGGCACGGACCGGTGGTCCGGCGGACGGGTCGTCTGCTTCACGGTGCTCACGTCACTTGGCCGCGGCCTGAGCGGAACTGAGCGCGTCCTTGGGTGACTTGGAGCCGCTGAGGGCGGACTGGACGGCCTTCCACATCTGCTCGGAGATCTTGGGGTACTTGGTGCCGAGGTCGTCGCTGGTGCGGCCCTTGGCCGACTTGACCGCCTCGACCCAAGGCTTCAACTCGGCGTTCGCGGCGACCTGCTTGTCCTGGACCGCGCTGGTCGGGGCCACATAGGACAGGGTGGTGTCGGTGGTGTAGAGGTTGCCGGTGCTGGTGAGGCAGGTCGCCAGCTTCTGGGAGGTGGCGTAGCGGCCGGTGTCCTGCTGGACCGGGACGGTGACGAACTCGCCGCCGGTGGGGGCCGCGGCGTGGCCACCGTTCGCCCCCGGGATGGGCAGTACGCCGTAGTCGAGGCCGGCCTTCTTGGCGTTCGCGAGCTGCCAGGTGCCGTTCTCGCTGAACGCGTAGTCGCCGCTGGCGAACTCCTGCCAGCTGGTGGTCTGGGTGTTGTTGAGCACCGAGTTGGGGGCGTAGCCGTTCTTCAGCCAGTCCTTCCACAGGGTCAGCGCGGACACGGCCTGGGCGGAGTCGAGTTGGGTCAGCTCGGCGCCGGCGCCCCAGAACCAGGGCAGGAACTGGAAGCTGCCCTCCTCCGTGCCGATCGCTGAGAACGTGATGCCCTTCTTGCCGGCCTTCTTGACCTTCGCCAGGGCCGCCGTCAGTGAGGCCCAGTCCTTGACCGAGGCGATGTCCACACCGGCCGCCTTCAGGACCTTCTTGTTGTAGTAGAGGGCGAGGGTGTTGGCGCCGATCGGTGTGCCGTACGTCTTGCCGCCCGACTGCCCGGCGGCCAGCAGATTGGGGTCGACCTTCGAGGTGTCGAGCTTGTTGTCGGCGGTGGTGGTGAGCACGCCCGCCTCCGCGAGGGTGGAGACCACGGGGTTGTCGACGATGAGCACATCGGGCGAGTTGCCCTGCTGGGCGGCGAGGAGCGTCTTGTTGCCCAGGTCGCTGGTGTCGAAGCCGGTGCGCTTGACCTTGACGCCGGCCTTGGTGCCGCACTGGCCGAGCAGCTTCACCCAGGCCGAGCTCTGGTCGAACTGCGGGTAGGGGTCCCAGATGGTGTACGTGCCGCTGCCGGCGCCCTTGGTGTCGGTGCTGCCGGAGCCGGAGGAGCAGGCGGTGGCCGTGCCGGTGACGGCCAGCGCGGTGAGGGCGGCGGCGGTCAGACGGCGCTGTCTGGAGGGACTGTTCATGGCGGGAGGTCCTTTGTTCAGGGCATGCGGGTGCCGAGGCACGGGGTGGTGGGAGGTGAAACGGGCACGCCGAACAGCGCCGGCGGGCGATCGGCGATGGCGCGGGGTCCCGGGGTTACCCGGGGAAGGCGGTCAGGCGGCCGTGACGGGTCCGGTGCTGGCCCGCAGGGAGATCGGGGGTGCGAGGAGGTGGTGGCGGGGCGGCGCGTCGGGGTGGTCGAGCCGTTCCACGAGCAGGTCGACGGCGCGTCGGCCCATCTCCTCCGCCGGTACGTCGGCGGCGGTGAGCTGCGGGGTCACCGTCTCCGCCCAGCGGCCGGCCACGACCCCGGTGACGGAGAAGTCGCGCGGCACATGGCGGCCGGCCTGGGCCAGCCCCCGGTACAGGCCGCCCAGCGCGGCCTCGTTCAGCGTGACGAGGCCGGTGGTGGCGGGGTCGTCGTGCAGGAGCTGCTCCAGGCAGGCCTGGCCCGAGGCCGCGTCGTCCCCGCAGCAGTAGGTGCGTACGGTCAGGCCGCGTTCGGCCGCGGCCTTGGTGAAGCCGTCGAGACCGCGGAGGGCCGACTCGTATCCGGCGCGGAGCAGTTGCTGAGGTCGGTTGACGAAGGCGATCCGGCGGTGGCCGAGGTCGGCCAGATGATGGACGCAGGCCGCCGCGAGCGCGGTGTGGTCCAGGCCCACCCACCAGCCGCCCTCCGGATGGGCGGTGCGGCCGATGGCGACGGAGGGGAAGCCGAGGTCGGCCAGGTGGTCGACCCGGTCGTCCTCCAGCCTGATCTCCATCAGGATCGCGCCGTCGACCCGCCGCTCCCCCAGCAACCGCTGGAAGGAGCGGTCGCTGTCCACGCCGCTCGGGGAGAGCAGGACGTCGTAGTCGTAGGCCGCGGCAGCCTCCACCACGCTGCCGATGAAGTCCAGTTGCATCCCGGTGTAGTGGTTGCCGGCCGGGGGGAAGACCAGGCCGATGGTGCTGGTGCGGCCGTTGGCCAGGGCGCGGGCGCTGGCGTTGGGGCGGTAGCCCAGCTCGTCGATGACCTCCTGGATCCTGCGGCGGGTGTCGTCCGAGACCGGGCGCTTGCCGCTGAGCGCGTACGAGACGGTGCTGCGCGAGACACCGGCTCGCCGGGCGATCTCACCGATGTTCATGAGGGCTCCTAGGTCGAACCGGTTCGCCGGCGACCGATCGTCGAACCGGTTCGCGTGATGCGAAGGTAGGAACTGCCCGCAGGCGTGTCAACACCTCTCGACGCACTTGTTCTGCGCGGGCGTTGGCTGCCGAGAAGCTTGCGTTGAAGGGATTGCTGGTCAGGATCCTCGGTGCTAGTTTCCCGAACCGGTTCGATGGATTTGATCCGGCTGACCCGCCGAGGAACCGTCCCCGGCTTCCCCAGAAGTACGGGCCTCCCCCCCCTGATGAGCCGCTCGCCCCTCCGACCCCCTTGATCGAACCGGTTCGACGCATTCCGACACTCGACTTCAAGGATCGAGGACGCGATCCATGTCATCCGCGACAGATCCGGCCCTCGCCGGCCGCGACCGCCGTAGCGCTGGCGCTCGGCGCGGGCCTGCTGGCCGTACCGGCCGCACCCGCCCAGGCCGGCGGCCTGCCGCAGTCCACCGCCACGGGCGGCACGGGGACCACCGGAATCGGCGGGATCGACGGGATCGGCGGCGACCCGGGCAGATCGTGCCCGGGGACTGCGGGTGGGCCGGTCGCCGGGCGCGGCATCGGGTGACGGAGTCGGGGAGAGTCGCGGCAGGGGGTTTCAAGTCGGGGAAGGCGGTCACTCCTCGTGCTGGCGGCCTTGCCCGGTGGCGCGGCGGGCCTGTCGCGGTGGCGCGTATCGCTGGGTGCACGAGGACGCGCGGCCGCGGTTCTTCCTGGGAGGCCCGCCGCGCGCACCGGGCAGGGCTGCCGTCGGGGCTCGGCTGTCCCGCACGGGCCGGCTCGCGGCCCGTCCGCCCGGAAAGACCCCGTTCCATGAACGACAGAGACGGTATGCCAGAGGACAAGGACATCTGCCCCCCGTGGGTCCTGCGCGAGTACGCCCTCCTCGCCGACGGCGAGCGGGGGGCGCTGGTGGATCCGCACGGACGGATCGTCTGGCTGTGCGCGCCGCGCTGGCACAGCGACGCGGTCTTCTCCTCCCTCATCGGCGGCAACGGCTACTTCGCGGTCGAGCCCGTGGACCGGTGGCGGGTGTGGGGCGGCTACTACGAGGACGGCACCCTCATCCGGGTCAGCCGCTGGGTGACGGCGGACAGCGTGATCGAGTGCCGCGACGCCCTGGCCATGCCGGCGTCCGCGGACCGACTGGTGCTGCTGCGCCGGATGCGTGTCGAACGCGGCCAGGCGCGCCTGCGGTTGTCGCTCGACCCCCGCCCCGGCTTCGGAACGGACCGGATGCGGGAGCCGCGCCTCCACGGGCGGACGTGGGCGGCCCGGGCGGGCGCTCTGCGGCTGCGGCTCCTCGGCGCGCACCGGGCGTCCTGGGACCCCGAGTCCGGACTGCGCGGGGAGTTCCGGCTGGGCGAGGGCGAGGAGCACGACCTCGTCCTGGAGCTCGCCACCGCGGATGCCGAGGACGCCCTGGACCCGGGTGAACTGTGGCGCCGTACGGAGGAAGAGTGGCGACGCGCGATACCGGACTGCTCCGCGCTGGTCGCGCCCCGCGACGCCTATGCCGTGCTGCGCGGCCTGACCAGTTCGTCGGGCGGCATGGTCGCCGCGGCGACCACGTCGCTGCCGGAACGGGCGAACACCGGCCGCACCTACGACTATCGCTTCGCCTGGCTGCGCGACCAGTGCTATGCGGGCCTGGCCGTCGCGGCCCACGGGCCCCATCCGCTCTTCGACAACGCCGTACGGTTCACCGCCGAGCGCGTGCTCGCCGACGGCGACGGCGTCCACCCGGCCTACACCGTGGACGGCGGTCCGGTGCCCAAGGAGCGGCGACTGCCGCTTCCCGGCTATCCGGGTGGCGGCGACCGCGTCGGGAACCATGCGGCCAACCAGTTCCAGCTCGACACCTTCGGCGAGGCGCTCCAGCTGTTCGCCGCCGCGGCCCGCCTCGACCGGCTCGACCGGGACACCGAGCGCGCGGTGGGAGTGGCGCTGGACGCGGTGCAGGCGCACTGGAAGCGGCCCGACGCCGGCCTGTGGGAGCTGGAGGACCGCTGGTGGACCCATTCCCGGCTGAGCGTGGTGTGCGGGCTGCGCCGCATCGCGGAGGTCATGCCCGGGCCGGTCGGCCGCCGCTGTGCCGAGACCGCCGACGTCGTATACGCCGAGACCCGCCGCCGCTGTCTGCGCCCCGACGGACGCTGGAGCCGGGCGGCGGACGACGACGGCCCCGAAGCGGCCCTGCTGCTCCCCCTGGCCCGCGGCTGCCCGCCCGCCGACGACCCCAGCAACGCGATCACCCGCGCCTACGTCGAGGAAGCTCTGGCGGAGGACGGATACCTGTACCGCTTCGACCACCCCGGCATCCCGCTCGGCGAGGCCGAGGGGGCCTTCCTGCTGTGCGGGTTCACCATGGCGCTGGCGACCCACCATCTCGGCGACCGGGAAGGCGCGCTGCGCTGGTTCGAACGCACCCGGTCGGCATGCGGACCGTCCGGGCTGTTCGCGGAGGAATACGACGTACGACAGCGCCAGTTGCGCGGCAACCTGCCCCAGGCCTTCGTCCACGCGCTGCTGCTGGAGTGCGCGGTACGGCTGAAGGACGCCTCCGGCACCGAGCGCTGAGGCAGGACGGCACACCGGGTCGGAGGCCGTTCTCGGCGAGCGGTTACGGCCGACCCGGACCGCCAGTTGCCTATGGCGCGGCGGCGCGGGTGTGCGCGAGGGCTTCCACGGCCGCCGCGACCTGACGGGGGCTGGAGATCATGGTGAGGTGGCGGGCCCCGGGGATGAGGGTGGGCGGGGGTGCGCCGATACGACGGGCGGTCTGCCGCGGGGTCTGCTCGCTGAACACGTCGTCCTGGGCGCCGAAGACGACCGACTTGGGCATGTGGACGGCGGCGAGATGGGCCACCTGATCCGCGGGCAGGCCCGGCACGCCCTGGCCGAGCATGTCCCACAGCGCGGTCTCCGCCCCCGGCACCCGCAACGGCCGCCGCCACTCGTCCACTCCGGCCGCGTCCAGCCGCGGACAGGCCGGCCCGCACTGGGCGTCGTAGAAGGAACGGATGAGCCAGTCGACGCCGAGGCCGAGGCGCAGCAGGCTGGTGCGGTAGGGGTCGATCAGCAGGTACTTGAAGGCGGACGGCGGACCGGCGCCGGTGTTCAGGGCGTCCCCGTCGAGCAGCATCACGCCGGCCAGCCGGTCCGGGGCGCGCAGGGCCGCCTCCGTGACGACCGCGGCCCCGCTGGAGTGGCCCACCAGCAGGGGGCGTTCACCCGGCCCGCCCAGGTTCAGGGCGTCGAGGAAGCCCAGCAGCTGGCGGGTGAAGTGGTCGACGGTGTAGGGGCCACGGCGTTGGCTGTAGCCGTCTCCGGTCAGGTCCAGCGCGTAGACGCGGTGATCGCGGGCGAGGAGCGGCGCGAGGCGTGACCAGGTGTCCGCCTGCTCGAAGGCACCGTGGACGAGGACGACCGGCGAGCCGCTCGTGCCCCAGGTGCGGTACCGGGTGCGGACGTCGGCCGCCTGGACGTACCGCAGGCCCTGGGGAGGCGCGGCCCGCCCCGCCGTGAACGCGTTGAACACCAGCGAGGCCGTGGTGACGACGGCCAGCAGGACGGTGCAGGCGATCACCGCGCGCCGCATCCACCGCCTGAGTCGCGACTGACCCCGCACGGGTGTGCTCCCTACGGTGTCGGTGTCCGCCGGCCGGGGTTCGACATCCACGTACGCTTCCCTTCTCTCCCTGACCTCCGCTCCACAGCATCGCCCGGTCGGGGAGGGGGATCATCCACCGCAGGTCGTCATCCCGCGTACTCCCGTGGGCGTAAAGGCCCGTCCCCGAGACCCTCGCGTTCAGCCCGCCGTCCCGTAGACCCGGCGCCGGTCGAGGACGTTCGCGGTGACCGTGAGTCCCGCGGAGGCGGCCTCGTCGGGCTCAAGGAGCGGGTGGAGTGGGCGTTGTCAGTTCCAGCTGCCGAGGAAGCCCGAACTGAGCTGGGCGTCGCAGATGTTGTACCCGCCGGACGCGTGCCCCTTCTTCGTGTGGCCGTCGACCGTCACCGAACAGTTGATGTCGCCGGAACCCTGGAGCTGGGCCGTGACGGTGTAGTACATCGCGTCCTTGTGCAGCGGCAGCGTGGCCTTGAACTCGCCGTTCCTGAAGGTGCCCTTCCGGGTGTCGGAGTCGGAGCCGTAGCTGATGTCCAGCGGTCCGAGCGCACCGGCGGGTGCGGTTCCCCACACCTTGAAGGTGACGACCTTGCTGCCGGTCTTCTTGGTGTCACCGGTCTTCTGCCCACTGCCCGTGCCGGTGTCGCCCGCCGGCTTCCCGCCCGTCGACACGGAAGCCGTTGTCTTGGAATGGCCGGAACCGCCGGAGTTCTCCGAGCCGGAGCCGCCGCCCAGGGCCGCCGCGACGACGCCGATCACCACGACCAGGCCGACGATGCCGAGGCAGCCGAACCCGAGGATCCTTCCCACGCCCGTCTTCTTCGGCGGCTGCGGCGGGAACGGCGGCTGGCCGTAGGGCTGCTGAGGACCGCCCCAGCCGGGTTGCTGCGGCGGGTACTGCTGGTTGCTCATGGTTCCCCCTGAGTCAGATGCAGATCTGCTGAATGCGAGGTATGTGACTCGCAGGGGGCCGCGTGAGGTTGCCGTGGATCACGCGGTTCACTCGAAGGTGTTCAGCGGGAGTGCTCGGTGCCGGGCGGTTCGGGCAGGTCCTCGAGGAAGTCCGCCGTGGGGACGTGGAAGAGGGTTCCGGTCAGGGCGGTGGAGAAGTCGAGGATCCGGTCGTGCGGCGCGTCCGGGGTGCCCAGGAACATGCGCTCCAGCATCGTCTCCGTGACCCTCGGCGTACGGGCGTAGCCGATGAAGTACGTGCCGAACTCGCCCCGGCCGACGGTGCCGAAGGGCATGTTGTCGCGGAGGATCTCGTGCTCCGTGCCGTCGGCGTCGGTCACCTTGGCCAGGGCGGTGTGGGAGTCGGCCGGCTTGACGTCGTCGTCCAGCTCGATGTCGTTCAGCTTCGTCCGGCCGATGATCTTCTCCTGTGCCTCGACGGGGAGGGCGTTCCACGCGTCGAGGTCGTGCACGTATTTCTGCACGATGACGTAGCTCCCGCCCGCGAACTCCGGGTCCTCGTCCCCGACCAGGACGGCGGCGCCCGCTCCGGCTCCGACCGGGTTCTCCGTGCCGTCGACGAAGCCCAGCAGATCCCGTTTGTCGAGGTACTGGAAACCGTGCACCTCGTCCCGTACCGTCACCGCCCCGCCGAGCCGGGCCATGATCTCCGTGGCGAGCGCGAAGCACAGGTCCAGACGTGCGGCGCGCAGGTGGAAGAGCAGGTCACCGGGTGTGGCCACGGCGTGGTGCACGGGTCCGTGCAGCTCGCGGAAGGGGTGCAGCTCGGCCGGGCGGGGGCCTGCGAAGAGACGGTCCCAGGCCTCCGAGCCGATTCCGGTGACGCAGCTGAGCCTGCCCTCCGGCTCGGCGCGGAAGCCGACGGCACGCTGCAGGGAGCTCACCTGGGACAGCACGTCCCGGGTGAGGGCCTCACCGCCCGGGTCGATCGTGGCGACCAGGAAGATGGACGCGCTGGTGAGAGGGGACAGGACCGTCTGCGGAGTCGGTGCCGAGGCGTCGTAGGCCATGCGCGCTCCCCTTCCCGTCGTCGTCTGCGGTTCGGCGGCGGACGCACACCACGTCTTCTGCCGGAACGGAGGCGTCGGGGGCAGGGCCTCCTCGCTCCTCGCCGACTCTATGACCCGGAGGTCGCCACCGCAGCCGGACGGAGGGGAAGCGGGAGACCTCGTGATCTGGCACTGTCGGGACAGCACCGCCGCACAAGAAAGCTGGTGTAGCCCCGCGAGGTGGGGGTAGACGTGCGCCTGGCGGTCGGGAAGGGCTGTGACCTGGGGAGGTTGAGCAGCCCTTCCCGACCAACTTACTTCGGCGGCTCCGCCGTTGACCGGAGCGACTTCGACGTAGTCGATGTCCGGTGCCCAGGAGGAGGAGTTGGAGAACTTCTGGGTGTTGGTGCCGGAGTTGAGGGTGACGGTGGTCGGCAGGGTCCAGTAGTCGTTCCAGCTGTCGGTGTTGCGGAAGGTCAGCGTGGTGGCGCTGTCGCTGCCGATGTGGCCGACGTTCTTGCCGCCCGAGGCCCAGCTGTCCGACTGCGCCTTCGCCTGGCCGGCCAGAGTCGCGTTCTCCGCCTCGTACTTGGTGACGCCTGTGGTGTCACCGGAGCCGCGTCTACGGCCTCGGCCTGCGCCGGGACATCTGCCGGGAGATCCGCCGGTTCAAGCCCGACGCGGTGCTGGGCGGGGGGTATGCGGTCGAGGCGCCCTACGGCTTCGACCAGGCCGACCACCGTGCGGCCGGGCCGGCGACTCTCGACGCGGTGCGCGACGCGGGCAACCGGTGGGTCTTCCCGGAGCAGATCGACGACGAGGGCCTCGAGGCGCACACGGTGCGCCGGCTCCTCCTTCCCGGACTCCCCGGCTTCGGCGCGACCCACGGCGTCGAGGTCACGGGTGAGCCGCTGCGTCGCGGTGTCGCCTCGCTGGAGGCCCACGCCGCGTACCTGGCCGCCCTCCCGGACCATCCCGCGCCCGAGGACTTCATTCCGAAGATCACCGCGACGGGCGGCAGGGCCTTGGGCGTCGAGCACGCCGTCCTCTTCCGCGCCCACGACCCGCAGGCACCGCCGGACTTCCTCAATGAGGCCGGGCGGGAGTGACGCGAGGTCAGCCGACCTGATCGCCGACCACGTCGCCCACCGCGTTCTCGGTCAGCAGCACGGCCGCCATGATCCGCTTGCCCACGGGTTCGCGGTGCATTTCCAGGCTCCGGCACAGGGCCGTCACGATCTCCAGGCCGTGTTGGCCGACCCGGCCCGGATCCGTGGCCTGGACGAGCGGCAGCTGCGGTTCGCTGTCCCACACGGTCACCTCCACCGCCCCGTCGCCGACCTCCAGCGTCAGCAGGCACGGGCCCGGCGCGTACTTGTGGGCATTGGTCACCAGCTCGCTCACCACGAGCTGGACGGCGCCGACGGCGCGGGGTGAGACCGTCAGGCCGTGCAGGTCCTGGAGGTCGACGAGGAAAGAGCGGGCCAGGTCACGGGCTTCGGCGATCTCCTCGTGGCCCTCGAAGGCGACGGCGGCGGAGATCCGGCGCTCCAGCAGGGGTTGCGGACCCTCCTCGTCCTGCCCAGGCAGCTCCATACACAGTCCGCCTCACGTCCGAAGCGCCGCTTGCCCACCCCATCTACCCCCGGCGCATCACCACATTCGTCATATAGGTGAAATCTATTTGAGGTAATAGCCCCCAACGGGCCACGGCCCGCTTTCACCCGCGGTGGGTGATGTCCCCGGCATGGCGCGGCCGAAGACTTGTCGTGCACAGATCTGTGGCGGCTCCCGCCCTGCCGCCACGGCGTCCCGGACCCGGCAGGGGGATCACGTGAACCGGTACCCGCCCATCGCGGAACACGGCATGGTCGGCGACCTCCAGACCGCCGCCCTGGTGTCGTCCGGCGGAACCATCGACTGGTGGTGCACGCCTCGCTTCGACTCGCCCAGCGTCTTCGCCTCCCTCCTGGACGCCGAACGCGGCGGGCACTGCCATCTGGCCGCGGAGTTCCCGGACGGGAACTCCATGACCGTACGACAGCTGTACCTGTCCGACACGGCCATCCTGGTCACCCGCTTCATGGCTCCCGACGGAGTGGGCGAGGTCGCCGACTTCATGGTCCCGAACCCGTCCAGGACACCGACCGACGTGCATCAGCTGGTGCGGGTGGTCCGGGTCGTCCGAGGCCGGCTGCCCTTCGCCCTCACCTGCCGGCCGCGCTTCGACTACGGCCGCGGCAGGCACACCCTCTCGCTCGCCGACGAGCACTCCGCCGTCTTCCACGGCCCGGGCGCGGACCTGCATCTGCAGTCCACCGCCGGCATCGCTTTCCACGAGGACGGCGACGACGTCACCGCACGCTTCACGCTGCTCGCGGGCCAGGCCGCCGCCGTGGTGCTCACCAGCGCGCCCGGCGACTCTCCCGCTCCGCCCGTGCCCACGCTGGAGGGCGTCGGGGACGCCATGGAGACATGCCGCGCCTTCTGGCTCTCGTGGCTGCGTTCGTGCACCTACCGGGGCCGCTGGCAGGACATCGTGAACCGCTCGGCGATCACGCTCAAGCTGATGACGTACGCGCCGACCGGCGCCCCCATCGCCGCCGCCACCATGGGACTGCCCGAGCAGATCGGCGGTGAGCGCAACTGGGACTACCGCTACACCTGGGTCCGTGACGCGTCGCTGTCCGTGCGCGCGCTGATCGACCTGGGCTTCGAGGACGAGGCGTACGCCTTCCGTCGCTGGCTGCGCGATCGCATCGAGACCAGGGACCGGAGCTCGGGCGACCCGCTGCAGATCATGTACCGGATCGACGGCGACCCCCATCTGACCGAGGAGACACTCGACCATCTCGAGGGCTACCGGGGCTCCCGACCGGTGCGGGCCGGCAACGCGGCGGCCGACCAGCTCCAGCTCGACATCTACGGCGAGGCCTCCGACGCGCTGATCGTCGGCGGGGACATCGGAGCGATCCGCGGCTGGCATGCGCTGAGCGAGGTCCTGGACTGGCTCGCCGGGCACTGGGACCAGCCCGACGAGGGGATCTGGGAGACCCGTGGCGGACGCCAGGACTTCACCTACAGCAGGCTGATGACCTGGGTGGCGTTCGACCGCGGCGTCCGCGCCGCCGCCGAGTTCTCCCGCCCCGCCGACATCGCCGGCTGGACCGGCGCACGGGACGCCGTCTTCCGTCAGATCGTCGAACGCGGCTGGCACGACAAGCGCCAGGCCTTCGTGCAGCACTACGACACCGACGTCCTGGACGCCTCACTGCTGCTGATGCCGAGGGTCGGCTTCGTCTCGCCCCACGACCCCGACTGGCTCAGCACCCTCGACGCCATGGACGAGGAACTCGTCAGCGACAGCCTGGTCTACCGGTACGACCCGGCGGCCTCCCCCGACGGCCTGCGCGGTTCGGAGGGCACCTTCAACCTGTGCAGCTTCTTCTACGTCGAGGCACTCGCCCGCAGCGGCAGGCTCAACCAGGCCCGGTACGCCTTCGACAAGATGCTGACCTACGCCAACCACGTCGGCCTGTTCGCGGAGGAGATCGGACCCTCGGGCGAGCAACTCGGCAACTTCCCGCAGGCGTTCACCCATCTCGCCCTGGTCACCGCGGCCATGGCACTCGACGAGGAACTCGAGAAGGCCAAGACCGGACCCCGGCACGGCGACAGCGGCCACCCCGTCACCCATGGCCTCACGGTGCCCCACGCGGACACGGGCGGGGGCGGCACCGGTGGCTGAGACGGCCTCGGCGGCTCCGTCGCCGGGGCACGACAGGGTGCTCGCCGCCCTCGCCCTCGCGCAGTTCATCTGCAGCTTCGCCGGCTCCAACATGAACGTGATGATCAACGACATCAGCGAGGACCTGGACACGAGCGTGCAGGGCGTACAGGTCGCCATCACCGTCTTCCTGCTGGTCATGGCGGCGCTGATGATCCCCGGCGGCAAGCTCACCGACCGCTACGGCCGAAAGCGCTGCTTCCTGGCCGGTCTGATCGTGTACGCCGTCGGGTCGCTGCTCAGCGCGGCCGCTCCCGGACTCGGCGTACTGATCCTCGGCAACTCCGTCCTCCAGGGCGTCGGCACGGCCCTGCTCATCCCGCCCGTGTACATCCTCACGACGCTCCTGCACCCGGACCTGACGTCCAGGGCACGGGCGTTCGGCATCGTCATGGCACTGGGCGGCATCGGCGCGGCCGCCGGCCCGCTGATCGGCGGGCTGATCACCGAGGGGATCAGCTGGCGTGCCGCCTTCGTCTTCCAGGCCCTCGTCATCACGGTGATCGTGACGCTCGGACGGCGCCTGGAGGACCCGCTGCCGCCCGACCCGACCCGGTCCTTCGACACCGGCGGGGCGATCCTGTCCGCCCTCGGACTCGTCCTGGTCGTCATGGGCATCCTGGCCGCCGACAACAACGTCTGGCTGATGATCGGCCTGCTCGTGCTGGGCGCCCTGGTCCTGCTCTGCTTCTTCCGCTGGGTGGGCGCCAAGGAACGGTCCGGCGGGCAGCCGCTCCTGTCCCTCAGCCTCTTCCGCAACCGCACCTCCAACCTGGGCCTGGTCACCCAGAACACGCAGTGGCTGCTGCTGATGGGAACCTCGTTCACGGTCGCGGCGTACCTCCAGGTCGTACGCCACTACAACGCCATCGAGACCGGTGTCATCTTCACCGCCGCCACTCTCGGGCTGCTGATCTCGTCGCTGTCCGCCGCACGACTCGCGAAGCTGCGCCCCCAGCGCACCCTGATCATGGCCGGCTTCGTCGTCGCCATCGCCGGCGTGGCCCTGCTGATCGCGCTGGCCGCCGCGTACACCACCGCCTGGGCCTATGTCCCCGGGCTGCTCCTCATCGGCCTGGGCCTCGGCGGGATGCTGACCCCCTCGGTCAACGTCGTCCAGTCCAGCTTCCCCGAGGACCGACAGGGCGAGATCTCGGGCCTGTCCCGCAGTGTCTCCAACCTCGGCTCCTCCTTCGGCACCGCCATCGCCGGCACGATCCTGGTCTCCGGCCTCACCAAAGGCGCCTACGCCGCCGCGATGATCACCCTCGCCGTCACGGCCCTCATCGGCCTGGCCGCAGCGACCCGCCTCCCGAGGACCACGGCCGCCGGCGACCGGCAGCCGGCCCGGCCCGCCTCACCGGCGAGCCACTGATCACGAGGTCTGCTGTGTCCGGCCCGAAATGGACGAGGACAACACCGTCCTGTCGGCCGTGCCGAGTTCGTCGCCCGTGACCAGCCGCAGGTGGGCGGTGATCTCCTTGCCCCCGCCGCGGGGAGTGACGACGACCTCGTCACTGACCGAGTGCACCAGGCGCAGTCCGTGTCCGCCGACGCGGCCGCGGTCGGGGGGCCTGACCGTCGGAGCCTGGGGCGAGGTGTCGTACAGGCTGATGGCGAGGTGTGTGCCGGTCAGCTGCACCGTGAGGGCGCAGGGGCCGGGTGCGTGCCGCAGGACGTTGGTGACGAGTTCGCTGACGACGAGTTCGGCGTCCATGGCCCGGGACGCGGGAACGGGTGCGCGGCCGGCGCGCGGGACATGGGCGAGGACGGCGCGCAGGTCGCGGCGTGCCTGGGCGGCGCAGGCCGTGGTCGGGCCCCACGCTGCGGCGTAACGCAGCGGGGCGTGCCCGTTCCAGCCCGGCTCATCCTCCGCCTGCTTCATAAGCGGGATGACCATGTGGAGCTCTTTCGTTGTTCACCACTCGTGACCGATTGCCGCTCTTGCGGCTACCCGTGCACAGGCCACGTACACGGCCCCACACGATCCCGGCTGCCCTGAAGCCGGGAGCGGCGTCGTGGCGACGGTCAGAACCAGTGCAGGCAGTGCGGGGCGCGGTCGGCGCGGAAGAGGGCGTCCGCCCGGCCGGCCGCGTCCGGGTGGTGGGCCCGGATGTGTCCGGCGCGCACGAGGGTGCTCGGGGTGGTGCCGCCGAGGTAGACCGAGCCGAGGTCGCTGACGTCCAGGGACAGGTCCGGCTCCCGGTCCGTCGGGACGCACTCGGCCTTGCTGTCCCGGACGGTCAGCAGATGGCGGCCGCGCTCGCCGAGGAACTCGTCGGTGACGTCGAGGACGAGCTCGCCGTCGGTGGACCAGCCGCGCGCGGTCAGCGCACGCGGTATGTCCAGCAGCCGCACCCAGAGCCAGTCGGTGTGGTCGCCGACCTGCCCGGCCCGGAAGTCCTGGAGCTGCCAGCGCAGCGGATGCTCCGGCGGGACGTGCTTGAACACCACCTCGGTGACCAGGTCGTGGCCGAGCAGGAACCGGGCCAGGGCGGTGAAGACGGCGTCGTCACCGGTGATGATCTCGTCGACCGTCAAGGTGGCGGGATCGGCGAGCGAGTAGCTGGCGTATCCGTCCGCGACGCCGTCGGCGTCCCGGTGGACGGCGAGGTAACGCGGCGCGGGAGAGATCGGCGGCTGCCCGGCGCCCACGGCCCACCAGCGGGGCGGCCGGGACAGCGCGCCGGGCTGGGCGCGGCGGTAGCGGTCGTACACCTCTTCGAGGAGTTCGCCGCATGCGGCCCGTCGCAGCACCTCGACCGTGCCGGTGTCGGAGACGCTCGCCGAGGAGTCGGCCCTCGTGCGTGCCCGGGCGGGGGCGAAGGCGCCCCGGTGGCGTGGCACCGTCAGCCGCTGGGTGTAGGTGGCGGGTCCGTACCCGAAACGGCGGTAGATCAGCGCCTCGGAGGCCAGCAGCACCGACAGGAACTCGCCCCGGGCCCTGAGTTCGGAGAGCTGATGCCGCATCATCGCGGTGAGGACGCCGCGGCGTCGGTGCGAGGGCAGGACGCCGACGGCGGTCACGCCGGCGGCCGGGACGAGGATCTCCCCGGGCAGGGTGAGCTCGAAGGAGTACGCGCCGGCGGTGCCGACCGGGCGCCCCTCGGCGGTGACGGCGAGCAGGTTGCGGTCCATCTCGAGCGCCGACCACCAGACCCCGCCACCGGACTCGTTCGGGGTGTCCGGGAAGCGTCCGAACGCGGCGTACATCGTGTCGACGAAGACCTCGAGGTCCTGGTCGGTCGTGGAACGGATCTCCATGCTCCCGCTGCCTCCCCTGGCCACCGCCACCACGATGTGTGATGCCACGCCACCATGCGGCGTCAACCCGTGCCCGGGTCAAGCGAATTACGTCCGTACCCGGTGCCGGTCGGCCTCGGTCGCGCAGGGTGGTCACCATCCGGTTACCCAGTCACCGAAAAGTGCGTTCTTCCACGTCAGTCCTCACTCTCTTATGGTTGCCGAGTAACCGAAAGAGACCACGAAGGTCTGACATGAATGAAAGGCGGACACCATGGCCATCACTCTCAGGAACCCCGAAGGACTGCCGAAGATCGACGTCTACCGTCAGGTGGCGATCGCCTCCGGTTCGCGGCTGGTCTTCGTGGCCGGGCAGGTCGCCTGGGACGCCGAGGGGACGACCGTCGGCAAGGGGGACCTCGCCGCGCAGGTCGAGCAGAGCTATCTCAACGTCGCCACCGCGCTGGCCGAAGCCGGGGGCTCCTTCGACGACGTGGCGAAGCTGACCTTCTACGTCGTCGACTGGAACCCCGACAAGATGCCCCAACTCCTGGACGGCATCTCGCGGGCCACCGCGAGGCTCGGGGTCACCCCGGTCCCGCCGACCACACTGATCGGGGTCGCGGCACTGGACGTCCCGGAGCACCTGGTCGAGATCGAGGCGACCGCAGTCCTGGACTGAGCATGTGCCCGCCCTGAGCAACTGGCCCTCGGGGCCCGGTTGTTGCCCCGCCCACGTCTCGGCATGATGGATGTCGTACGCCGTGAGTCACCACCGGCCACCGCCCCTCCGGGACGGCACCCGGCCGGGTTCCATGTCGCGATATAGCGTTGGTCTTCTCGTCGCGTCGCTGCTCGCGTCGCACCAAGACGTCGGACGACGTTCGACAGGACCAGGACGGAAGCATGTCGGGAGAGATGTCGCCCACCCCAAAGGGCTCCGACCTCGGGTCGCCGCCCGAGTTGCGAGCCTCCCACGCGGACCGGGACCGCGTGGTGGACGTGCTGCGCATCGCGGCCGGGGACGGCCTGCTGACCTCGGACGAGTTGGACGAGCGTCTGGAGGTCGCCCTGTCGGCACGGACCCTGGGCGAACTGTCCGCGCTCACCGCCGACCTGCCGAACGTGTCGGCCGGGGCGGAGGCCAAGGACGTGGTCCGGATCGAGCAGGTGCACAGCGGCGCGATCGAACGCGTGGGGCGCTGGGTGGTACCGCGCAGAATGGAACTCGCGGTGTACTGGTGCGATGTGACGCTCGACTTCACCGAGGCCGTGATCACGCACGACACCTTGCGGATCGACCTGGAGACGGCGGGAAAGACCCTGACGCTGATCACGAGGCCGGGCGTCGTCATCGACACCGACGGCCTGCGACTGCTCCACAGCAAGCTCAAGTACCGTCGGGCTCCTGCGGATCAGGACGCTCCGGTCACCCTGCGCGTGGAGCTGGTCGGCCAGAAGGCGCACGGCCGCGTGGTGGTACGGCCCCCTCGGCGCACCTTCGGTCAGTGGCTGCTGCGCAGGCCCACGTCCCCCGGCGCAGGCGCTTGAGCCGCTCCCGCCGGGGCGGCGGTCGGCGTCTGCGCAACGTCAGAGGGAAGGCGTACCGACCCAGCGGTGGTACGCGTCCATGTCGACGTTGCTGCCGCAGATGACGGTCACCACGCGCCGGCCGGCGAAGCGGTCCCGGTTCTCCAGGAGCGCCGCGACGCCGAGCGCCGCCGACGGTTCGACGACGAGGCTGGCGTGGTGGAGGAGCATCCGCATGCCGGCGACGATCGACGCCTCCTCGACCAGCAGGGCGTCGTCGGCGACGAGGAGGAGGTCGTCCAGGACGGCCGGGATGGGGTAGCGGCCCGCGACGCCGTCGGCGATCGTGTCGGTCGAGTCGGTGGTGACCACGCGCCGGCTGTGCCAGGAGCGGGTCATCGCCGGCGCCCCCAGCGGCTGGACGCAGATCACCTCGGTCCCGGGCGCCAGGTCCTTGACCACATGCCCCACACCGGTGGCGAGCGCCCCGCCGCCGAGCGCGATCAGGACGGCGTCGAACGACGGCTCGGCGTCCACGAGTTCCAGGCCGATGGTCGCCGCGCCCTCGCAGGTCTCGATGTCCAGGCTGTCCTCGACCAGCCGGATGCCCTCGTGCCGCGCGACGGCCGCCGCCCGCTCACGCGCCGACTCGTGATCGCCGTCCACCAGTTCCAGCCTGGCGCCCAGCGCGCGGATGCGATCGAGCTTGGCCACGGTCGCGAAGCGCGATGCCACGACGGTGACGTCGAGCCCCCGCCCACGGCCGGACCAGGCGAGCGCCTGGCCGAGATTGCCCGCGCTGGCGCACGCCACGGCCCGCGGACCGTGCTCGGCGAGCCGGCTCGCGACCACCTCGGTGCCGCGGGCCTTGAAGCTGCGGACGGGGTTCGCCGTTTCCAGCTTGACGCTCACCGCGCAGCCGAGGTCCGCCTCCAGCGCCTCGCAGCGGTACAGCGGCGTGTCGAGGAACACCGGGTCGATCACCTGGCGGGCGGCCCGGATCCGGGCGGTGTCGAGTCGCGTCAGCCGCACGACGCAGCAGCGTACCGGTGACGGCCGGGACGGCGGCCGTCACCGATGGGCGCGCCGGGTCACAGCGTCGCGGTCGTCTGCTCCCCGGCCCCGCTGCCCGCGAGCCACTGGCTCCAGGAGAGGTTGAAGTCGGCGTAGCCGTTGTCGGCCGGGGCGTTGCCGCGGGGCGAGCCGGTGACGGTGACGGGGTCGCCCTGCTTGATCTGGCCGTAGAACCACTTGGCGTCGGCCATGGACAGGTGGACGCAGCCGTGCGAGCCGCGGGCGCTGCCGCTGCCCGGATTGGGGTCACCGGTCGAGTAGTGCACGTACGTGCCGGACTGGGTCAGGTGCACGTCCCAGGGCAGCGTCAGGTCGTAGTAGTTGGGGCTGCCCTTGTCGCAGCTGATGCCGACGCTGCAGGAGGTCATGTGGACCTTCTCCTGCTTGTCGATGACGGCCATCGTGCCGTCCCACGTCGGGTACTGGGCGCTGCCCGCGTTGATGGACAGGGTGCGCACCAGCTTCCCGTTGCGGGTCACCTTCATGGTGTGGCCGGTGACGGAGACGTCCGCGCGGACGTCGTCGCCGATGGTGAAGGTGTGCGTGTAACCGTGCACGCCGTAGCGTCCGTTGCCGTTGCTGACGCCCTTGAGGTCGGCGTCGATCTTCACCTTCGTACCCGAGGGCCAGAAGGTCTTGGGCCGCCAGTCGGCGCGCCGGTCGCCCATCCAGTGCCAGGCACCGGCCACCGGCTGGGAGGCGCTGACCTTCATGTGCTTCTCGACCGTGGCCCGGGCCTTCTCCGCGACCGGGTTCGTGAAGATCACCGAGATCGGCATGGCCACGCCGACCGTGGTGCCCGTCTGCGGGGTGATGGTGTCCAGCAGCATCGGTGGGCCCGCGGGCTTCGTCGGCGTCGGCGAGGCACTCGCGCTCGCCTTCCCCGACGCCTTCGCGTCGGTGCCGCTCGCCTTGTCACTGCCGCCCGCGCCGCAGGCGCTCGCGCCGACGAGCGTCGCGACCGTGACGAGTGCGATCCCTATGCCACTTGTGCGCCGTCCCACGACCTGTCCCGTTCTCTCCACTGCCCAGCCCCTACGGGCCCCGACTCCTAGTCAGATGACTACGGCATGCGTCTCAGTTGCGTGCGGTGGGCAGATTTTTGGTGATCCATATCACTCCTCGGTCCCGGATGTCACCTCCCCGATCAGCGCGCGGACGCGGGTCTCGATCTCGTCGCGGATGGGGCGTACGGCCTCCACTCCGCGCCCGGCCGGGTCGTCGAGCCGCCAGTCGAGGTACCGCTTGCCGGGGAAGACGGGGCAGGCGTCGCCGCATCCCATGGTGATGACGACGTCGGAGGCCTGGACGGCCTCGGTGGTGAGGATCTTCGGGGTCTGAGCGGAGATGTCGATGCCGACCTCGCTCATCGCCTCGACGACGGCGGGGTTGACGGCGTCGGCGGGGGCGGACCCGGCCGAGCGGACCTCGACCCTCTCGCCCGCGAGGTGGGAGAGGAACGCGGCCGCCATCTGGGAGCGGCCGGCGTTGTGCACGCAGACGAACAGCACCGAGGGGCGAGGGACGGAAGTGCTCATGGCGGGGCTTTCTCGGAAGGTGGAGTGCGGTCAGGAAGAGGCGGGTTGGGCTTCCGCGGGCTGGACGGAGGCGGGCGCGACTCCGGCGAAGACGCCGACGCCGGTGATCGCCTCTCGCGCGAGCCGACGGCCGAGGGAGGACTTCACGCGGTGGTCCCGGCGGGTTGCGGGGTGGTCAGGAAGGCCGCGAGCCGGTCCAGGACGCCGGGCAGCACCCAGTAGTACACCCAGGTGCCGCGCCGCTCGCAGTCGATGAGCCCGGCCTGTCGCAGCAGCTTGAGGTGGTGGGAGATCGTCGGCTGGGAGAGGTCGAAGGCGGGGGTCAGCTCGCACACGCAGACCTCGCCGCCCTGACCGCGCGCGGCGATCATCGACATCAGGCGCAGTCGGACGGGATCCCCGAGCGCCTTGAAGACCTTGGCCAGGTCGGTGGCCCGGTCCTCGTCCAACGGCGCGGCGGACAGGCCGGCGCAGCAGGCGGCGTCCTGCCCGAGCACCTGGAGCTCTTGTTTCGACATTCCTCTATGTTGACGCCTTTCGAATCAAGGCGCAAGCTTGCATCAATGAACGTCAATACAAGCCGTTCCGGGCCTGTGCTGGGCCCGTCACCCAGGAGTACGTCATGAGCGAGCAGTCCACCGACCTGCGCGAAACCGTCCGTCAGCGGTACGCGGCGGCCGCCACCAAGGTCACCGAGGGAAGTAGCGCGTGTTGCGGGCCCGAGCCTGTCGAGGCCGACGAGAACTTCGGCTCTACCCTGTACGCCGCCGACGAGCGCGACACCCTGCCCGCCGAGGCCCTGGCCGCCTCCCTCGGCTGCGGCAACCCGACGGCCGTGGCCGAACTGCGCGAGGGCGAGCGCGTGCTCGATCTCGGTTCCGGCGGCGGGATCGACGTCCTGCTGTCCGCCCGCCGAGTCGGCCCGGCCGGCAAGGCGTACGGACTGGACATGACCGACGAGATGCTCGAACTCGCCCTGGCCAACGCCGCGAGGGCGGGCGCGACGAACGTGGAGTTCCTCAAGGGCACCATCGAGGCGATCCCCCTGCCCGCGGGCACCATCGACGTCGTCATCTCGAACTGTGTGATCAACCTGTCGGTCGACAAGCCCGCGGTGTTCGCGGAGACGTTCCGTGTCCTCAGGCCCGGCGGCCGGATCGGCGTCTCCGACGTCGTCGCCGACGACACGCTCACCGTGGCGCAGCGGGCCGAGCGCGGCGACCACGTCGGCTGCATCGCCGGCGCGCTCTCCTTCGGCGAGTACCGCGCGGGCCTGGAGTCCGCCGGGTTCTCGGACATCGAGATCACCCCGACGCACGCGGTCGCCGACGGCATGCACTCCGCCGTCGTCCGTGCCACCAAGCCCGCCGCCGTCACGGACCCGGCCGGCTCCTGCTGCGGAGTGAGCGCCTGCTGCACCCCGGCGGAACAGTCGGCCGACCCGTCCGTCACCGTGAGCGAGGCCAAGAGCGCCGCCGGGTGCGGGTGCCGCCACTGATCGCCGTCAGGGCCTTGGCGTACGGCTCAGGTCCACGGCGTGGCCGTCGTCTGCCAGGGCGCGGGCAGTTCCACGGACGGGGCCGGCGGCGCCTCGTGGCAGGTGAAGCCGAGGCGGACCAGCGCCCTGCGGACCTCCCCCGCGGTGAAGTCACGGCGGTCCTGCCGGGTGATCACCTCACCGACCTGCATGACGGGGTAGGTGCGACGGCCGATGGTCACGGACACGCCGGTGACCTCCTCGGGCTTGATGCCCCGCATCGACTGCTCGACCTCGCTCTTGGTGAGGTCGAAGGGGTAATGGGCGATGACACAGCGCATGGTGCCTCCACGGGGCTGAGACGGGGCCGCCGGGCGGGCCGACGACGTACGGGCGGTCAGGGCAGAGGGTCGAGGACGCCCAGGGTGCGGCCGTGTTCGCCGATCACGGGTGACACGTCCGGCGCCCGTGGTCGCATGGCGGCCGTTCTCCTCCGGGACGGGTCTTCGACGGGGCGCACGGGGAGACCGGGTCTCATCCGGTCCGTCGGGCCCGGGCGGGCTGCCCGGCTCGGCGGCGCCCGGAGGAGCGGGTGCGTCCCGGTCCGGCGGTGACCGGGACGGGGACGGTGACGGGCGTGCCGGACGGCGCCCGGGCTCCGGTGATACGGCTGAGCTCGGCGTCCCCCGAGCGGGTGCGGACGGTGCGCGCGGTGACGCCGGCGTCGGCCAGCAGACGGCTCATCGCGCGCCGTTGATGCCCGAGGACCAGCGTGACGACGGTGCCGGACGCGCCGGCCCGTGCGGTACGGCCGCCGCGGTGCAGGTAGTCCTTGTGGTCGCCGGGCGGGTCGACGTTGACGACCAGGTCGAGATCGTCGACGTGGATGCCGCGGGCCGCGACGTTGGTGGCGACCAGGGCCGTGACCTGGCCGTCCTTGAACTGGGCGAGCGTGCGAGTGCGCTGCGACTGGGACTTGCCGCCGTGCAGCGAGGCGGCGCGCACCCCGACCGCCAGCAGCTTCTTCGCCAGCCGGTCCGCCGCGTGCTTGGTGTCGAGGAACAGCAGGACCCGCCCCTCGCGGGCCGCGATACGGGCCGCGGTGGCGTGCTTGTCCTCCTCCTCGACGTGCAGCACGTGGTGCTCCATCGTGGTGACCGCGCCCGCGGCGGGGTCGACCGAATGCACGACGGGGTCGTGCAGGTACCTCCGCACCAGGCGGTCGACGTCCCGGTCGAGGGTGGCAGAGAACAACATCCGCTGGCCGTCGGCGGGCACCTGGTCGAGCAGGGCGGTGACCTGCGGCATGAATCCCATGTCGGCCATCTGGTCGGCCTCGTCGAGGACGCTGACGGCGACCTGGTCCACACGGCAGTCGCCCCGGACGATGAGGTCCTTGAGGCGCCCGGGTGTCGCGACGACGACCTCGGCGCCGGCGCGCAGCGCGCTCGCCTGCCGGCCGATGGACAGACCGCCGACCACGGTCGTAAGCCGCAGGTGCAGCGCCCGGGCATAGGGGGTGAGCGCGTCCGTGACCTGCTGTGCCAGTTCTCGGGTGGGGACCAGGACGAGGGCCAGCGGCCGGCGAGGCTCGGCCCGGCGCCCGTGGATGCGGACGAGCAGGGCGAGCCCGAAGGCGAGTGTCTTGCCCGAACCGGTACGTCCACGGCCCAGCACGTCACGGCCTGCCAGCGAGTTCGGCAGGGTCGCCGCCTGGATGGGGAACGGCGCCGTCACCCCCTCGGCCGGCAGCGCGGCCCGCAGCGCCTCGGGCAGATCGAGGTCGGCGAAGGAGTCGACAGGGGGCAGAGACGGGGTGGCGGCCGACGGCGCGACCTCTTCGCCGGACGCGGCGGAACGAGACACGGTGGAACGGCTCCTACGGCCGCTCCGTCCGCTCTCGGCCGGACGGGAACGAGTGTTGCGGCGCGCCGGCTTCTCACGCTGGGAGCGGGCGGCGTCATCACTCGTGCGACTTTTGCGGTCCATGCGGAACCTTCCTCGATGCGGCACGTGTCGAGGAATTCCGGGAGGCGGCGCGGTGCCGTACCGAGATTCGCAAGAATGGGCCTGCCCGGGTGCCGTGGATCTGGCGTGGTCTGCCGTGAAAATGCAATGGATCGGGGCCCGCACCCAGGGTGCGGGCCCCGATCACGTGGAACGCGACGCGTGTGTGTCAGGCGGGAACGATGTTCTCGGCCTGCGGGCCCTTCTGGCCCTGCGTGACGTCGAAGGTAACCTTCTGGCCTTCCTGAAGCTCGCGGAAGCCGCTGGTGGCGATGTTCGAGTAGTGGGCGAACACGTCAGCGCCGCCACCGTCCTGCTCGATGAAGCCGAAGCCCTTTTCCGCGTTGAACCACTTCACGGTGCCAGATGCCATATTGAATCTCCCTTTGGGGGCAGTGCCGGGTTCCGCACTTTACGGAATCCGAGTCGCCGCGATGATCACCCCTCCGGAAAGATCCGGAAAGCTCTGCAAAGAAACAAGTCTCTGGCAACCAAAACTGCAACCGAAGTCACGCTAACACAGGTGGGACGGGGACACGTCCTGGGTTTTGGCGGGCATCCAGCTATTCTCACCCTGCCACGACCCGCATTTCTGTTCCGGCGGTACTAGATATTCGCGCCGTCCTCGTCCAGCTTGCGGCGCAGCTCCCGGTTCAGCCGGAGGGCGTCGTCGAGTTGGTCCTCGAGGGAGACGATGCGGCAGGCGGCCTCGATGGGCGTGCCCTGGTCGACGAGCTCGCGCGCGCGGGCGGCGGTGCGCAGCTGGCGTCGGGAGTACCGGCGGTGACCGCCTTCCGACCGCAGCGGAGCGATCAACTCGGCTTCACCGACGGCACGCAGGAAGGCGGGGGTGGTGCCGAGAACGTCGGCGGCGCGCCCCATGGTGTACGCGGGGTAGTCGTCGTCGTCGAGGTTCCCGGCGACAGGGGCGTTCTCAGCGGGCATAGCCGCCTTTCGTTTCGGGGCTCCGAAGGAACCGGCACGGGCGGCCGAGGGAATCGGCGCCAGGTTCCTGGTACCCCCAACCCTAGTCCCGCAGCCCCGAAGATCTGGCCTCGCCGTGACAGATTTTCCACGGCGAGGAGCCGGCCGCTGACGCCCCGTCGGCGGCCCTCCGTTCAGGCGATGGTGCTCGTGTCGACGACGAAGCGGCGGCGGACACCGGAGGCCAGGACCCGCCCGCAGGCCTCGTTGACCCGGGTCCGCGGAGATCACCTCGCCCGTGGGCGGTCTTCACGGCCATCTGGCCGAGACCGCCCACGACCGAAGGCCGCGACCTTGCTGCCGGGACCGTACGCCCCACCGGCGCAGCGGGGCGTAGGGGGTGATGCCCGTCCACAACAGCGGCGCGGCGGCTGCCGCGTCGACGCGCATCCTCAGGCGCACCTCGGGGAGCGGGTGGCTGGTTCGGGCCGGGGGTCAGTCGGTGGGCGGGGCTGTGGCGTATTCCTCGTCGGTGACGGGGGTCAGCCAGTGGACGACGTCGTGGTCGGTGTCGCTCTCGTTGATGGCGAGGTGGACCATGAGCCGGTCGGGCGCGGCGCCGTGCCAGTGCTCCTCGTCGGCCTCGAACAGGACGCGGTCGCCGGGCCGGATGACCTGGATCGGCCCGCCCCGGCGTTGGCACAGGCCGACCCCCTCGGTCACGAACACGGTCTGGCCGAGCGGGTGCCGGTGCCAGTGGGTGCGTGCGCCGGGCATGAAGTGCACGAGGTTGGCGCTGACCCGGGACGGCTCCGGTGCGGCGGCGACGGCGTCGATGTAGACGTCACCGGTGAACCAGTCGGCGGGACCCTTGGCGGTGGCGATCGAGCTGCGGGTGATCTGCAAGGCCGTTTCCTTCTGTGTGGTTCCTGCGCTGCGGTCGTTTCACGGCTTGAGCAGGGTCTTGACGGCGCGGCGTTCGTCCATGGCCCGGTAGCCCTCGGCGACCTGGTCGAGGGGAAGGGTGAGGTCGAAGACCTTGCCCGGGTTGATCTTCCCCGTCAGGACGCGGTCGATGAGGTCGGGCAGGTAGCGGCGTACGGGGGCGGGGCCGCCGCGCAGGCCGACGTGGGAGAAGAACAGCTCCTGGCCGTCGACGGCGACCTCGTGGGGGACGCCGACGAAGCCGACGTTGCCGCCGGGCCGGGTGGAGTGCAGGGCCTGTCGCATCGACTGGGCGGTGCCCACGCACTCCAGCACGCTGTCCGCGCCGATCCCGCCGGTGAGGTCCTTGACGCGGGCGACGCCTTCCTCACCGCGCTCGGTGACGATGTCGGTCGCGCCGAACTCGCGGGCCAGCTTCTGCCGCGACTCGTGCCGGGACATGGCGATGATCCGCTCCGCGCCCATCTCCTTCGCGGCGATCACGGCGCACAGGCCGACCGCGCCGTCGCCGACGACCACCGCGGTGGAACCGGGCCCGACCTCGGCGGCGTCGGCCGCGTACCAGCCGGTGCCCATCACGTCGGACACGGCCAGCAGCCCCGGCCAGAACGCCTCGCCCGGTACCTCTCCGGTGGCGACCAGGGTGCCCTGGGCGTTGGGGATGCGCACGTACTCGGCCTGGCAGGTGCTCATGAACTCGCGGTTCAGGCAGTTGGACTGCCATCCGTTGCGGCAGTTGGCGCAGACGTTGTCGGAGGTGGCGAAGGAACCGACGACGAACTGGCCCGGCCTGACCGCCGTGACCTCGCTGCCGACCTCCTCGACGAAGCCGACGTACTCGTGGCCCATGGGATGCGCCTCGTCGGTCGCGTCGAGGCCGCGCCAGGGCCACAGGTCGGAGCCGCACACACAGGTGACGGCCGTGCGGATGATCGCGTCCGTCGGCTTGAGGATCTTCGGGTCGTCCAGGGTCTCGAAGCGCACGTCGCCGGGGGCGTGGATCACTGCTCCGCGCATGGGGGATTCCTAACGTTCTCGATCGGGGTCTGGGCGGGCGCGCCGTTGACTTCGCGCGCCGCCGGGCCGGTCATCCCGGGGAGCGGCGGTGCCGCTGGGGATCACCTCTGTCTCAGGTAACCGCGCATCCCGGCGGTAAGCGAGTCACCGGTGAAGGGTGTACCGGCAGTACATCCCTTGCGTGGCGGGCAGGCCGTACGGTCGAGGACATGGACAACCGTGAGGAGGTCCGCGAGTTCCTCACCTCGCGGCGAGCGAAGATCACCCCGGACCAGGCCGGCCTGCCTGCCGGTTCCCGACGCCGGGTGCCCGGGCTGCGCAGGAGCGAGGTCGCCGCGCTGGCCGACATGAGCGTGGAGTACTACGCGAAGCTGGAGCGGGGGAACCTCGCCGGCGCCTCCCCCGCCGTCCTCGAGGCCGTGGCCCGCGCACTGCGGCTGGACGACGCCGAGCGTGCCCATCTCCTGCACCTGGCCCAGGCCGCCGACGGCTCCGACGCGCTCACCCGCCCGCGCCGCCGTACCGCCGCCCGGCAGTGGACCCCGCACCGCAGCCTGCAGTGGACGCTCGACGCGATCACCGCGGGGCCGGCGATCGTGGGCAACGGCCGTATGGACATCCTGGCCGCCAACTCCCTCGCCCGTGCCTTCTACACCGACCTGTTCGCCAACCCGGACAACCAGCGGAACCTGGCCCGCTTCAACTTCCTCGACCCGGCCTCGCGCCGGTTCTACCCGGACTGGGAGCTGTTCGGGGACATGGCGGTGGCCATCCTGCGCCGAGAGGCCGGACGCGATCCCCACGACAAGGACCTGCACGACCTCATCGGTGAACTGTCCACGCGCAGCGGCGACTTCCGTGCCCGGTGGGGCGCCCACAACGTCCGCCGCCACGGGACCGGCACCAAGCGGTTCCGCCACCCGGCGGTCGGTGACCTCACCCTCGCCTACGAGTCCCTGGACCTGGCCGCCGAACCCGGGTTCAGCATGACGATCTACACCGCCGAACCCGGCTCGCCGTCGGAGGAGGGCCTACGCCTGCTCGCCTCCCTGGCGGCCACGGAAGCCGTCAGCCCGGCAGAGCAGCACCCGACCGCCTGACCACCGTCAGAGCCGGCGCGGCCTGAACGCGGCCGGCATCCGCGACAACGCCCAGCACGCCAGGGCGCCGCTCGGGTCGACGTACCCCTACTTCCCCGAGGGCAGGCAGCAGTTGGCGACGGAAGCCGTCCGCCTCAGCGGCGAAGGGCTGATGACCAGGGCGGGGCGGTGGCCCGGGGTCACAGCAGGTCCGACCAGCCGCTCCAACCGCTCGTCGCCTTCGTCACGCGGCCCTTGAAGGTGCCCGTGCCGGTGCCGGCGTAGAAGTACAGCGCGCCGGAGGAGTTGGTGGCCATGAGGTCGGCCTTGCCGTCACCGTTGGCGTCCCCCGGCGAGAAGAGCTTCTTGTACTGCTGCCAGCCGGTGCCGATCTTGACGCGGGCCGAGAAGGGAGCGGACGCGCTGCCCGTGCCCGAGTAGCGCCACAGGGTGCCGGAGGAGTCGCGGGCAAGGAGGTCGGGGCGGCCGTCGCCGGTGATGTCGCCGCCGCCGACCAGGGCGTTGTACTGCTGCCAGCCGGTGCCCAGCTTCACCCGCCCGGCGACGGAGGTGCCGGAACCGTCGCCCGCGTAGAGGTAGAGCGTGCCGGTGCTGGTCACGGCCAGCAGGTCGCCCTTGCCGTCCCCCGTCACGTCGCCGGGGCCGACGATCCGGCTGTACGTCGTGGAGCCGGCGGCGATCAGCGGGTCGGTGAGGGCGTAGAACGCCGGGTTGGTCAGCTTGCCGCTGCTGACGGAGTGGACGACCAGGTCGCCCAGGCCGCCGTCGCGCAGGGAGGAGGCGTAGGCGAGGCGGGTGGAGGACGTCGGCCAGGACGAACCGATCAGCAGCTTGCCGCTCAGGTTGCCGGTGCCGGTGACCTGGTAGCCGTAGACGGACCCCGACGACGTACGGGCCATGATCCCGTACTTGCCGAAGTGCGGGGTCTCGCCCGCCCCCGCGAACTGCGTCACCGCGCCCCAGCCCTTGCTGCGGGCCGCGCGGGTCGCGAAGGTGCCGTTGCCGTTGCCCGCGTAGAACCAGAGGTTGCCGGAGTAGTCCCGGGCCAGCAGGTCGGTCTTGCCGTTGCCGTCCCAGTCGCCGCCTCCGACGATCTGGTTGTACGACCCCCACTCGGTCCTGGAGTCCTTGACCTTGGCGTTGAAGGTGCCGCCCTTCTTGCCCAGGTACCGGTAGAGGACGCCGGCCGGGGTACGGGCCAGCAGGTCGCCCACGCCGTCGCGGTTCAGGTCGCCGGCGCCGATCAGTTCGTCGTACTGCTGCCAGCCGGTGCCGATCTTGACCCGGCTGCCGAAGGCCCCGGTGCCCAGGCCCGGATAGAAGTACAGGGTTCCGGCGGGGGTGCGGGCCAGCAGGTCGACCTTGCCGTCGCCGTTCATGTCACCCGGAGCGGCGATCTTGTTGTAGACCTGCCAGCCGGTGGCGACCGTCTTGCGCGAGCCCAGACCGCCGGGGACGCGGGCGTAGATGCCGTAGTGGAAGGACAGGACGCCACTGGAACTCAGGCTGAGCACGTCCTGGACGCCGTCACCGTCGAGGTCGCCCGGGGTCAGGACGTCCTTGACCTTGGAGACGTCCGCGTCGAGGGCCATGGTCTCGGCCGAACCGGTGTTGATGTACAACTGGCCCGCCACATTGCGGTAGACGAGGTCCGAGGTGCCGTCGCCGTCGAAGTCGCCGCGGGCCGGCCCGCTGGCGTCCGCGTCGGAGGGCAGCACCGTCAGCACGCCGGCCACGAGCACGGCCGCGGTGCCGGCCAGCAGGGAGGCCTTGACGGCGACGGGGCGCCGGTGTCCGTGGTTCCCGTCGCGCCGGGATCGAAGGGTGAGCACGTTCTCTCCCGGGAGTCAGGCGGTGGTCGTCACGTCGGTGGGTGACACCTCGGTGGAGGTGCCGGTGGAGCTGTCGGCGGGGCTCTCGGTCGGCGATTCGGTCGTGTCCGTCGGGCTCGCCTGATCCGGGGGGCTCGCCTGATCCGTCGGGCCCGAGGATGCGTCCGCGCTCTCGCTCGCCGGTGCCTCCGGCTGCGCGTCGGCCCGGTGGACGCCCGGCACACCGCTGTCGACCCGGAAGGTCGCCGCCGTACTGGTCGTGCCGTTCTTGGTCAACACCGTTGAGACGGCTCGCAGTTGGGCGTCGATGCCGGTCGGGGTGATGTCGAGGAGAAGATAGCCGCGGCGGGCGTCGATCATCTTCCAGTGCGGGTTGTCCGCCAGCTTGGGCGCCCACTCGGCGGCGAAGGCCTCGAGGTCCTCGTCGCCGTTGCTGGAGATGGAGGTGCCGACGAACTCCGCGCCGACGACCGTCGAACCCGGGTCGGAGTAGTCCAGTTTGAGGTCGCTGACGATGGTGCGGTGGCGGTCGCCGGAGAGCACGACGGGGTTGCGGACGTCCTTGAAGTCGGCGAGCAGTGCGTTGCGTTCGACCTGGTAGCCGTCCCAGGCGTCGTAGTACCACTCCTTGCCCTCGCCGGCGAGGAGGTCGGTCTCGGCCATCATCACCTGGGAGGCGACGAGGTTCCACTGCTTGCCGGAGGTGCGCATGCTGTTGACGAGCCAGTCGCGCTGGGTGTCGCCCATGATGACGCGGCCGCTCTCCATGGCGCCCTGCTGGGTGGTGGCCTGGTCGTCGCGGTACTGACGGGTGTCCAGGACGTGCAGTCGGGCCAGGGAGCCGAAGTCGAGCTTGCGGTAGATCAGGACGTCCGGGCCGCTGGGCTTCTGCGCGGCGCGGATCGGCATGTGCTCGTAGAAGGCCTGGAAGGCGGCGGCCCGGCGGGCCAGGAACGTGGCAGGGGGCTCGGCGACCGGGTCGTTGGCCTTGTCCCCGGCCCAGTCCTGCTCGACCTCGTGGTCGTCGTAGACGACGACGAAGGGCGCGTCGGCCCGCATCGCCTGCAGATCCGGGTCGGTGTTGTACTGCTCGTGCCGGGAGCGGTACTGGGCGAGGGTGACGGGCGAACCCGAGCCCTCGTGACGGCGTACCCGGTAGGAGAAGGCGGAGCTCTCGTAGATGTAGTCACCGACGAACAGCACCAGGTCGGGCTTCTGGGCGCGCATGTCCTGGTAGGCGGTGAAGTAGCCGTGCTGCCAGTTCTGGCAGGAGGCGAGTGCGATCCGCAGCTTCTCGGGAGTGCTCCCGGCGGCGGGCGCCGTGCGGGTGCGGCCGGTGCGGGAGGTGTGACCGAGCGCCTTGAACCGGTACCAGTAGTCGGTCGCCGGGGTGAGGCCCGTCACGTCGACGTGGACGCTGTGCGCGAGGCTGCTGCTCGCCGTCGCCGTACCGCTCTTGACGATCTTGGTGAAGCCGCTGTCCGAGGCCAGCTCCCAGGTCACCGGGACACTGGGCGGCAGGATGCCGGAGTTGCCCTGGTTGACGGGGGTCACCCGGGTCCACAGCACGATCGCGGTGGGCAGCGGGTCACCGGAGGCCACGCCCAGTTTGAAGACCGTGCCGGAGACCGACGCACCGGCACCGGCCGGTGCCGTCGAACCGCCCACCGAGGCCGAGGCGTTCCCGGTCAGGAGCTGTCCGCCCGCCACCGCGCCCGCGGCTCCGAGCGTGAGAGCTCCCGCGCCCAGAAAGCGCCTTCTACGCATCCCGTCGGTGCCCGTGGCGTCGCTGCTCGACTGCACGCGCGAACCTTCCCCCCGTGGCGGTGCGCGCTCCGCAGCGCCGGTGAACGTGATCGGCGAGGATTCTATGCAATACGCTCACCCTTGCGAGTCCCGGGCCGTCAATCTGCTCGAAACCGTCCGTTCAACAGCGTCCGTCCGACAACAGGCAGGAGCCATGCGCCGACTACCGATCGCCGTCACCGTCCTGCTGCTCGTCGGGGCGGCGGGGTGTTCGTCGGCCTCCTCCTCGTCGTCACCCGGGTCGGCGGACCGTCCGGAAAGCGGTTCCGCTTCGAGCTCGCCGGGCTCGTCGAGTTCGTCGAGTTCGTCGGGTACGGAGACCAAGGGCCGGGCCGACAGCGGTGGTACGGCCTCCCCGTCGGCCGGGGTGCTCTTCGGAGCGGACTCCCTGCCGAGCCCCGCGGCCGACCACTGCCGCACGAAGGACCTCATGGGCACGGCCGTCAGCACCGGTCAGGGCCGGGCCTCGGTCGTGATCACCAACAAGGGGGACGGCTCGTGCACGGTGCGCGGCTTCCCGTCCCTCATGTTCGTCGGGACGGCCGGCCGCATGGAACTCCCGGTCGACTGGGCCGGGTCGGCCGCCGACGCGGCGAAGGTCAGCCTCTCCCCCGGTGATTCCGCTTCCGCCGCGCTCACCTTCACCAGCGTCGAGGACTGTGACGTCGTCGCGGGCGTCGACGTCGTCCCGCCCGGCGAGTCCCGCCCCCTCAGCCCGGCGTTCACGGGCGGCGGCGGGAAGAAGACGACCGTGCGCATCTGCGACACGGGTGTCCGCGTGAAGGCGTTCACGGCGTCGTAGGACCGGCTCGCTCCGTACGGACACGCGATCGCCGCGGGCGACGAACTCGGGTCGTCGCCCGCGGCGATGTGCGTCCTTTCGGCCGCGCCCTTCGAGGAGTTCTCAGTCGGCGGCCGGACCCTGGTTTCGGATCGGGACGAGATACGGGGTCAGGAGGTGGGAGTCGAGCAGGGACAGGTCGGCCGTGCGGTCGGCGCGTGCGTAGCCGGCGAGCATGCGTTTGGTCAGGACGAGGGCCTCCGGCGAGCGCCTGAGCAGGGGCCGCGTCCACGCGCCGACCTTTTTGTCCAGTTGGTCGAGGGGCGCGATCTCATGGACCAGGCCGAGCCGGTGGGCGGTGTCCGCGTCGAACACGTCGCAGGTCAGCAGGAGTTCGCGGATCCTGGCGACGCCCGCCTCGGAGATCAGACGGCCCATGGCTCCGCCCCAGGCCGGCGGGAGGCCGAGGCCCACCTCCGGCATCCGGAAGCGACAGGTGTCGGCCGCTGCCCGCAGGTCGCAGAAGGCGGCGAGCGCGAGACCGGCACCGATCACCTTGCCGTGGAGGCGGGCGATGGTGATCGCGTGAGTGGTCTCCAGGGCGTTGCACAGCCGGTGGGCCCGGTCCGTGATCCGCCGCAGTGCGGCGCCGGTCGGGTCCGTGGCCAGCGCCGTCTCGTATTCGGTGCGGTCGGCTCCCAGACAGAAGTCGTCCCCCTCGGAGGACAGCACCAGAACGCGGATGTCGGGCCGCCCGTGGAGGTCGTCGAGAACGGCGATCAGGTCGTCCAGGACGGCGACACCGAGCGTGTCGTCCTGCCGGGTGGGGTTGAGGCGTACGTGGAGCACCGGGCCGTCCTGGTCGACGGCCACGGTCTTGTGCGCGCGGGCGAGGAGGGTGTCGCCGGTCTCGTTCATGCGAAGGTGACGTCCAGGTTCAGCAGACGCCGGAACGCGACCCGGGGCGCCCAGGACGGGCGTCGTACCAGGGTGAGGCGGGGCAGGCGTCTGAGCAGGTGGTGGAGGAGGGTCTGCGCCTCGAGGCGGGCGAGGGGTGCGCCCAGGCAGTAGTGGATGCCGCCGCTGAAGGCGAGATGGTCGGGCCGCTCGCGCCGGAGGTCGAACCGGTCCGGATCCGGGTGCCGGGTCGGGTCCCGGTGTGCCGCGCCCACCATGAGGTGGATCATGTCGTCCTTGCGGACGGGGAATCCGCCGATCGTGTTGTGGGTGGCGGCGATCCGGCTGATCACGTGCGTGGGCGGGTCGTGGCGCAGGGTCTCTTCGACGAACGCGGGGACGAGGGAGGGTTCGGCGGCGAGCTGCTCCCAGCGCTCGGGATGCTCGACGAGCCTTAAAACCATCGTCGACAGCAGCGTCGAGGTGGTCTCGAGTGCGGCGAGCAGGACGAAGAGGGCGATGAAATAGACGGCTTGGTCGGCCTTGTCGCGGTCGGGTTCCAGGGTGTCCCAGGTCTGGATCCACATCGACACGGGATCCTCGCCCGGGCGTTCGCGCCGCTGGCGGACCAAGTCGGTGAAGTAGGCCCGCAGTTCGGCCGTGGCCGCGTCGGAGAGCGCCAACTGGCTCGCTGTCGGCAGCAGTTCCTGGGTGAAGACCTGGTCGTGGGTCAGTTCGCGCAGTCGTGGCCGGTCGGCGGCCGGCACCTCCAGCCAGTCGCCGATGGCGGCCACCGGGAGTTCCTCGCTGACGAGGGCTACGAAGTCCGCCTCCCCCTGGTGGAGTTGCTCGGACAGGGAGGTCAGGAGCTGATCGGTCGCCTGGCTGATCATCCGGCCGATCCGGTGCATGGCAGTGCGGCCGAACGTGCCGGCCGCCCTGCGTATTCGGGTGTGTTCAGGGGGATTGAGCGCGGGCATGGTATTGCTCATCTCCCGCGAGGAGGGAGCGCTCCAGCGGGTGCGCGGGCCTTGGCTCTCTCGCCAGCGTTTGTCCGGCTCGAGCCACTCGCGGTCGCGCAGTACCTGGTCACACATGTCGAAGCCGGTCACGAGCAGGCCGCCCCACGGGGCCGGGGTCACCGGGCCCATGGAACGGAGTTGCGCATAGAGGGGGAAGGGGTCGGCCTGCCCCTTCGCCGTGCGGAGACGGGAGAAGAGGGCGACGGCCGAACGGCGGTCGTGCGACGGGTGTGCGTCAACCACCACGATGACGGCTCCTTTTTCTGGGGAATCAGCCGCCATACGTACCCATGGGTAAATTGAACCATCCACTAAAGCGAGTTAAGTGAGGGTTACCTTCGTCACTTGTGTTCGTCAATTCCCTTGGTCATTCCCCTCTGGTCCATGCCAGGAATCGGCTGAACAGACCTCGGGGCTGCGCGGGGGCCTTGGGTGCCTGAGGCGTCGGCGTGGCGGTCCGCTGGGGAGCGGCCGCGGTGGGCTGCGCCGTGTGGACACGCGCCGGATCGGCGGCGGCCGCCGCGCGCAGGGTCCGCGGCGTGAACCGGACCGGAAGGGTCACCAGGGAGCGGCTCCAGGGGGAGGGTGCCCAGGTCAGGTCCTTGAAGGGGACCCGCATCTCGATGTCCGGCAGCCGGTTGAGGAGGGACTCGACGGCGGTGACCGCGATCATGAAGGCGGGGTCCTTCGCGGGGCACGCGTGCGGACCCGCCCCGAACGCCAAGTGCGCCTTGGTGCTGAGCTGTTCGCGGTGCTGAGCCAGCTTCGGGTCGGTGTTGGCCGCCGCGAAGGAGATCAGGATGGGGTCGCCCGCCTTGAGGACCCGGCCGCCCAACTCGACGTCGTGGGTGGCGTAGTGGCCCGCGTAGTTGGCGATCGGCGCGTAGTTCCACAGAGTCCGGGCGACGGCGTCCTCGACCGGCAGCGCGGCCTGGCCGTCCTCGCTGAGGAACAGCGCGGCGCTGGTGCCGATGGCGGCGGCCAGCGGCGCGGTGCCGCCGGACAGCAGGGTGACCAGCTGGTGCAGCACCTCCTCGTCGGTCAGCTGCGCGGGGTGCTCCATCAGCTTCGTCGTCAGGTCGTAACCGGGCCTGCGGTGCTTGAGGGCGATCAGCTCCGCGAGGGCCCCACCCAGCACCTCGTCCGCGCCGGGGGTCCCCTCGAAGATGCCGCTGATGCCGACGATCACCCGGTCGCCGAGTTCCGGCGGGCAGCCGAACAGATCGCTGAAGACCAGCAGCGGCAGCGGCTGGGCGTAGGCGGCCATCAACTCGGCCTGGCCGCGCGGCTCGGCACCGAACTGGCTGATCAGGTAGTCGGCGGACTGCTGGGTCTGCCGTACGAGCTTGAGTTCGTTGACGGTGGCGAGACTGTCGACGACCGCCTGACGCAGACGGGCGTGCGCAGCTCCGTCGCTGAACAGCGCGTTGGGCCGGTATCCCATCATGGGCAGCGCCGGACTGTCCTCGGGCACGCGCCCCTCGTTCAACGCGTTCCAGCGGCGCGAGTCACGGACGAAGGAGCCGGGGTTCTGCAGGATGTACAGGGCGGCGTCGTAGCTGGTCACCAGCTCGACCTCGACGTCGGGCGCGATGTCCACGGCGGCGCTGGGGCCGAGGGAGCGCAGGTAGGCGTAGGTGGCCTCGGGGTCGGAGCCGAACTGGGGGCCGTACAGCGGGACCTTGCCGTGGGCGGGGCACCCGGGCGGTATCTCCTGCGCGTCGTGCTGCTGGTGCATGGCGGGGCTCCTAGGCGAGAAGGGACTTCAGGTGCTGCACGAGGGTGATGAGGGCCTGGGCCGCCGAGTGCTGGTCGCGCACGTCGCAGGCCACGACCGGGGTGTCCACGGGCAGGTTCAGCGCCTCGCGGACCTCGTCGAGCGGATACGTGGTGGTGCCCTCGAAATGGTTGACGCCGATGGCGTAGGTCAGGCCGAACCGTTCGACCAGGTCCAGCACGGGGAAGGACTCGTCCAACCGCTGGGGGTCGACGATGACCAGCGCGCCCAACGCTCCCCGGGAGAGTTCCTCCCACATCTCCTTGAAGCGCTCCTGTCCGGGCGTTCCGAAGATGTAGAGGACCAGCTCCTCGCTGAGGGTGAGCCGGCCGAAGTCCATGGCGACGGTGGTGGTCGTCTTGTCGGGTGTGCGGGAGAGGTCGTCGAAGCCCACGCTGGCCTCGGTGATCTCTTCCTCGGTCTGCAGGGGTTCGATCTCGGAGATGTTGCCGATGTAGGTGGTCTTGCCGACTCCGAAGGGCCCCACGACGAGGATCTTCACCGAGCGCAGGACGTCTGGATCCAGGTACACGGGCTACGCTCCGAATCGGGATTTCAGGCCATCGAGGACGGCACCGAGCAGTTCTCGGTCGAGGGGATCGGCGCGCGGCACGGGCTTTCTGACGAGGACGAGACCGCTCTCCTCCAGCTGTGCCAGGAGAATGCGCACGACGCCCAGGGGCAGGTGCGTATGGCCGGCCACCTCGGCCACGGACAGGAAGCCGTCGGCGACCAGGTCCATGATCACCTGGCCTTCCGGGGACAGCGTGCGGGCCGCGGCGGCGCCCTCCTTGCGCGCGGTCACGAGAGCGGTGCGCTCGTACTCCTGGTCCGGAGGCAGAGCACGCCCGTTCGTGATCACGAACAGTGGCACTAATGAGGACGTCAGTTCCAGATGCGGCTCCTGCCCGTACTCGTCAGACATCGCTGCGCACCCCCTCCCGCGGCATCCGGTACTCGCCCAGCCGGGCCACCGCCTGGTGCAGGCGAGTGGTGAACTCCTCGATGTCGGTGTCGTGTTCGGCGGCCGCGGCCAGCAAGGAGCCGCCGCTGGCCGCGATCAGGAAGATCCAGCCGTGCTGGAACTCGATGACCGTCTGCCGCCACCCGGCGTCGTCTTGAACGCCCGCGAACCGCGACGTCACACGGCTGTAGGCGTGAATGCCCGTCATGGCCGCGGAGATCGTGTCCACGAGATCCCGGTTGATGCCCGAAGTCGCCCCGCGCGGCAGGCCGTTGACCCCGAGGAGCACGGCGTGCCGGGCCCCGCGCACGTCCGCGATCACCTCGTCGAGGTCGTCGAGGACCAGTCCCGAACGGTCGGCGCCCGCGTCCCGGGCCGTGCCGGCCGCGCCCTGGGGCGGCTCCTCCGCCTCCACGCGCGGCGGCGCGGTCAGGTTGTTTCCCAGCCGGGCGACGAGCCGGTGCATACGGAAGGAGATCTGCTGGATGTCGACGTCGGGTTCCGCGGCGGCGGCCAGGTAGGCCCCCTGCCCCGCCCCGATCAGGAAGATCCACCCGTGGGAGAACTCAATGATCGTCTGGTGCCACTGCGGGTCCTCCACCGGCTCGATGAAGTGCGCCGTGGCCCGGCTGAGCGACTGCATCCCGGCCATGGCGGCGGAGATGGTCTCGACATCCCTCTCCAGCAAGCCGTCGGTGGCCCCACGGGGGATGCCGTCCGCGGAGAGCAGGACGACGTGACGTGCCTTGGGCACATTGGTCACGATGTCCGTGAGCATCCACGACAGGTCGGTGGTCATGCGTCTTGGGACCCTTCGCTGGACGCGGAGTCGAGGTTGCGGCCCGAGAGCGTGCCTCGCTGCAGGGCACCGAGGGCGCCCAGACTGCGGCCGGAGGCGCGGCCCGCGTCCTGGCCCGCCCGGGACGGCGCACGCCCGTCCTGACCCGAGACGCCCGCGACGGGGGTCTGCCGACTGGCCCGCTTGGGCAGCCCGTGCACCGTGCGGGGCCTGTCACCCGTCCCGCCGTCGGCCCCTCGGACGATGCTCACCGGGGTGGCCTGGTCGACCGGGGAGGGCTGCTCCTCCGTCCACAGCTCCTCGGGCAGCAGCACCACGGCACGGACTCCGCCGTAGCGGGAGACACCGGTGACGTCCACCCGGAAGCCGTGCTGGCGGGCGAGGAGGCCGATCAGGGGGAAACCGAACTTCGGCTGGGTGCCCAGCTGCGACAGACGCGGGACGAAGTCACCGGACAGCAGGGCGCTGGCCCGCTGCCGGTCCTCGTCGTTCATGCCGACGCCGGCGTCGTCGATGATGATGCACAGGTTGCGCTGGACGCGCTGGAAGGTCACCTCGATCGGCGCGTCCTGCTGCGAGAAGCTCGCAGCGTTGTCCAGCAGCTCGGCCACCGCGAGGGAGACCGGCGAGACCGCGGACGCCTTCAGCGCGAAACCGGTCTGCTGCATGATCTCGACGCGGCGGAAGCTGCGGATCTGCGACTGCGCACTGCGCACCACGTCGTAGACGCTCGCGGCCCGGTTGCGGCGGCCGACCGGCGCACCGCACAGCACGGCGATGCCCTGCGACTTGCGCTGCATCTGCGCGTTGGCGTGGGTCACTTCCAGAAGATCGCCGAGCACCGCGTGGCCGCCGTACTTGCGCTGGAGGTCCTCCAGGACCGCCATCTGCTCGGCGGCCAGACCCTGCAGGAAGCGGGCCGAGCCCTTCAGTACCGCCTTGGTGCTCTCCTCGGATGCCTCCTCGGCCTCCCGGATCGTGCCATCGAACTCCTGCTGGTACTTCTGCAAGGCGGCCTGGACAGACAGCACTTGGGTCTGGGCGGCGTTGAGCTGGCTCGTCAGCGATGCCTCGGTCTGTCGCTTTCTCTCCCCCAGGGCCCTGTTGCGGACGACGAGCACCACGATCACCGCGACGGCTATCGCCGTCACCGCAACCAGGCACCACGCAAGCACGTCTCGACTCATGGAAACCTTTCCCGACGCATGAAATGCAGACGTAGACGGATGCACTCCCCCGCGAGTACGCACCCGCGACACACACAGCGCCTGCCCGAGCGCGGTGGCGCGGAGAGCAGGCTGACCTCAAGTCAGCGCCTGAAGTGAGTGGATCAAGGTCGCAGATGCGGGGATGCTACCACCGGAAGCCACGCGTCCAAGAGCCGCCCTCCCCTTCCTCCGCAACTTCAACACGCCGTCTAATAGGCCAAGTTGGGGGACACGGAGAATGCTGCGGGAATGCGTCGACGCCACCGGGCATCGTTCACGGAGAATTCACGCGGGAACGTCGGGTCGACCTCCCGTATTGATCAGCGGTGAGGAGCCGTTCCGGTGCCGCGGGTCTTGACCGGTCCTTTCGCCTCCGGGCCGGTGCGATGTGCGAGGCTGACAGGGGTGGCACGGGCCCAGGAACGGGATGGTGAAGATCCAATGCGCGAGGCGTATCACAAGGAACTAGAGTCGATCACCGAGGCACTGGTCGAGATAGCGAACCTGGTCGGTTCGGCCATGGGGCGCGCCACCGGTGCCCTGCTGGACACCGATCTGCAGGTCGCGGAGCAGGTGATCTCCACCGAGGAGCGGATCGAGGAGCTCCAGCGGGACCTGGAGGAACGGGCGATCGCGGTACTGGCCCGCCAGCAGCCGGTCGCCACGGACCTGCGGATGGTGGTCACCTCGCTGCGGATGAGCGCGGACCTGGAGCGCTGCGGTGTGCTGGCCCGGCATGTCGCCACGGTGGCCCGCCGCCGTCATCCCGCGCACGCCGTGCCGCAGGACCTTCGTCCCACGATCCTGGAGATGGGCCAGCTCGCCCAGCGGCTGATGGCCCAGGCGGCCGACGTTCTCATCACCCAGGACGTGGAGGCGGCCCTGCGGCTCGAGCAGGACGACGACCGCATGGACGAGCTGCACCGCATGATCTTCCACCACCTGATGGACGACCGCTGGCACCACGGCGTCGAGACGGCCGTCGACGTCACCCTGGTCGGCCGCTACTACGAACGCTTCGCCGACCACGCCGTCTCCATCGCCCGCCGTGTGGTCTACCTCGTGACGGGCGAACGCGCCGACGACTACCTCCCTGACACTCCCCTGATGCCCTGACCTGCCTCGCTGCCGCGGAGGGGGTCGGCTCAGGCCCAGGCCGTGACCGGCACGAACGAGCTGTCCTGGCGGAACAGGTCCGTCCCGTCCGTCACGTCCAGGCGCAGCTGGTAGTCGTAGTGCCGCAGGTAGTAACCGGGGTAGTTGTACGACTCCCAGCGGATCGAGCCCGACGTCGCCCCCGTCCGTGCGATGAACGTCGCGTCCCTCGCGAACGTGGACGTGCCGTCGTTCGCGTCGAAGCGGCCCCGGAAGCCGTAGTGGCGCAGGTGGTTCCCGGAGGCGTCCCGGAAGGAGAAGGCGTCGGAGTCGGCGAGACCGGAGACGACCGTGAAGGTGGACGCCGTCTTCTCCGCGCTCGTGCTGGACGCGGTCACCACGGGGAGGTTGAGGAGGGAGGACTGCTCCTGCCAGTAACGGGTGGTGTAGTTCGCCGACCGGAAGGAACGCGTGACGTTCTTCGACAGGCTGGGACCGCCCGACACCGTCTCCTTGATCACCGTGAAGTGGCGTGCCGTGCCGGAGATCGAGGGCAGGGCCTTCGGAGCGGTCCAGGTGGCGAAGGTGTCGTAGCTGTCGCTGTAGTAGTAGGCGCCGTCGCCGTAGCCGTCGAAGAAGATCCGCCAGGCGCCGTTGTCCAGTCGGATGACGGAGGGGCCCTCGCGGTAGCTGCCCCAGCCGGCCCAGTCACCGGTTTTGGAGATCGTGTAGGGGCCGGTGAGACTGGTCGCGGTGCCGTACTCGATGTACTTCGCCGTCTCGTTCTTCGTGAACGCGTGGTACGTCGAGCCGATCCGCACGATGTACGTGTCGATGTGATTGCTGCCGATGCCGGAGAGTGTGGTCGGTGAAGTCCACGCAGTCAGAGCGGAGTTGGTGGCCCTCAGGACGTACGGGGTGAAGATCCACTCGTCGTCGGTCGTCGAGCAGGAGACGATCACGTTCACGCTGCCGTCGCCGTCGACGAACCACTCCGGCGCCCACGCCCGGGACAGGTCGGCGATCGGCACGGTGTAGTCGTACAGGAACGTCCAGGTGGCCCGGTCGGCGCTGCGCGCGAAGCCGATCGTCGTGCTGACGTCCTGCCAGGTGTGGGTGGTGTAGGTGAGGTAGTAGTAGCCGTCCGTGTGCCTGAAGACGCTCGCGTCGCGGATTCTGTTGCTCGGGGGTGTGTACGCCGAGGACCGCACGAGGCGGAAGTCGGTGGCGTCGTCGGACTCATAGACGTTCACCGTGCCGTCGTCGCTGTCGAGGAACGGGACGATGGTGCAGCGGGTGGCGGAGCGGGGCGCCGGTGCGGCAGCGGCCGCCGTGCCGAGCAGGCCCGGGAGTTCGCCCAGGACGAGCGACGAGGCGGGCAGGGCGGCCATCGCGCGCAGGAGGGCGCGGCGGGACGGGGCGGGGCGTCGAGTGCTCACGTGCGGCTCCTTGGGCCAACCGAGAACCAGGGCGTCCGATGTGCAATTTTTCGAACAAGGTTCGGCACGTCGGTCAGAAGGTAAGGGTGAGGCAAGGGGGCGTCAATGGTTCGAGCACGACTTGCTGTTGCCTGTGGGGCGGCTGTGCCCCCGCCGAGTGGCCACTCAAGTCCCTTGCGGCAGAGGGATGTTCGAGATTCCGTACCGCTGCGGGGCCGCGGACGTTACCGTTCGGTAGACAGACGTTCGCGGAGGTGGCCCCATGACGTTCGACCGTGCCGCAGGACTGGCGGAGTCCGCACGGGCGCTGGCCGCCGGTGAGGTGACCTCCCGTGCGCTCGTCGAGCAGGCGCTGGCACGGATCGACGCGACTCAGTCCTCCCTCAACGCCTTCAGGGTCGTCCGCGGCGAGGCCGCCCTCGCCGAAGCGGACGCAGCGGACCGGGAGTTGGCCGCCGGCGTCCGCAAACCGCTGCTCGGCGTGCCCGTCGCCGTCAAGGACGACATGGATGTGGCCGGCGAGCCGACCGCCTTCGGGTGCGAGGGGAAGTTCCCGCCGGTGGCCCGGGACGGGGAGGCGGTACGGCGGTTGAGGGCCGCCGGGGCCGTCGTCGTCGGCAAGACCAACACCTGCGAGTTCGGGCAGTGGCCCTTCACCGAGGGCCCCGCGTTCGGCGCCACCCGCAACCCGTGGAATCCGGAGCACACGCCAGGCGGCTCCTCCGGCGGTTCGGCCGCCGCCGTCGCCGCCGGGCTCGTGCCCGCCGCACTGGGCTCCGACGGCGCCGGATCCGTCCGCATCCCCGCCTCCTGGACCCATCTGGTCGGCATCAAGCCCCAGCGCGGCCGCATCTCCACCTGGCCCCGCGGCGAGTCCTTCCAGGGCATCACCGTCAACGGCACCCTCGCCCGTACCGTCGCCGACGCGGCCCTGCTGCTCGACGCGGCGAGCGGCAACCACGACCTCGACCCCCACCGCCCGGCCCGCATCGACGCCTCCGAGGCGGTCGGCCGCGATCCCGGGCGGCTGCGCATCGCTCTCGCCCTCAAGCCGCCGTTCACCGCGCTGCCGGCCCGTCTGCAGCCGGAGGTGCGCCGACGCGTCGTCGAACTCGCCGAAAAACTCGGCTCCTTGGGGCACCTGGTGGAAGAGGCCGACCCGCCGTACGGCCAGATCGGGCTGACCTTCATCCCCCGCGCGACCGTCGGCCTCGCCGAACGCGTCCGCGAGGCCCCCTTCCCCGCCCTCCTCGACCGGCGCACCCGCGACGCCGCGCGGCTCGGCCGGCTGCTCGGTGGGGCGCCGCTGCGGGTGGCGCGGCGGCAGGAGGCGGTACTGCACCGTCGTATCGGCGCGTTCTTCCGCTCGTACGACGTCGTGCTCGCGCCCACCACGGCCGCTCCCCCGCCGCGCATCGGCGCGATGCTGCCGCTGAGCGGGCTCGCCACCGACCGCGCGATGATCGCCGCCTGCCCCTACGCCTGGCCGTGGAACGTACTGGGCTGGCCCGGCGTCAACGTCCCGGCCGGCTTCGTCGACGGACTGCCCGTCGGCGCCCAACTCCTGGGCCCCGCGGGCAGCGAGCCGCTGTTGATCTCCCTCGCGGCGCAGGCGGAGGCCGAGTTGCGCTGGCACGAGGCGTGGCCGCCGCCGCAGGTCGTCACCGATGCAACGGCGGCGTAGGCGGGACGGGCCCGTACCCTGTGACCATGGACGATGCGTCGATGGTCGGGCTCATGGGGCGGGTCACCGGCACGGTCGGGCCCGGGCTCGTCGGCGAGGTGATCGTACGGGTGCGCGGCGGGGCCGAGCACTTCCTCGCGTATCCGGCCACCGGGACGGCGCGGATCGAGCGGGGCACGGTGGTGATGGTGGTGGAGTACCTGCCGCCGCGGACGGTCTACGTGACCGAGGCGTACGACGGCTGAGCCGTCCTCTTACCTCACGTGAGCCCGCTTCCGCGCAGGTGAGAGCCTGTTCAAGGGGGCCTGCGTCAAGAAAACGACAAGGATTCGCAGGCGTCTTCACCCCGGCGCCGCGCGGGAGCACACTCCCTTCGTTCGGTGCCGAGAGGGCACCATGCAAAGGGGGCGTATGCCGATGGTTGTCGGCGTCGTTGCGGGAGTGGTGGTCGCCGCCATTCTCGTTCTGGTCGGTCTGTTCAAGGCGATGTGGCGTGTCGCGGAACCCAACGAGGCGCTGGTCATCTCCGGCTCCAAGCACCGTACCGAGGGCTTGGAGGAGGGCATGGGATTCCGCATCGTCACCGGGCGGGGCACCCTGGTGCTGCCCGGTGTGCAGGCGGTGCGCAAGCTCTCGCTCGATCTGAACGAGACCGAACTGCACGTGGACTGCGTGACCCACCAGGGCATTCCGCTCAAGGTGCGGGGCGTGGTCATCTTCAAGGTGGGCGACGACTTCGTGTCGATCGCCAACGCGTCCCGGCGGTTCCTGGACCAGCAGAAGCTGATGGCGGAGCGGGTGCACAACGTGTTCGCCGGTCATCTGCGGTCCATCGTCGGCGGGTTGACGGTCGAGGACATGATCCGCGACCGGGAGAAGCTCACCGCGCAGACCCGGGCCGCCTGCGGCACGGAGATGGAGAAGCTGGGGCTCATCGTCGACTCCCTGCAAATCCATGAGATCGAGGACCCGACCGGGTACATCCAGAACCTGGCGATGCCGCACGCGGCGGCCGTCCAGCGGGACGCGCGCATCGCGCAGGCGGAGGCGAACCGGCTGGCCACCGAGGCCGAGCAGCAGTCGTTCGCGCGGATGGCGGAGGCGACCCGGGACAGTGAGATCCTGCAGGCCGGCTACCAGGCCGAACGGGACAAGGCGGCCGCGAAGGCGCGACAGGCCGGTCCGCTGGCGGACGCGGCCGCACGGCAGGAGGTCGTCGTCCAGGAGACACGGGTCGCCGAACTCGAGGCGCACCGGCGGGAGCAGCAACTGCAGGCGGACGTCCGCAAGCCGGCGGACGCGAAGGCCTACGAGAAGCGCACGCTGGCCGAGGCCGAGCGTGACGCGCGGATCTCGGCGGCGCAGGCCAAGGCGAAGGAGACGGAGCTCGCGGCGGCGGCCGAGGCGACCCGGGTCAAGACGGCCGCGGGGGCCGAGGCCGAGGCGACCAAGAGCCGGGGTTCCGCCACGGCGGCCGCCACCCGGGCCACCGGTGAGGCCGAGGCGGCGGCCGCGCAGGCGAGGGGTCTGGCGGACGCCGAGGCGACCAAGGCCAAGGGTCTCGCCGAGGCGGAGGCCATCAAGGCGCGGGCCGCCGCCCTCGCCGAGAACCAGGAGGCCGTCGTCGCGCAGCAACTCGCCGAGAACTGGCCGGAGATCGTGAAGGCGGGCGCGTCCGCCTTCGGCAGCGTCGACAACATGGTGGTGCTCAACGGGGCCGACGGCATGGCCGACATGCTCGCCAAGGCACTCACCATGGGCGGTACGGGCCTTGGCCTCGCCCGCCAGCTGCTCGCCTCCATGAACCAGAACTCCCAGCCCGCGAACGGCACTTCCCCCTCCCTGAACGGCATCGTTGCACCGCCGTCGCAGAAGGTGCCGGTGGAGAAGGAGGGTTAGCGGACGGGGGTCCGCACAGCACATCCCGGGGGTCCTCGGCTTCGAGGGCCCCCGGCCCGTGTGCGCCGCCGGTGCTCGCGGTTCGTGCCCCGTGTGCATCACGCGCCCTCTTGTCCGCAGCCGTCGTACCCGGCGAGCATCGCCCTGTATCCGGTCACGCGGTCACGGCCGCGACTCGAGGAGGACGCCCGATGTTCGAGTCCCTGAAGAACCTCAAGGACAAGGCGGAGGACATCGTCGAAGCGCACGGCGAGGCCGTCGGAGAAGGGCTGGAGAAGGCGGGCGACATCATCGACGACCGCACGGACGGCAAGTACGGAGACCAGATCGACACCGGCGTGGAGAAGGCCAAGGATCTGGTGGAGCGGCTGCGTCAACAGGCTGCGGAGGAGTCCTCCGACTGAACCTGCCGGCGTACCCCGCGCGGACAGACCTTAAGGTGCGTGCGTGACTGCGTTTACCGATGAGAACGTTCCCGGGCGCTTCGGCGCCAGTGCCACCACCGAGGCCGATCCGCGCCGGGTGGGCACGGTGCGTACCGAGTACTCCCCCGCGCATGACGGCGACCCCGACCCGGGCGAGATCGTGTGGACGTGGGTGCCGTTCGAGGAGAACGACGGCCGCGGCAAGGACCGCCCCGTCCTGGTCGTCGCCCGCGAGGCCACCGGCACCCTGCTCGCCGTCCAGCTGTCCAGCAAGCGGCACGACGGCGACCGCGAGTGGGTCGCGATCGGCAGCGGGCCCTGGGACCGCTCGGGGCGTGACTCATGGGTCGACGTGGACCGGGTGCTGCGCCTGCACGAGGAGGGAATGCGCCGCGAGGCCTGCGCGCTGGACCGGGGCCGGTTCAACCTGGTGCGGCAGCGGCTCGCGGAACGGTACGGGTGGAGCTGACCGAGCTGCTCCGAGCGGGGCATTGGCTTCCTCAGGGCTCCACCCGCGGCCTCACGGCCGGTGCCGTCGGCCTCGCCCGGCTGACCGTCCACCGCCGCCGCCCCGGCATGCGGATCGGCCGCGCCCGCTGCACAATCTCGCCGACCCTGAACAATCTCGCCGACGCGGGAACTCCGCCCGTCCTTCGTCCGTCTAGCTGGGTGAGTCCCCCGCAGCATCCCCCGTCTGCGGGGGACTCGCCGGCTTCGGCTACGGCTGGAGCTGGCGCTGCGGGAACGCCCGTACGAACGTCGCTCGGACCGTCTGACCGGCCGTGCGGTCCAGAATGCCGAACGTGACGTGCTCGAAGGTCGCGGCGAAGCGGCCGCCCGGGCCGAACAGCGCGCGGAAGGCCCCGGCCACCTGGGCCGGGTCGTTCTGGAAGACTCCGCAGCCCCAGGCGCCCAGCACCAGGCGGCGGTAGCCCTGGGCCGCGGCCGTCTCCAGCACCCGCTCGGCGCGTGTCGTCAGGGCCTGCGGCAGCTCGGCGGCCCGCTCGGGCGTCGTACGGCGGACGACGCCGGCGTTCGGGGCCGCCGCCGTGAGGAAGCCGGCGGTGAACGGCTCGTCGAGCAGGCGGCCGTGGTCGTCGCGGAAGACGGGTACGGCCGGTGAGTGGATGACACGGTCCGTGTAGAACGGGTCGCGGTGGGCGCGGTGGTGTTCGTAGAACTCCGGCGCCTGAAGCAGGCACGTGTAGAGCGCGGAGGCGCGGCACAGGGCCTCCTCCTGGGCCTGCGCGCCTTTCAGGAAGCCGCCGCCGGGGTTGCGGGCCGAGGCGAAGTTCAGCACCGCGACCTCGCCGCCGACCCGGCGGGCCGCCTCCAGGCTGCTCTCGCCGGTGACCTCGAGGAACGTCTCGGCGGAAACGGCCTGCGGTGTCCGTATCGGATCGGGCCCGTACATGGCCGTACCGGCTCGGGCCGCCGCCACCGCCGCCGCGATGGACACCTCGCGTCCGTCGGGCGCGCGATACGCGCCCGCCGCCACGATCTGCTCGGTCTCGTGTGCGATGCCGCGCAGGCGCGCGCTCATGGCGCCACCCCCGTCGGCGCCGTGTGCGCGCGCCGTGCGCGCTCCCCCGTCGTGCTCATGCACGCATCCTGGGTGATGCTGGACATGCGGTGCAACGGAGTTTTCCGCACCCGTGAACGCCCAGGAAAACCGCAGAAAACAGCCGGATCGAGGAGATTACCGAGTCGGAACGTGGCGGTACGCACCCTTGTGCGAATCGGCGCGAGGGTTTTGGGTGGGACGGGTGTCGCCGTCCGGGAGCCCCGGCGCCCCGGTCGACGGCACGGTGGAACCTCAGAAGGGATCCGACATGTCCGATTCAGCGACCGACTGCAGCGACTGTACGGAGCCTCGCACCGCCCTCACCGAAGCCGAGGTGGAGGCCCTGGTACGGGGCATATGTTTCAAGACCGGCCCGCCCCGAGGCGTCGGGGTCGAACTGGAATGGCTCGTCCACGAGCTGCGCGACCCGCGGCTCCCCGTGACTCACGAACGACTCCGAGCGGCCTATGCCGCACTGCGGACCGTGCCCCTGAGGTCGGCGCTCACCATAGAGCCCGGCGGCCAGCTGGAGCTGAGCTCGCCGCCCGCCGCCTCCCTGACGGAGTGCATCGGTACCGTATCCGCCGACCTCGACGCCGTCCGTACGGCGCTCGCCGGGCACGGTCTCGGCCTGGTCGGCATCGGACACGACCCCTGGCACTCCCCGCGCCGGTTCCTGCACGAGCCGCGCTACGACGCCATGGAGGCCTGCCTGGACCGCACCGGTCCGGCCGGCCGCCGCATGATGTGCACCTCGGCGTCGGTGCAGGTGTGCCTCGACGCCGGGTACGAGGAGCCCGGCCCCCTCGGCCACGGCCGGCGCTGGTGGCTGGCGCACCAGCTGGGCGCGGTCCTGGTGGCCGCCTTCGCCAATTCGCCGCTGGCCGACCGTGAGCCCACGGGCTGGCGCTCCACCCGGCAGCTGACCTGGATGGAGATCGGCACCGGCCGGGCGGGAGGCCCTCCGCTGGAGGGCGATCCGCGTGCCGCCTGGGCCCGGCACGTCCTGGACTCGCCGGTGATGTGCGTACGGCGCGAGGGCGCGCCCTGGGACGTTCCGGAGGGGCTGACCTTCCGGGAGTGGACCAGGTCGCGCACGCCCGGGCGGCCGACCCGCGCCGATCTGGACTACCACATCACGACCCTGTTCCCGCCGGTCAGACCGCGCGGTTTCCTGGAGCTGCGCATGATCGACGCGCAGCCCGGCGAGGACGGCTGGATCGTCCCGCTCGCCGTGACCACGGCGCTCTTCGACGACCCCTGGGCCGCCGAGACCGCCTACCGCACGGTGAAGCCCCTGGCCGAGCGGGCCATGGCGCTGCCGGCGCCGCACAACCCGCTGTGGCTGGACGCGGCCCGCTCGGCTCTCTCCGACCCCGAGCTGCACGAGGCGGCCGTCACCTGTTTCGCCGCGGCGATCGAGGCACTGCCCCGGATCGGCGCCACCCCCGAGGTCACGGCCGCCGTCACGGCGTACCGGGACCGTTATGTCGTTCAGGGCCGCACCCCGGCCGACGAGCTGCTCGAGCGTGTGTACGACACGGCCGGGCGCACCCACGGGAAGGACCTCCGCACATGACCGACCCCGCCATCGACGCCGAGACGCTCCGTGAGCGGGCCCTGACCACCCTGACCACCGCGCGCGACCGCACCACGCTGCTGACCAGCTGCGTCGAGGAGCCCGACCTCACGGCCCAGCACTCGCCGCTGATGTCCCCGCTGGTGTGGGACCTCGCCCACATCGGCAACCAGGAGGAGCTGTGGCTGCTGCGGGGCGTCGCCGGCCGGGAGGCGATACGCCCCGAGATCGACGGCCTGTACGACGCCTTCGAGCACCCGCGCTCGGAGCGGCCCTCGCTGCCGCTGCTGCCGCCCGCCGAGGCCCGCGCCTACGCCGCCGAGGTGCGCGGGCGGGTGATGGACGTGCTGGAGCGCGCCGACTTCCACGGCACTCGGCTGACGGAGGCGGGCTTCGCCTTCGGGATGATCGCCCAGCACGAACAGCAGCACGACGAGACGATGCTGATCACCCATCAGCTCCGCAAGGGCCCGCAGGCCCTGACGGCTCCCGACCCTGAGCCGGTCGCGCTGTCCACCGGACCTGCCGAAGTCCTCGTCCCCGGCGGCCCGTTCACCATGGGAACCTCCAGCGAGCCGTGGGCGCTGGACAACGAACGCCCCGCGCACCGGCGCGAGGTGGCTTCCTTCCACATCGACACCACACCGGTCACGAACGGCGCCTACCAGGCGTTCATCGACGACGGCGGCTACGACAACGAACGCTGGTGGACGGCGGAGGGCTGGGCGCACATACGCGAACACTCCATCACCGGCCCGCTGTTCTGGCGCCGTGACGGCAAGCAGTGGCTGCGGCGCCGCTTCGGCGTCACCGAGGTCGTGCCGCCCGACGAGCCGGTCGTCCACGTGTGCTGGTACGAGGCCGACGCCTACGCCCGCTGGGCCGGGCGGCGGCTGCCCACCGAGGCCGAGTGGGAGAAGGCCGCCCGGCACGATCCGGCCGGGAACCGCTCGATGCGCTACCCGTGGGGCGACGCCGACCCGGCCCCGGAGCACGCCAACCTCGGCCAGCGGCATCTGCGCCCGGCCCCGGCGGGCAGCTACCCGGCCGGGGAATCGCCGCTCGGCGTACGGCAGTTGATCGGTGACGTGTGGGAGTGGACGGCGAGCGACTTCCTGCCGTACCCGGGCTTCGAGGCGTTCCCGTACAAGGAGTACTCGGAGGTGTTCTTCGGACCGGAGTACAAGGTGCTGCGCGGCGGCTCGTTCGCCGTGGACCCGGTGGCCTGCCGGGGCACGTTCCGCAACTGGGACTACCCGATCCGGCGGCAGATCTTCTCCGGGTTCCGCACCGCCCGGTCCGCGGGAGACGTCTGATGTGCCGTCATCTGGCGTATCTGGGCCCCGAGGAGCCGCTGGGCCGGCTCCTCGTGGAGCCCGCGCACAGCCTGTACCGCCAGTCGTGGGAGCCCCGGCGGCAGCGGTACGGGACGGTCAACGCCGATGGTTTCGGCGTGGGCTGGTACGCCGAGGGCGATCCGGTGCCGGCCCGTTACCGGCGTGCCGGACCCATCTGGGCGGACCTGTCCTTCGCGGACCTCGCGCGGGTGATCCGCACCGGCGCGCTGCTGGCCGCCGTACGTGACGCGACCCTCTCGGGCGCCGACGCCGAGGCCGCGGCGGCCCCCTTCGCCACCGGGCCCTGGCTGTTCAGCCACAACGGTGCCGTCAAGGGCTGGCCGCGGTCGCTCGCACCGCTGGTGGAGAGCCTGCCCGCGGTCGACGTGCTGTCCCTGGAGGCCCGCAACGACTCGGCGCTCGTCTGGGCGCTGGTCCTGGCCCGGCTGCGGGCCGGCGACGAGGAGGGGCAGGCGCTGGCCGACACCGTGCTGGAGGTCGCCGAGGCGGCCCCCGGTTCCCGGCTCAACCTGCTGCTCTCCAACGGCGAGACCATCACCGCCACCGCCTGGGGCGACACCCTCTGGTATCTCAACTCCCCCGGCCGCAGCACCGTCGTGGCCTCCGAGCCCTACGACGACGATCCGCACTGGCAGGAGGTCCCCGACCGCACCCTGCTCGCGGCGAGCCGCACCGACGTGCTGCTCACCCCCCTGAAGGAGCCGAGCGAGACCTTGGCCCCCGCACCCTCGAAGGAGCCCCGTACGTGAGTCCGTTCCTTCTCACCCGCACCCTGCCCGAGGACGCCACCGACGCCGCCCTGCGCGCCGACGTCCTGCAGGGCCTGACCGGCACGCCGAAGACCCTGCCGCCGAAGTGGTTCTACGACGCCCACGGCAGCGAGCTCTTCGAGCAGATCACCGAACTGCCCGAGTACTACCCCACCCGCGCCGAACGCGAGATCCTCGTCGCCCGCGCCGGCGAGATCGCCGCGGCCACCCGGGCCCGTACGCTCGTCGAACTGGGCTCCGGCTCCTCGGAGAAGACCCGGTTCATCATCGACGCGCTCAGCGACCTGGACACGTACGTCCCCGTGGACGTCAGCGAGAGCGCGCTCACGCAGGCCGGGCACGCGCTCATCGCCGAACGCCCCGGGCTCCAGGTGCACGCTCTCATCGCCGACTTCACGGCGAGTCTGGCCCTGCCGGACACGCCGGGTCCCCGGCTGATCGCCTTCCTGGGCGGGACGATCGGCAACCTGCTGCCGGTCGAGCGGGCCGCGTTCTTCGCCGCGATCCGCTCCCTGCTCTCCCCCGGTGACGCGCTGCTGCTCGGCACGGACCTGGTCAAGGACGAGAAGGTGCTGGTACGGGCGTACGACGACGCGGCCGGTGTGACGGCGGCCTTCAACAAGAACGTCCTGACCGTCGTCAACCGGGAACTGCATGCCGACTTCGATCCCGGCGCCTTCGACCACGTGGCCCTGTGGGACCGGGAGAACGAGTGGATCGAGATGCGGCTGCGCTCCCGTACGACCCAGACGGTGAAGATCCCGGCACTGGATCTCGCCGTCGACTTCGCGGAGGACGAGGAGCTGCGCACGGAGGTGTCGGCGAAGTTCCGCAAGGAGGGCGTACGCGCCGAACTGGCCTCCGCCGGGCTGGATCTGGAGCACTGGTGGACGGACGAAGAAGGGCGGTTCGCGTTGTCGCTGAGCCTGGTGCGCTGACCGCCGGTCTCCTCAGTCCAGGCGGTTCAGGACCGCCGTGATGCGCCGGGAGGCCTTGCGGGCCTCGGTCGCCGGGTCCGCGCCGGTGAGCACCCGCGTCATGTACTGCTTGATCGGGTTGTCCTCCTCGACCGCGCCCCACTGCGGTGTGGCGGGGGTCGCCCGGCCCCGTGCGGCGCCGGCCGCCATGGCCGCGACCCCCTCCTCACCGGCGACGTGCCGGGCGAGGGACCTCTTGTTGGGGACGTAGTTCATGGCGCGCGCCAGCTCGGTGTCCCATCTGGCGCCGGTCAGCGCGGCGACGACGGCCACAGCACCGTCCCGTTCGCGGGTGGTGTTCGGTACGACGAGGTCGGAGCCGCCGATGAAGACGGCACCGGGCCGCCCGGCGGCCTTGCCCGGCACCGGGAAGAACCCCAGCTTGCCCTGCAGGCCGGGGTTCTGCTGGACGACGGTGCGGGCCAGGCCGGGCAGCGCGATGATCTGCGCGACCCGACCCTTGGCGAACACGCCGGCCTGGGGCGGGTGTTCCTCGTCGGCGCCGGCCGGACCGTCGCCGAGTGCCTGCAGGCGCCGGTAGAAGTCCATGCCGCGCAGGGCGGCCGGGGTGTCCAGCGAGCCCCGCCAGCCGGCGCCGTCGCTGTCCCCGTCGTCCGCCAGGCCGCCCCCTTCCTCCCAGATGAAGCCGGCCAGGGTGTACCAGTCCTGTCCCGCGAGGTAAATGCCCTGATCACCGCCGGAGTTGAGGCGTTCGGTGACGGTGAGCCACTCGTCGTGCGTGCGGGGCGGGGAGGTGATGCCGGCCTTGGCGAAGAGGTCCTTGCGGTAGATGACGACACGGTTGGCCGCGTACCAGGGGATGCCGTACTGGTGGGACATGAGCTGCCCCGGCTCGGCGAGGCCGGGCAGCCAGTCGCGGCTGCCCCAGTGCAGGGCCGACTCCAGTGTCAGGTCCAGCAGCCGGTCGTCCTCGACGTACTGCGGGACCTGGGTGTTGCCGACCTCGATGACGTCGGGACCGGTGCCCGAGTCGTCGTCGAGCGCGCGCTGGACCTTCTGGCCGATGCCGCTCCACTGCTGGATGCGGATGTCCAGGCGCAGATGGCTGTTGTCGCGCTCGAAGGCCTCGGTGAAGCGGTGCAGGAAGTCCTGCGAGGCGCTGTCCTTCATCAGCCACACGGTGACGGTGCGTCTGCCTTCCCCGCCCGGCACGAGTGCGCACCCGCCGAGCAGGCCGAGGGAGGCGAGGGAGAGCAGGCTTCGACGTCTCACGGGGGGTCCTGTTCTGTCTGACGGACAGGGCGAAGGTCCCGGCGTGGGGGGCGAGCGGTCAGCTCGTACGGGCGTGCCCGGGAGTTTGGTATGGACCAATACCGGGCGTCAAGGGGCGCCCCGGCAAGCAACCGGACGTCTCGCGCTCCGCCGCAGCTTGGGGCACGGTGGAGTGACGCGCGACACACGTGACGCTCCGGTCATCAGGGGCGTACGGAGAGGAGCACCCGCATGTCGAACCACACCTACCGGGTCACCGAGATCGTCGGCACCTCGCCGGACGGCGTCGACCAGGCCATCCGCAACGGCATCAGCCGGGCCTCCCAGACGCTGCGCAATCTGGACTGGTTCGAGGTGGTGCAGGTACGCGGCCAGATCGAGGAGGGAGAGATCGCGCACTGGCAGGTGGGCCTGAAGGTGGGATTCCGACTCGACGAGTCCGACTGACGGACCGCTTCACCAGGCCTTTCCCGAACCTCAGGTACGCCCCTCCCCCTCCTGCGCCTTCTTCAGCGCCGCGGAGGGGGCGGTCCAGCGCGCCCGTACGACCCGGAAACCCGCCCGTTCCGCGTCCTCGCACACCAGCTCGTCGTCGTCCACGAACACCCGGATCTCCCGGGTACGGGCGAGACGGCGGAGGATCTCCAGCTTGGTGCGCCGGGCGGGCCTGCGGTCGTCGTTGCGCCGCATGAACACCCGTCCGTCCGGCAGCCCTTGCGCCGTCAGCCACGCGAGCGTGTCCCGGCGGCAGCGCTCGGGCCGCCCCGTCAGATAGACCACCTCGCACTCCTTCGCGCTCTCCAGCACCAGCGCGATGCCCTCCCCGATCGGTGGGTCCTGCGGCGCGGCGGCGAAGAAGGCGTCCCAGTCCCGCGGCCTGCGCTCCAGGAAGCGCTGACGGTGGGCGGTGTCGGCGAGGGTGTTGTCCAGGTCGAAGACGGCGAGGGGACGATCACTGCTGTCGGTCACGCCCCCACCTTAGGCAGACACCTTCCACCACTCACGCCCGCACGAGACCGGCCTGCTCAGGCGTCCGGAAACCCGTCGAGCAGCAGCTGGGCGGCCACCTTCGCTCCGTCCGTGCGGACCCTGGCGGCCACGGACCTCGCGCGGTCCTGCGTCTCCGGGGTCAGGGCCGTCTTGAGGGCGGCGGAGAGGGACTCGACGGTCGGTGTCGGGCCGTCGTGCGCGGCGCCGATGCCCAGTTCGGCGACGCGCGCGGCCCAGCGCGGCTGGTCCACGATCTGGGGGACGATCACCTGGGGCGCCCCGGCCCTTGCGGCCGTCTGCGTGGTGCCCGCGCCTCCGTGGTGCACGACGGCCGCGACCCGGCGGAACAGGGCCTGATGGTTGGCCTCGCCGAGGACGAAGCAGTCGTCCCGGTCGTCGACCGAGGCCAGGCCGGCCCAGCCGCGGGAGAGCAGGACGCGCCGGCCGTGGGCGCGCACCGCCTCGACGGCGACCTGGGGAAGGTCCGGCGAGGAGTGCATGGCCATGCTGCCGAAGCCGACGTAGACCGGCGGTTCACCGGCATCGAGGAAGGTCTCCAGGTCGTGCGGGAGCGGGCGGTCGTCCGGCAGGAACCACGCCCCGGTCTGGACGAGTTCGAGGTTGGTCAGGTCCTTCCACGGAGCCAGCAGCGGGTCCGCGGCCAGCAGCGCGGGGCTGGTCAGGGCGTAGTCCCGGACGCCGGCCAGCGGCGGCAGGCCGATCGCGGCGCGGTGGCGGTTCTCCGCCTCGCCGTACAGCTGGTCGACCCGTTGGCCGTCCTGCTCCCACAGCACCTCGAGGTCGGTCTCCTCCTCCGGGGAGGGCGTGCCCGGCCGCGCCCCCGGGCGGAAGTGCTTCGACGGCAGCCCGAAGGGGTGGAAGCACGCGAACGCGTACCGGACGCCGAGCTTCTCGGCCACCGACCGTGCCCCCGACGGCATCAGGCCGGTCGCCAGCAGGACGTCGGATCCCTCGGCCGCCGTGGTGAGCGTGTCGAACCGAGCGGCCACCAACTCGGGCGCGAGCTGGAACGCGGCCGCCGCCCCCGGCGGCTTCGGACGGGTCACGATGGAACGCACCGTCGGTCCGAGCGGCACCAGCGGTACGCCCGCACGGTCCAGCAACTGTGCGAACTCCTCGTCCGCGGGCAGGCACACCCGCACTTCCGCACCGAGTTCGCGCAGGCCCACCGCGAGTCCCGCCAGCGGCTCCACGTCCCCGCGCGATCCCCACGCCGTCAGCACCACACGCATGTCAACATCCCCGTTTCCGCAGGTCCTGGTCTCGGCAGGCGATTCTGCGGCACGTGGGGGGCCTTGCCGCAAGGCCCCCGGTGCGCTATACGTTGAGAAGGGTGAGGAGTTGTGAACTCCTCGCCTTTCGTCATTCCTGGGCCCTCAGATCTGCCAGGTGCTGGAGTACTGGATGTGCAGGCTTCCCGGTACACGGCCACGGGTCCGTACGGGCCAGGGACCCGGGTTGATCTCCACGCAGAAATGCCCCGCGTTCGGATGGCGGTGGAGAAAGGACGGGGCTTCGTCGAGGAGACCGCGGAGCGCGGTGCCGTGCTCCCGGAACGCGGTGGAACTGCCCACGACGAAGAGCGTGTGCGCGGCGATGTGGAAGGCGAGGTGGTCGCGGTACGCCCGGTGGTGTCGCCGCTCGTGGTCGATGGCGCTCTCGTCGGGGAAGTCCTCGGCCGGGGTGGCCGTCGTGTGCGGTTTGCCCACGCCGAGCCGTGCCCGGATCCGCTTCCACGAGGCGGTCGGGAACTGCAGGCTGTGGTGGACCAGCACCAGGTCCAGTGAGACCGGCTCCCCCTCACTCATGACGCCGTCAGGGGCCTGGTTGGCCCGGATCGGCAGGTAGACCAGCGAATGGGCGGACCGGGCGGCCAAGGCCCACAGGGCGACGAGTGAGGCCGCGCCCTGCCGATCCGCGTACATCGACAGCCAATGACGGTCGTCGCGCAAGGCCAGTCGGGCCGGGGTCGAGTCGGCCCGGATGACCCGGAACTCGTTGCTCCCCAGCCGAACTCCGTGGAGGTGCACCCGCTGTTTCACAACGAGCATCGGAACATGCCGGCCGCTCCCGACCCAATCGATTTCATCTCCGAGCGTCGGAGCAGGGGCAGGAATCCTGGGGTCCGTCAGGCGTTGAAACTTGTATGAGCTCCCTGACCGCCCGGACCCGTTTCTCCGTTCTCGACCGTTCCCGGACCCGTGAGGGGCACACCGGCGCGGAGGCGCTGCGGGACACCGTGCGGCTGGCGCGGGAACTGGAGGGGCTCGGGTATCACCGGTTCTGGGTGTCGGAGCACCATGGCGTGCCGGGGGTCGCCGGTTCCGCGCCGACCGTGCTGGCCTCCGCCGTCGCGGCGGCGACACGGACGATACGGGTCGGCACCGGTGGTGTGATGCTGCCCAATCATCAACCCCTCGTGGTGGCCGAGCAGTTCGGGGTGCTGGAGTCACTGTTCCCGGGCCGGATCGACATGGGGCTGGGGCGGTCCGTCGGCTTCACCGACGGGGTGCGCAGGGCGCTGGGCCGCGACAAGGGGGACGCCGAGGACTTCGCCGGCCAACTGGAGGAACTGCTCGGCTGGTTCAGCGGATCGTCCCCCACGGGCGTGCACGCGCGCCCCGCCGAGGGGCTGTCCGTGCCGCCCTTCGTGCTGGCCATGGGCGAGGGCGCCGCGATCGCCGCCCGCGCCGGTCTGCCGATGGTCATCGGCGACCTCCGGAACAGGGAGAAGATGCGGCGCGGCATCGATCACTACCGTGAACGGTTCCGCCCCTCCCCCTGGGCCCGGGAGCCGTACGTCGTCGTCTCGGGCACGATCGCGGTGGCCGGCACGCCGGAGGAGGCGCGGCGGCTGCTGGTCCCGGAGGCCTGGTCGATGGCGTACTCACGCACGCACGGCACGTTCCCGCCCCTGCCGCCCGCAGAGCGCGTCGAGGCACTCACGATGACGGAGAGGGAACGCGGTTTCTACGAGTCCGGGCTGACCGGCCATCTCGCCGGGACCGAGGAGCAGGTCGCCCATGAGCTGGAGACGGTGCTGAAGGAGACGGGAGCCCAGGAGGTCCTGGTGACGACGAGCACGTACGACCGGTCGGCGCTGCTGGAGTCGTACCGCCGGCTGGCCGGGATCTTCACCGGGCGGTGAGCGTCGGACCTCAGGGCCCGGGCGGCTCGTCGGTCGCCGTGCCGGGCGCGGCGGGGGCGGGGGCGCCCGGGGCTTCGTTCGGCAGGGTGACGACGCCGCCGATCTCCTCGGGTACGTGGGCCAGCTCGGCGAGGAGCGTGAGTCTGTTGAGCAGGTCGTAGCCCTCGAGCACCAGCATGGGATCGCCCTCGTACGACTCGAGGTTGAGCACCGCGGCCTGCACGTTGCTCACCTCGGTGACCAGCATGGGGATGCCCGGGTGACCGAGGACGCGTGCCGCGCCGGCGCGCTGGTGCATGAGCGGCATCAGCCGGTACCCGCTGCCGTTGTCGATCGTTTCCAGGTCACTGTCGCTGAGCCGCAGAAGCTGCGTGCGCGCATGGCTCGTGACGCGTTCGAGGGTGCTCAGATCCTCGTCGGAGATCGCGAAGGCCCGTAACGCCGCCTTCCGCGTTTCGCCGAAGGCATTTTCGCGTCTCTGACGTCTGCCGAACATCGGCATGGTGCGGAACTCCCCTCGCATGAGACAGCGCTCTCTGCCAGAGCCGTCTCCCCGACGCCAAGATATTGAAACGTGACACCGCAGGCCAGGTGCCACGGGCGAATATGACCGCACTCGGGCAGACCACGAGCGGTCGCGCGCGTCGCTCGCATAGAATTACGGAGTTTGTCCCGCCCTGGTCGACGTCCGTACGGAGTCCCCGCATGCCGAGCCCCCACGACCCGTACGTCCGTGTCCGCGGAGCCCGGGAGCACAATCTCAAGGGCGTGGACGTCGACATTCCCCGGGACGTGGTGGCGGTGTTCACCGGGGTGTCCGGGTCGGGGAAGTCCTCGCTGGCGTTCGGCACGATCTACGCCGAGGCCCAGCGGCGTTACTTCGAGTCGGTCGCCCCTTACGCCCGCCGGCTGATCCACCAGGTGGGCGCGCCCAAGGTCGGCGAGATCACGGGGCTGCCGCCGGCGGTCTCGCTCGAACAGCGCCGCTCGGCGCCGACCTCCCGCTCCTCCGTCGGCACGGTCACCAACCTCTCCAACTCGCTGCGCATGCTCTTCTCCCGCGCCGGCGACTACCCCCCGGGCGCCGAGCGCCTCGACTCCGACTCCTTCTCTCCCAACACGGCCGTCGGAGCCTGCCCGGAGTGTCATGGGCTGGGCCGGGTGCACCGTACGACCGAGCGGTCGCTGGTGCCCGATCCGTCGCTGTCGATCCGCGAAGGTGCCATCGCCGCGTGGCCCGGCGCCTGGCAGGGCAAGAACCTGCGGGACATCCTCGACGCGCTCGGCCACGACGTGGACCGGCCCTGGCGTGAACTGCCCGCCGAGCAGCGGGAGTGGATCCTGTTCACCGAGGAACAGCCGGTCGTCACCGTGCACCCGGTGCGGGACGCGGACCGTATCCAACGGCCGTACCAGGGCACGTACATGAGCGCCCACCGGTATGTCATGAAGACCTTCTCGGACTCCAGGAGCGCGACCCTGCGCGCCCGCGCGGAGCACTTCCTGACCAGCGCTCCATGTCCGGTCTGCGGCGGCAGCAGGCTGCGGCCCGAGGCGCTGGCGGTCACCTTCGGCGGCCGTACGATCGCCGAACTCGCCGCGCTGCCGCTGACGGACCTCGCCGACCAACTGGTCGCCACCGACGAGACCGCCCGCGTCCTGACCGCCGACCTCAGGTCCCGTATCGCCCCGGTCCTCGAACTCGGCCTCGGCTACCTGAGCCTGGACCGCGCCAGCCCGACCCTCTCGACCGGAGAGCTCCAACGCCTGCGCCTGGCGACGCAGTTGCGCTCCGGACTGTTCGGTGTGGTGTACGTCCTGGACGAGCCGTCCGCCGGTCTGCACCCGGCGGACACCGAGGCACTGCTCACCGTGCTGGAGCGGCTGAAGGCGGCCGGCAACTCGGTGTTCGTGGTCGAGCACCACCTCGACGTCATGCGCGGTGCCGACTGGCTCGTCGACGTGGGCCCGCGCGCCGGTGACCACGGCGGCGAGGTGCTGCACAGCGGACCGGTGGCGGACCTGGCCGGGGTCGAGGAGTCGGCGACGGCCCGTTTCCTGTTCGACCGCTCCCCCGCCGCGGTACGGCACGTGCGTTCCGCTCGTGGGGAGTTGAAGGTCGGGCCGGTCACCCGGCACAACCTGCGCGGCGTGACGGCCGAGTGCCCGCTCGGGGTGTTCACCGCGGTCACCGGTGTGTCCGGGTCCGGCAAGTCCACGCTCATCGGCGAGATCACCGAGGACCTCGCGGGGGTGGGGCGGCTGGTCTCGGTCGACCAGAAGCCGATCGGTCGCACCCCGCGGTCCAACCTCGCCACGTACACCGGCCTGTTCGACGTCGTACGCAAGGTGTTCGCGGCCACCGACGCGGCACGCGAGCGGGGTTACGGGGTCGGTCGCTTCTCCTTCAATGTCGCGGGCGGGCGGTGCGAGACCTGTCAGGGCGAGGGGTTCGTGAGTGTGGAGCTGCTGTTCCTGCCGAGCACCTATGCGCCGTGCCCGGACTGCGGTGGGGCGCGCTACAACCCAGAGACGCTCGAAGTGACGTACCGGGAACGGAACATCGCGCAGGTGCTGGATCTGACGGTGGAGAGCGCGGCGGAGTTCTTCGCCGACACACCGGTCGTGGCGCGGAGTCTGAGCACCCTGCTGGACGTCGGGCTCGGCTATCTGCGACTCGGGCAGCCCGCCACCGAGTTGTCCGGCGGTGAGGCCCAACGCATCAAGCTGGCCGGTGAGTTGCAGCGTGGCCGTCGCGGTCACACCCTCTACCTCCTCGACGAGCCGACGACCGGACTCCATCCGGCCGACGTCGAGGTCCTGATGCGTCAGCTGCACGGTCTTGTCGACGCCGGGCACACGGTGGTCGTCGTCGAGCACGACATGTCGGTGGTGGCGGGCGCGGACTGGGTGATCGACCTCGGCCCCGGCGGCGGCGACGCGGGCGGCCACATCGTGGCGGCGGGGACGCCGGTGGAGGTGGCCCGGGCGGAGGCAAGCGCGACGGCGCCGTATCTGGCGCGAGTACTGGGACCGTCCTAGTTTCGTGTCCGGCGAGGAGACCCGCCGTAACGCTTCGGCTGCGCACCCGCACCGGCGCGGTCCGGCGCGTCGGACGCGCGGAAGCGCCGCGCCGGCCTCACCCCCCGGGCGTCCGCGCCTACGCCGCGATCATGGCCTGGGACGCCGGCGCCGACCGGCCGCTCTCCGAAGGCGCGAGCGCCGTCCACGACGTACTGGGACGACGGGAAGCGACCACGGGCCGAAGCCGCCGCGGGCCGCTGCTTGGGCTGACACGACGGAGCCACAGAAGCCTTCCGACCCCGCCGCCCACGCGGCGCGCGTCCGGTACGGCGGCTCGGCCTGACCTGCCTCGTACCCTGTCCCCGTGTCAGCCTCCCGTCTCCACCGTGTCGCCGTCCTCGTGCTGGAGGGTGCCAAGCCGCTCGACGTCGGGATTCCCGCGCAGGTCTTCACGACGCGGGCGAGCATGCCCTACGAGGTGCGGGTGTGCGGGGCGGCACCGGGGCTCGTCAACGGCGGCGACGGGCTGTCGTACTCCGTCGCCGACGGCCTCGACGCGCTCGCGTGGGCCGACATCGTGTTCATCCCCGGATACCGCTTCCCGGACCGCGAGGACCCGCCGCGGGCCGTCGTCGACGCGCTGGTCGCCGCCCACGAGCGGGGCGCGCGGCTCGCGGCCATCTCCACCGGTGCCTTCGCCCTCGCCGCCACCGGACTGCTCGACGGCAGGCGCGCGACCACGCACTGGCACTACACGCGGGCGCTCGCCGCGAAGCATCCGCGCGTCAAGGTCGACGAGAACGTGCTCTTCGTCGACGAGGGCAGCGTCCTCACCTCGGCCGGGGCCGCCTCCGGCATCGACCTCTGCCTGCACATCCTGCGCGGGGATCTCGGTGTGGCCGCCTCCAACCACGCCGCCCGGCGCCTGGTCGCCGCCCCCTACCGCAGCGGCGGCCAGGCGCAGTACGTACCGCGCAGTGTGCCCGAGCCGCTGGGCGAGCGCTTCGCCGCCACCCGGGAGTGGGCGCTGCGCCGGCTCGACGAGCACCTGAGCCTCGACGTGCTGGCCCGGCACGCGGGGGTCTCGGCGCGCACCCTGTCCCGGCGCTTCGTCGAGGACACCGGTTACACACCGATGCAGTGGGTGATGCGCGCCCGCATCGACATGGCCCGTGAGCTGCTGGAACGCTCGCAGCGCAGCGTCGAGCAGATCGCCGCCGACGTGGGACTCGGCACCGGGGCGAACCTGCGGCTGCACTTCCAGCGGATCCTCGGCACCACGCCCAGCGAGTACCGGCACACGTTCGCACGGGGCGAGTGACCCGTCGCGGCCGGCCTGGCGGGATCCTTTTGAACCATGGCGATCGCGCCGCTGTCCCGGGCGGATGTCGCGAGCGACCCTGGGGGCGAACCCCAGGGACGACTTCAAAGGTGGAACACCCCTCATGACGCGCATCGCCATCAACGGATTCGGCCGCATCGGACGCAACGTGCTGCGCGCCCTGCTCGAACGCGACAGCACTCTCGAGATCGTCGCCGTCAACGACCTCACCGAGCCCTCGGCTCTCGCGCGGCTGCTCGCCTACGACAGCACGGCCGGCCGCCTCGGCCGCCCGGTCACCGTCGACGGGGACACCCTCGTCGTGGACGGCCGGCGCATCCGGGTGCTGGCCGAGCGTGAGCCGGCCCAGTTGCCGTGGGCCGAACTCGGCGTCGACATCGTGCTGGAGGCGACCGGCCGCTTCACCTCCGCCAAGGCCGCCCGCGCCCACCTCGACGCCGGCGCGCGCAAGGTGCTGGTCAGCGCGCCCTCGGACGGCGCGGACGTCACGCTCGCGTACGGCGTCAACACCGACGCCTACGACCGGGAGCTGCACACCATCGTCTCCAACGCCTCCTGCACCACCAACGCGCTGGCTCCGCTCGCCGCGGTGCTCGACGAACTCGCCGGTATCGAGCACGGCTTCATGACGACCGTGCACGCCTACACGCAGGAGCAGAACCTGCAGGACGGGCCGCACCGCGATCCGCGCCGGGCGCGGGCCGCGGGCGTCAACATCGTGCCGACCACGACCGGTGCCGCCAAGGCCATCGGTCTGGTGCTGCCGGGTCTCGACGGCAAGCTGTCGGGCGACTCGATCCGGGTGCCGGTGCCGGTCGGTTCGATCGTCGAGCTCAACACGACCGTCGCCCGTGACGTGACGCGCGAGGACGTGCTGGCGGCCTACCGTACGGCGGCCGAGGGGCCGCTCGCCGGGATCCTGGAGTACTCCGAGGACCCGCTGGTCTCCTCCGACATCACCGGCAACCCCGCCTCCTCGATCTTCGACTCGGCGCTCACCCGCGTCGACGGTCGGCACGTCAAGGTCGTCGCCTGGTACGACAACGAGTGGGGCTTCTCCAACCGTGTGATCGACACGCTGGAGCTGCTCGCGGCTGGCTGACACCCCGTCAACACGCTGCCGTCCCCTGCCCACCCCGCCCCGGGGTGGGCAGGCGTTTTCACTCCTGCCCCGACGCCTTCCGGGCCACGCTCTCCAACTGCTGCCGGTACTCCGCCCACCAAGCCGTGTCCCCCTTCGGCATGCTGGTGTTGTTCTCGTTCATCCCGACGGCTCCGTCGATGAGTTCGCGGATGATGTCGGCGTGGCCGGCGTGCCGGTGGGTGTCGGCGATGACGCGCACGATCGCGTGGTGCAGGGTCACCTCGTCGGCGCCGTTCGGCCACCAGGGCACCGTGCCGACCGCGTCCAACTCCAGTTCCTCCAGCGTCGCGTCCGCGTGCGTCCACGCGCCGCGATAGCGGGCGACGATGTCCTCACGCGACTCGTCGGCCCTGGCCCACATGTCGGCGTTGGCGTCCGCGCCCTCACCGAAGAGGGGTTTCGGCAGATCGGAGGGCCGCCCGAACGTGTCGCCCAGATAACCGAGTTCGGCATGCGTCGCATGCTTCACCAGCCCGAGCAGATTGGTGCCGGTCGGCGTGAAGGGCCGACGGATGTCGTACTCCGACAGCCCATCGAGCTTCCACAGCAGCGCGTCGCGGGCGTTCTGGAGATAGAAGTGAAGATCGGCCTTGGGATCAGGTTCGATGGTCATGCGGTCAGTCTGTTCACGGAACGATCAATGTCCACCGAATTTGCCGCGCCCCACCCGACCCGGCGGTGCCATATCCTCGCCGGTCGAGCGCAGCAGACGTCTCCGCCATGACGAACCTGACCCTGCGTACGCGGAGCTGGTGATCCGCCACGCGGACGGCACACCTGGCACCCATCACCTGGTCGGCGACGTGAGCCGCCACCCGCGCGGCTGACGCGGGCGGCGGCTCGTGAGCCGAGGGTGTGGTTACGGCGTCACCACCTTGCCGCCGAAGGTGACGGCGAGCTTGCCGTCCGAGGCGAACGACCAGCCCAGTGCGCCGGAGTAGGAGGAGCAGCGGGAGCCGTTGGTGCCGGACCAGAACTGGTTGGAGCTGTCGGCGTCGCCGACTGTCTTGTCGTTCGAGCCGCTGACGGAGAAGCGGCACGAGGTGTTGCCGCGGAACACCGAAGTCCCCGCGTCGAAGGAGTAGTTGCGCTGGGCGTTGTCGATGCTCGCGTTGCCGGTGACGGCCATCGTGCCCGGGTTGCTGTTGTAGGTGAACCCGTGATGGCCGTTGTGGTAGGCGATGTTGTGCCGGACGACGTGGTTGACGGCGATGTCGTCGCCGCCGAGCTTGTAGCCGTTGCGGTCGCCGTTGCCGCTCTGACTGCCGTCGCTGAGGGTGCCGTTGTTGTAGGACAGGGAGTACTCGATGGTCACCGGTCCGATGGCGCCCGTGTCGGTCTTGGTGTAGAGGTCCCAGCCGTCGTCGATGTTGTTGTGGGAGACGTCGTAGCGGAAGACGTTCCCGGTGCCCGTGGTCAGCTTCGCCGCGAAACCGTCGGCGTCCTCACCATCGGAGTCGGCGTTGTCGTGCGACTCCGAGCTGACGACGAGGTTGTTCGACGGCCACTGCGAACGGGGCGTGGTGGAGGCGATCCGGCCCAGCTGCAGTCCCGTGTCGCGGTTGTACGCCGTCACCGTGCGCTCGACGACGTTGTTGCTGCCGCCGACGTAGATCCCGTTGTCGCCGGCGTGCTCGACGGTCAGCCCGTACAGGTGCCAGTAGTTGGCGTTCAGCTGGATGCCCCGGTTGGACGAACTCTCGCTCTGCGCCGAGAAGTTGAGCACGGGGGTCTCACCCGGGTAGGCGGACAGGGTGGTGCGGCCGCCGGAGGTGCCGTCCTGGCCGGCCGGGATGGTGACCGTGGAGGAGTAGTTGTACGTCCCCCCGCGCAGGTAGATCGTGCCGCCGGCGGTGATCCGGCTGATCGCCGAGGTGAGCGTGGTCGGCGCCGACTGCGTGCCGGCCGCGCTGTCGGTGCCGCTCGGCGAGACGTACAGCGTGGTGCCGGCCGCCGCGGCCTCGTAACGGGTGGGGGCTGCTTGCGCGATGGTGCCGGACAGCGTGACAAGGGTGCCTGCGATCAGGCTGACGCACGCGATGAGGGGTCTCGGATTCATCGTTGATCTCCAGGACGGTTGAGGCGTCTGACGGAGGTACGAAGAGACAGACAGACAGACGGACTGACAGATGGAAAGCGCTTTCTCCCGGAACGTAAAACCGCTGACCTGAACCCGTCAATAGCCCGGTACTTGTTTCGCATTCACATAGGTGGACGAGGGGTGGACGATGGGCACGTCATCGGGCGTGCGCCGAGTTCCCACACCTTTAACCCGTCCTCCACCCCCACAGAACGATCTCCTGTCAGGGTCGCGACAGACTGGGGTAACCAGCGGTAACTTCAATCACTGGCTCACCGCAACCGCTTTCACTCCCCCAGGAGACACACCCCCATGCGCAGACTCCTCGCCTGCCTGGCGGCGGCAGCCGCCGCCCTCGGCGGGCTCACCATGGCGGCGCCCTCCGCGGCGGCCGCCGACTCGGGCAGCTTCAGCGTGCTCAGCTACAACGTCGCCGGCCTGCCGCAGAGCCTCTCCAGCGCGCCCACGCCCCGCGACACCAGCACCACGGCGATCGGCCAGCGGATCGCGCCGTACGACATCGTGCATGTCGAGGAGGACTTCAACTACCACGCGTACCTCTACGCCGGCGACACCGCGCACGCCTATCGCACGCCGACCAGTGGCGGCGCCGGCATCGGCAGCGGGCTCAACACCCTGTCGAAGATCCCGTACGACACGGACGACTTCGAGCGGGTGCACTGGAACTCCTGCCAGATCGACTCGGGTGACTGCCTGACCCCCAAGGGCTTCACCTTCATGCGCGAGCGCCTGGCCGAGGGCGTCTACGTCGACTTCTACAACCTGCACACCAACGCGGGCACCAATGACGGCGACGAGGCCTCCCGCGCCGACAACCTCAACCAGCTCACCGCCTTCATCAAGACGCACTCGGCGGGCAACGCCGTGGTGGTCATGGGCGACACCAACACCCGCTACACCCGCACGGCCGACACCATCGCCGAGTTCGCCTCGTCCAACGGACTCACCGACGCCTGGGTCCAGCTGATCCGCGGCGGCACCCCGCCGGCCAAGGGCAGTGACGCGCTGGTCTGCGACCAGTCCGGGGCCACCGTGCCCAACACCTGCGAGGTCGTCGACAAGGTCCTCTACCGCGGCAGCAAGCTCGTCTCGCTCAACGCGGCCTCGTACAACAACGAGCACGCCAAGTTCCTCACCGACGACGGGCTCATGCTCTCCGACCACGACCCGATCACGGTCGGCTTCACGTGGTCGCGCAACTCCGCCTTCCAGCTCAGCGACCAGTACGGCGGCCCGCACGGCGACTACTACAACGACATCGACAGCGTGCCGGCCGGTGCTCGCGCCACCACCATCGGTCTGCGCTCCGGCTCCCGCGTCGACCAGATGAACCTCACCCTGGCGGGCGGCACGACGCTCGCCCACGGCGGCACCGGCGGGACCGCGTCCTCCCTGACCCTGGGCAGCGGCGAGTACGTCACGACCGCCTACCTGTGCCAGGGCTCGTACAACGACCACACCCGCGTCTTCTACGCCAAGTTCACCACCAGCCTGGGCCGTACCCTGGCCGGTGGCACCACCACCTCCGACTGCGTGACCCGCACCGCGCCGTCCGGCTGGCAGATCGCCGGATTCCACGGACGCTCAGGCGACGAGGTCGACAAGATCGGCTTCATCTACACCCAGCGCTGACACGGCCGGCGTCCGGAGCGGTACGTGCACCCGCCGCCCCGGACGCCGCCTCGCCGGCGTCATCGCGTGGTGAGCATCCCGGCGACGAGGTCCCGGGGCAGGCCGTGGGTGTCGTGGAGGTAGCCGTAGTCCTCGTCGGTCAGCGGCCGTTGGAACTCCGGCCGGGACAACACGCGCCGCCCGCGTTCGAGAAGCCGGCTGAACCTCCGTTCCTCGTCGAGGAGTTGCTCACGCACGGCCTCGACACCACATGACTGGCCAAAGTGCTCCAGCGTGTGGCCGACCGGCTCCGGAGGCAGGTCGGCGAGGGTGCGGGTGGGGTCGTCGCGCCGCAGGGTGGTGAGCACACGGCGGATCAGCCGCCGCAGGACGTAGCCACGGCCCGTGTTGGAGGGCCGTACGCCGTCACCGAGGACGACGACGGCCGAGCGCAGGTGGTCGCAGACGAGGCGGAGCGACGGCTCGTCGTCCAGGTGCCACAGCGAGGGGACGGTCCGCATCCACGGCTCGAACAGGTCGGTCCCGTAGACGGAGTCGTGCCCCTGCAGGACGGTCACCAGGCGTTCCAGGCCCATGCCGGTGTCGACGGCGGGCTGCCGCAGCGGCTCAAGGGTGCCGTCCTCGCGGCGGAGGTGGCGCATGTGGACGTGGTTCCAGATCTCCACCCAGCGCGGGTCGGTGGTCGGGGTGCCCTCGGGCGGAGTGCCGGGGCCACCGGTCCACACGAAGATCTCGGAGTCGGGGCCGCACGGGCCGACCGGGCCGTTGGACCACCAGTTGTCCTCGCCGGTCGGCTCGACGGGGACGCCCGACTGCCGCCAGGTGCGCAGGGAATGGGTGTCCGGGCCGACCTGGTCGTCGCCGCCGAACACGGTGGCGTACAGCCGCTCGTGCGGGATGCCGAAGCCGTCCCGCAGCAGCTCGTACCCCCATCGCAGGCTCTGCGAGTGGCCGTAGTCGCCGAGGGACCACGAGCCGAGCATCTCGAACACCGTCAGATGCGTCGAGTCACCGACCTCGTCGAGGTCGGTCGTGCGCAGACAGCGCTGGACATTGACCAGGCGTCGCCCCTGCGGATGCGGACGGCCGAGCAGATGGGGGGTGAGCGGGTGCATGCCGGACGTGGTGAACAGCACCGGGTCCGAGGGCGGCGGCAACAGTGTGCTGCCGGTGACCAATTGGTGTCCGCGCTCCTGGTAGAAGTCGGTGAAGGTCCGAATGACCTGGTCCGTATTCATGGTCATGTTGCCGTTCATGGCGGTCTTCCTTCGGATCACGAGGACCGGAAAGAACCGCGCGGGAACACGGGAGTCACCTACGAGAACGCCCCGGCGGTCCGTTTCCGGCCGCCGGGGTGTGTGGTGGGGTCAGGCGTCGGCAGCCGGCGAGCTGGTCGCTCGCGCGGCTGCGGTGCTGGTTCGCCCGATGACGTTCATGACCTCGACGCTAGCAGCTGCGTCACGCCCGGACCCCGGAATTTCCGATCGCCTGCGGTGGGCATGGAGCGCATCGTTGCAGGCGGGTGCCGCGGGTGGTCAGGCCACCAGTGCCGCGTGGGTCCAGTCGGGCTGGGCTGTGGCTCCGGGCTGGGCCGCGCGGGCGAGGGAGCGGCGGTCGGGGTGGGTGCCGGGCGGGATGAGGGGCCGGACGTCGACCTCGGCCACCAGGCCGCGGGTGAGGACCACCCGCCACACCGAGGCCAGCAGGGAGTCGTCCCCGATGAAGGCCGGGGCCGTGCTCGCCGAGCCCTCGGTCATCCGGTAGCGCAGGTGGACGGGCTGGACGGGGACGTCCGCGTCGAGGGCGGCCTGGAAGACGGCCCGGCGGAAGCTGCCCTGGGCGCGTCCGCACCAGGTGCTGCCCTCGGGGAAGACCCCGACGGCCTGCCCGTCGCGCAGCGCGTCCGCGATGCGGGCGACCGTGCCGGGCAGGGCACGCAGCCGGTTGCGGTCGATGAACAGCGCGCCGCGGGCCGCTACCGGACCGGCCACCGGCCAGTCCCGGATGTCGGACTTGGCGAGCATCCGGGCCGGACGGACGGCGGCGAGCAGCGGGATGTCCATCCAGGAGATGTGGTTGGCGACGAGCAGCAGACCACCGGTGGGGACGGTGGTGCCGGTGATCCGGACCCGGACCCCTGCGGCCCGTACGATCCACCGGCACCACCGCCTGACCCACTCGGCGGGGATCCTCCCGCCGAGCGGTGACAGCACGATCCCGATGAGCATCAGGACCGTGACCGCCGCGAGCCGCAGCACGGCACGGGGTACGGCCGTGGCGGACGCCGTCGCCTCTATGCAGGCCCGAGGGGTGCAGGGCGCGCTGGGCTGCCAGACGCTCATCAGGCCGGCACGAGGGACAGGAAGTGCCGCAGATAGCGCGGGTTGACCCGGCGCATCGACAGCAGCACGTACAGGTCGGCGACCCCGAAGTCGGGGTCGTGGGCGGGCTCGGCGCACACCCAGGCGCCGAGGCGCAGATACCCGCGCAGGAGGGCCGGGAGTTCGGCCGGGGCGGCGGGGGCGGCGGCGCTCGGGACCCAGGGCAGCAGGGGCCGTACGCGGTATTCCTCCGGCGCCAGGTGCTTGGCCCGCACCCGGTCCCAGGTCGCGGAGGCGAGCGCGCCGCCGTCGGCGAGCGGGATGGAGCAGCAGCCGGCCAGCCACTCGTGGCCGCGGTCGACCATGTAACGGGCGATGCCGGCCCAGATCAGGCCGATCACGGCGCCGTCGCGGTGGTCGGGGTGGACGCAGGAGCGGCCGACCTCGACCAGACCCGGGCGGATCGCGTCGAGCGGGGTCAGGTCGAACTCGCTCTCGGAGTAGAGTCGTCCGGCGACCGCGGCCCGTTCGGGCGGCAGCAGCCGGTAGGTGCCGACGACGTGCCCGGTGGTCTCCTCGCGGACCAGCAGGTGGTCGCAGTAGGCGTCGAAGGCGTCGATGTCGTGGCCGGGCTGCGGGGAGGACAGCAGGGCGCCCATCTCACCGGCGAACACCTCGTGCCGCAGCCGCTGCGCGGCGCGTACATCGGCCTCGTCGCGGGCCAGGGAGACGGTGTAGCGGGTGGGGGCCGCGGGCTTGGGGGGACGGTCGAGGGTCGTTACGCCGGTCATGGCTCTCTCCTGGTCACGGGCCGGGTCGGCGGAGCGGGGAGCAGACCCGTGGCGTGCGATCTGCCGCCCCTGTTCTTCCGATGCCGGCTGACCTTCGCGTGACGGGCGCAGAGAGCGTTGATGTGCGGTTGTTGAACGGCTCGGACGGTACCGGTCAGTTCGCCGGTACGCAGTGCTCCAGCCATCTGCCGGTCTCCGCCCGGTCGAGCACGCGCTCCAGGACGAGGTCTCCGGCCATGCCGGGGAAGAACCGGCCGGCGGGCCAGCCGCGGGGGTACGGCGGCGGGTCGAGGACGAGGAGTCGTACGCCGTCGACGACGGGCATGTCGGAGGGAGTTCCCTCGTTCCACACCCATTCCCCGTCCGGGGTGGCGAGGTTGAAGGAGCCGGTCGTCGGCACCTGGCCCGGCGCGTCACGGCACACGGCGACCTCCTGCGCCGAGGGTGCGTGACCGGGCACGTGGCCGCCGCCGACGAGGGCGTCGGCGAGGAGGGTGTGCAGCTGGAAGTTGTCGCCGATTCCGGACATGCGCAGGGCGTAGCCGGTGCCGGTCGGGCGGTGCAGCACGATCAGGGGCTCGTCGTCGAGGACGAGCAGGGCGTAGTGGAGGCACTTGAAGTCGTGTCCGGCGGCCTCCTGTACGGGGTGCAGCGCCCGCAGGAGCTCCGTGCGCCGGGCGGCGCCCGGTCCGGTGCGGACGGCCGGGTGGTTGAGCATGGCCACGGACGCCATCTCCCACTGCGGCAGGGTGGACCAGCCCACGGCCGCGTCCTGGCCGACCCGTTGGAGGGCCTCCTGGTCCACCGAGTCCGGCTCCGGCATCTCCCCGCCGCCGGTCGCTTCCCAGCGTGCGCAGAACTCCCCTGCCGCGCCCAGCGCTTCAGCGAGCCCGTCGAAGATGCGGGGCGCGCAGTCGGTCGCGTCCGCACCACGCTCGACACAGGCCCCGATCAGTACGGCGACCAGGCCGGAGGGCCCGGGAGGCACCTGCGGCAGCAGTGCCGCCAGGCGCGGCCCGGCCTCGTGGAACTCCTCGTCGGTGGCGTCCGCGTAGCACTCCTGTATCTCCCGCATGGCGCGCTGCGAACGCTCCCCGTCCTGCTCCCGCACAGCGGCCTCGAACCCGGCGACGGCCTCGAGAAACCGCTTCCTCCCCTTGCGTCCGAAGATCATGCGCGAACCCTACACACCCCGGACAGGCGAGACGGGGCCGGGGAGCACCTCCCGACCCCGCCCGTCCGCACCCTGGGGCGAACGTCTTTCTGCCTGGTGGCCGCTACCTCTTCGCCACCTTCCGCGTGGCGCGCAGCCACTCCTTGTTCATGCTGGTGATGGACACCAGCGGGATGCCCTTGGGACAGGCCGTGGCGCACTCCCCGGCCAGGGTGCAGCCGCCGAAGCCCTCTTCGTCCATCTGCGCCACCATGTCCAGCACCCGGGTCTCCCGCTCGGGCGCGCCCTGCGGCAGGACGCCCAGGTGGTTGACCTTGGCGGAGGTGAACAGCATCGCCGCGCCGTTGGGGCAGGCGGCCACGCAGGCGCCGCAGCCGATGCACTCGGCGTGCTCGAAGGCGAAGTCGGCGTCCGGCTTGGGCACCGGTGTGGCGTGCGCCTCGGGCGCGGAGCCGGTCGGCGCGGTGATGTAGCCGCCGGCCTGGATGATCCGGTCGAAGGCCGAGCGGTCGACGACCAGGTCCTTGACCACCGGGAAGGCGGCGGCCCGCCACGGCTCGATGTCGATCGTGTCGCCGTCCTTGAAGGACCGCATGTGCAGCTGGCAGGTCGTGGTGCGCTCGGGTCCGTGCGCGTCGCCGTTGATGACGAGCGAGCACGCGCCGCAGATGCCCTCACGGCAGTCGTGGTCGAAGGCGACCGGGTCCTCGCCTGCCAGGATGAGCTGTTCGTTGAGGACGTCGAGCATCTCCAGGAACGACATGTCGGAGGAGATGCCGTCCACCTCGTACGTGGACATGGCGCCGTCGGTGTCCGCGTTCCGCTGCCGCCAGACGCGCAGGGTGAGCTTCATGCGTAGCTCCGCTGGGTGGGATGGACGTACTCGAAGACCAGGTCTTCCTTGTGCAGGGTCGGAGCCTCGCCGGTGCCGGTGAACTCCCAGGCGGCCGCGTAGGCGAACTCGTCGTCCCTGCGGGCCGCCTCGCCGTCCGGGGTCTGCGACTCCTCGCGGAAGTGGCCGCCGCAGGACTCGGCGCGGTGCAGCGCGTCGAGGCACATCAGCTCGGCGAGCTCCAGGTAGTCGACGATGCGGTTCGCCTTCTCCAGCGACTGGTTGAACTCCTCGCCGGTTCCGGGCACCTTGATGCGCCGCCAGAACTCCTCGCGGATCTGCGGGATGCGCTCCAGGGCCTTGCGCAGACCGGCGTCCGTGCGGGCCATGCCGCAGAACTCCCACATCAGCTCGCCCACTTCGCGGTGGAAGGAGTCGGGGGTACGGTCGCCGTCGACCGACAGCAGCAGGTTGAGCCGGTCCTCGGTCTCCGCCAGCACCTCCTGGACGACCGGGTGTTGGTCGGTCACCGGCTCCTGGTGCGGGTTGCGGGCGAGGTAGTCGTTGATGGTGGCCGGGAGGACGAAGTAGCCGTCGGCCAGGCCCTGCATCAGCGCCGAGGCGCCCAGCCGGTTCGCCCCGTGGTCCGAGAAGTTGGCCTCGCCGATCGCGAACAGGCCGGGGATCGTGGTCTGCAGGTCGTAGTCGACCCACAGCCCGCCCATCGTGTAGTGCACCGCCGGGTAGATGCGCATCGGCACCTCGTACGGATCCTCGTCGGTGATCCGCTGGTACATGTCGAAGAGGTTGCCGTACTTGGCCTCGACGGCCTTTCGCCCCATCCGCCTGATCGCGTCGGCGAAGTCCAGGTACACGCCCTGCCCGCCGGGGCCCACCCCGCGTCCCTCGTCGCACACGTTCTTCGCGGCGCGGGAGGCGATGTCGCGCGGGACCAGGTTGCCGAAGGAGGGGTAGATGCGCTCCAGGTAGTAGTCGCGCTCGTCCTCGGGGATCCGGTTCGGCGGCCGGTCGTCACCTTTGGCCCTGGGCACCCAGATCCGTCCGTCGTTGCGCAGCGACTCGCTCATCAGCGTCAGCTTGGACTGGTGGTCGCCGGTGCGCGGGATGCAGGTGGGGTGGATCTGGGTGAAGCAGGGGTTGGCGAAGTAGGCGCCGCGGCGGTGCGCCCGCCAGATGGCCGTCGCGTTGGAGTTCATGGCGTTCGTCGACAGGTAGAACACGTTGCCGTAACCGCCGCTGGCCAGGACGACGGCGTCCGCGAAGTACGTGGAGATCTTCCCGGTGATCAGGTCCCGGGCGACGATGCCGCGCGCCCGCCCGTCGACGACGATCAGGTCCAGCATCTCGGTGCGCGGGTGCATCTCGACGTTGCCCGCCGCGATCTGCCGGCTGAGGGCCTGGTAGGCGCCGAGCAGCAGCTGCTGGCCCGTCTGGCCGCGGGCGTAGAAGGTGCGCGAAACCTGGACGCCGCCGAAGGAACGGGTGTCGAGCAGGCCGCCGTACTCGCGGGCGAAGGGCACGCCCTGTGCCACGCACTGGTCGATGATCTCGACCGAGATCTGCGCGAGGCGGTGGACGTTGGACTCGCGGGCCCGGAAGTCGCCGCCCTTGACGGTGTCGTAGAACAGGCGGTGGACGGAGTCGCCGTCGTTGCGGTAGTTCTTCGCCGCGTTGATGCCTCCTTGCGCGGCGATGGAGTGGGCGCGGCGCGGGGAGTCCTGGTAGCAGAACTGGACGACGTGGTAGCCCTGTTCGGCGAGGGTCGCGCCGGCGGAGCCGCCCGCGAGGCCGGTGCCCACGACGATCACCGTGTGCTTGCGCCGGTTGGCCGGGTTGACCAGCTTGGCCTCGAAACGGCGCTTGTCCCAGCGCTCGGCGACCGGCCCGGCGGGCGCCTTGGTGTCGGCGACGGGTTCGCCGGTGACGTAGTCGGTGTAGGTCATGTCAGCTCACCACTCCGGTCATGACGCCCACGGGTACGGCGATGAAACCGGCCGTGAGCAGCAGCGCGAGGACGTTGGCGACGGCCTTGAGGGCACGGTCGCGGCTGCGGCTGCCGGCGCCGAGGGTCTGGGCGGCGCTCCAGAAGCCGTGCCGCACGTGCAGCCCGAGCGCCAGCATCGCGACGATGTAGATGACGTTGCCGTACCAGGTGGAGAAGGTGTCCACGACGTTCTGGTACGGGTGGCCCGGCTGGAAGCCGCCGGAGTGCACGGTGCCGGTGGTCAGGTCCAGGACGTGCCAGACGATGAACAGGCCGAGGATGATCCCGCCCCAGCGCATGGTACTGGTCGCGTAGGTGGCCTTCGGCTTTTTGTGCACGTACTTGCTGGGCCGCGCCCTGATGTCGCGGCGGCTGAGCTGGTAGGCGGAGACGGCGTGCGCGACGACGGCGACCACGAGGACGACGCGGATCAGCCAGAGCGTCCACTCGTAGTGCATGAACGGTTCGCCGATGGTGCGCAGCCAGTGCGCGTAGTGGTTGAACTCGCCCGCGCCGAAGAAGATCTTCAGGTTGCCGATCATGTGGACGACCAGGTACAGCAGCATGATCAGGCCGCTGACCGCCATCACGGTCTTCTTGCCGACGGAGGAGTCCCACACGGTGCGTGCCATGGACGGCCGTCGGTCCGTCCGCGTTGCCAGAGCCATGTCTCCAGACGCTAGGGCCGAACGGCCCCATCGGTCCAAGACATGGTCCGGCTCGTTTCGATAGGCGCAGACTATGCTGGGTGGGTGCAGTTCCAGCAGCTCCAGTACTTCGTGGCGGTCGCGGAGACCCGGCACTTCACCCGGGCCGCCGAGGCGGTCCATGTCGCCCAGCCGTCCCTGTCCCAGCAGATCAGGGCGCTGGAGCGGGAGCTCGGCGCGGACCTGTTCCAGCGGGCGCGGGGCAACATCACGCTCACCGACGCGGGCGAGGCGCTGCTGCCGCTCGCCCGGCGCATCCTGGCCGACGCGGACACCGCCCGGCACGAGGTGCAGGAGCTGGCCCAACTGCGGGGCGGCCGTGTGCGGTTGGGGGCGACGCCGAGCCTGTGCACCGGTCTGCTGCCGGATGTGCTGCGCGCCTTCCACGACCGCTATCCCGGCATCCGGCTGCTGATCGAGGAGGGCGGCTCGCACGATCTGGTACGGCTCCTGGCGCGGGGCGCGCTGGATCTCGCGCTGGTGGTGCTGCCACTGCCGACGCCCTCCCCCGCCCTGACCACGGTCGAGCTGCTGCGCGAGGACCTGGTCGTGGTCTCCTCCCCGGAGGCGCCCGCACCCGGTGGCCCGGGGCGTCGTACCGTCCGCGTCCCGGACCTGGAGGGCGAGCGCCTGGTGATGTTCCGGCACGGCTACGACCTGCGCGAACTCACCGTGGCCGCGTGCCGTGCGGAGGGGTTCGAGCCGGTGTTCGCGGTGGAGGGCGGGGAGATGGACGCGGTGCTCGGGTTCGTCCGGGCGGGGCTGGGGGTGGCCGTCGTACCCCGCATGGTCGCGACACGGTCGGGGCGGGGGCTACGGGTCACCCCGCTCGCCCGGCCCGGTCTGCACCGCACGATCGCGCTGGCGCACCGCAGCGATGTGGCTCCGCCTCGGGCCGCGCGGGAGTTGCAGCGGATGCTGCTGGAGCGGTGACGCAACGCTTCCGCGCACCAGATCGAGCCGGGACCGCCGCCGGTGATGTTGCGCGAGCGACCCCCCGGCGGGGAAGAGGACGGTCGGCGATGCGGCGAGTGGAGAAGCGGCCGGTGAGGTGGCCTTGGAGTGGCTGGGCGACCACGTCGTCCGGCGTGACACCGATGGCGGTCGGGACCACCCGGGCCACGAACGGGGCGTCGACGAAGGCGGCAGGCCGCCTCCGAGCCGGCCGGAGCACTGGGCCGCGCTGCCGGGAGGTGTTCGCGGGGTTGCGCACCGGCGCCTTGGTCTTGGGGCGCCGGCGAACGCCGGCCCGGCCCTCGGCTCCGCCCCGGCCGCCCGTGCGACGCCGCTGCCCCGGCTCCGTCGCCTGCGCGGGCCGTGACGTCCGGCAGGGCACTCTCCCGGGCACCGGAGCCGCTCCGCAGGCCGCGCGCCCCGCCCCGCGCAGCGGCCTGGCGTCGGGCGGGATCGCCGAGTTCCCGTGCACGCCCCGCGTTTGAACCCGCACCTGTCGTGCGTGCACGCCGCACGGTGCCGCCCGGGCCGCCGTAGCGGGCACGGAGCAGAGGCCCGGGTCTGGGCGGCCCCGGCGGGTCAGCCCGTCGCGTCGACCAGGGCCAGTTCGTGGAGGCGGTCCGGTGGGCCGGGGCGGGCGTAGTACCAGCCCTGGGCCGTGTCGCAGCCCAGTATCCGCAACTGCTCGGCCTGCGCGCCTGTTTCCACGCCCTCGACCGTGACCGCGAGGTCCAGGCTGTGGGCGAGGGAAACGATCCCCTCGACGATCTTGAGGTCGACGGGGTCCGCGGGGAACTGCTGCATGCTCTGGGTGAAGGAGCGGTCCAGCTTGAGGATGCTGACCGGCAGCCGGCGCAGGTTCGCCAGGTTCGAGTAGCCGGTGCCGAAGTCGTCGAGGGCGATGTCGACGCCCATCTCGGCGAGCCGGCGCAGGGGTTTGAGCAGGTCGTCGTCCGCGCCGATCAACGCCGACTCGGTGACCTCCAGGCACAGGGCGTCCGGTGCGACGCCCGCGCGTTCCAGGATGTCGACGGTGTCCTGGACCAGGCCGGGGTGGGTGAGCTGGCAGGGCGAGAGGTTGACGTTGATCCGCAGGGGGCCCGCGTCGTCGTACCGTTCTCGCCATTCGCGCGCCTGCCGGACGGACTGTTCCAGCACCCAGCGCCCCAGCGGCACGATGAGGCCGGTGTGTTCGGCGAGTGGGATGAAGCGGTCCGGGCCGAGGACGCCGTGCTGCGGATGCAGCCAGCGCACCAGCGCCTCCGCGCCGCGCACACTGCCGTCGCCGAGGTGGACCAGCGGCTGGTACTCGATGAAGAACTCGCCCCGCTCCAGCGCGGCGGGCAGCGCGGTGGTCAGGCCGTGCCGGGTGATGACGCGGGCGTCGGCCTCCTCGTCGGCCAGCTCGAAGCGGTTGCCGCCCGCCGACTTGGCCCGGTACATGGTGATGTCGGCACTGCGCAGCACCTCCGCCGGGCTGCGGGTGCCGGCCGGTCCCTCGACGATGCCGATGCTGCCGCGGACCGTCAGCTCACGGCCGTCGATGCTGATCGGCGCGAGCAGGGCGTTCATGATGCGGGCGGCGAGCTCGTCGACCTCGCGCTCGGTGTCGGGGCCGGTGGTCAGCGCCACGAACTCGTCACCGCCGAGCCGGGCGACCATCTCGCCGGGCGCGGTGGTGCAGGACTGGAGCCGGTCGGCGACCTCGACGAGCAGCCGGTCGCCGGCCGCGTGGCCGAGGCTGTCGTTGACGGTCTTGAAGCCGTCGAGGTCGAGGTAGCACAGGCCGAAGCGCTGGCCCTGGCCGGCGCCGAGCGCCTTCTCCAGGCGTTCGAAGAAGAAGGTGCGGTTGGGCAGGCCGGTGAGGGCGTCGTGCGTGGCCTCGTAGCGCAGCCGGAGGTTGAGCAGCCGGCGCTCGGTGGTGTCCTCCATCAGCGCGAGCTGGTACTGCGGGTTGCCGTCCGCGTCCCGCAGCAGGGAGACCGTGAGGTTGGTCCACAGGACCGTTCCGTCGGGGCGGTAGAACGCCTTCTCGAGGTGGTAGTGCTCGCGCTCGCCGCGGACGAGTTCCTCGTAGAGGGTCCAGGTCTGCGGGGCGTCCTCGGGGTGGGTCCACTCCTTGACGTTGCGGGCGCGCAGGTTCTGCTCGGAGTGGCCGAACATCCGCAGCAACGCGCCGTTGACCTGGAGGATGTTGCCGTCCAGGTCGGCCATGCCGATCCCTATGGCCGCGCCTTCGAACACCGCGCGGAAGCGGGCCTCGGTGGCGTGCAGCGCCTGCGCGACCACGCCCTGCGCCTGCAGCGCGGCGGCGGAGATGGCCTCCTGCTCGGCCAGCGTCCGCTCACGCAGCGCCTGCGCGAACCCGGCGGCCATGGCGTGCTGCAACCGCGAGCAGCGCGCCCGCAGTTCCTCCTGGTCGCCGTCGGCCCCGCAGTACAGCACGAGGTAGGCGTCGACGCAGTCGAGGGTGCGGCTGAGCGCCTCGGGGTCGGTGCAGTGCGCGGTGACCAGCGCCGCCCCGACCGCCCTGCCCTCGTCCGCGTCGAGCGGGCGGGCGTGCAGGGCCTGGCTCAACCGCCGGGCCAGCGGCAGGAGTCGCTCCTCGAACTCCGGCCGGGTCAGCGACGTGGAGGTCACCGGGAACACCGCCCGGCTCCAGATCGTCGCGAACCGGCGCAGTCTGTCCTCCGGCCCGTCCGGCTCCGCGCTCACGCCGTGCGCCCAACGCCGGCGAACCCGGAGAAGGCATACGGATCCTCGTCCTCCGGTGCCTCCTGCGGCCGCCACAGCGGCGGCGGCACCAATCCCGGTTCCACCATGTCGTACCCCTCGAAGAACCGCGCGATCTCGTCGCGCGAGCGCATGATCAGCGGGTTGCGAATGTCCTTGTACACGTCCACCGCGCCCTCCGCCCGCTCCGGCGGCAGCGGGATTCCCTCGTACGAGGCATGGGTGAGCACCAGCAGGCTGCCGGGCGCGAGCGCCTCGCGCAGCTCGGCCACCGCCGTGTACGGGTCGTCCGCGTCTTCCACGAAGTGCAGTATGGCAACGAGAAGCAGCGCCACCGGCCGGTTCAGGTCGATCAGCCGCTCCACCTCGGCGCCGGCGAGGATCTCCTGGGGCTTGCGGAGGTCGGCGGCGACCACGCCGGCGTCCTCGTTGCCCGCGAGGACCGCCTGGCTGTGGGCGACGGCGACCGGGTCGTGGTCGACGTAGACGACCTTCGCGCCGGGGCGGGCCGCCTGGGCCACCTCGTGGACGTTGCCGAAGGTCGGGATGCCCGAACCGATGTCCAGGAACTGGTCGATGCCCTCGTCGACGGCGAAGCGCACCGCGCGCCGCATGAACGCCCGGTTCGCCTGCATGATCTTGGGCAGTCCCGGCATGAACTCCATGGCCTTGCGGGCCGCTTCCCGGTCGACCTCGAAGTTGTGCGAACCGCCCAGGTAGAAGTCGTAGATCCGCGAGACGCTCGGCACCGAGATGTCGATGCTCCGGGGGGCCCAGGCGGGACGCTCCATCTATCTCTCCAAGGGCGTAGGCGATCCGGTGTTCGAGCTGAGGCTACTGATCGCCTGCCAACGGGGCGAGCCGAAACGGAAATTGACCATCCGTTCCCGGTCACTGCCTGCGGCACGTGCCGCATTCGCCCGGCCAAAACGCGGCAAAACGGCCGCGTCGGCCGCACATGGGCAGCACGTGAAAAGCGGTCCGCCCCCTCCGTGCGGAGCGGAGGGGGCGGACCTGCGATCGAACGCGCCTCGGTGCGATCAACCCTGGGGAGGTGACGCCTACTTCTTCGGCGCGCCGATCGGCTTTCCGGAGGGGGCCATGACGTACCAGGTGCCGCCGACGCCCTGACCGTTGGTGTCCCCCGGCTTGGTGTCGCCGGAGAAGGTGTACGCCGGCCAGCAGTCGACGGTCATCTGCTTGACGCCGTCGGGCCGGGTGAAGCCCATCAGGCCCTTCTTCTCGATGCCCTTGGTGTCGTTGGGCTCGACCGGCGCGACGGCCGGCCACTTCTCCAGGCAGGAACCGGTGCAGTTGGAGATGACCTTCGGCCAGGCCTGGTCCTTGATGAACCGGTAGACCGTCATGCCGTTCTTGTCGACGACGATGTCGCCGAGCTTGGGGTCCTTGCGCACGGACAGCCCGGGCAGGCTCGCCAGGGTGGCCTTCTTGCCGGTGGGGGCCAGCGCGAACCACTTGCCGCCGACGCCCTGGCCCGCGATGTCGCCGGCCTTGGTGTCCTTGGCGTAGCGGTACGCCGGCCAGCCCGCGATGGTCAGCTGCTTGGTGCCGTCGGCCCGGGTGACCTCGCCGAGCAGGGACTTGTCGATACCGGCGCCCGCCGAGGCGTCGTCCGCGGAGACGGGCGGCCAGGCCTTGGCGCAGTCGCCCTCGCAGTTGGACTTGGGCGGCTCGGCCGTGTCCTCGTCGAAGCGGTAGAGGGTCAGACCGGCGCTGTCGGTCAGCACCTTGCCCAGCTCGGCGTTCTGGGTGACGGCGAGCTGACCGGCGGGCGAGTTCTGGCTCGCCGCGCCCTGCTGGCCGTCGGCGCCGTAACCGTTGCTCGGGCTCGCGCTGACCCCGGCACCGGCACCGGTGCTGGTGCCGACACTGCCGTAGCCGCCGCCGGCCGGAGCGGTGGCGCCCACGTTCTGGCTGCCCACCGAAGAGGTTCCGCTCCCCTGGCCGCACGCGGTCGTCAGAGCCAGGATGGCTGCGGCACCCACCACCATGGAGGCGCTCCGCCAGGAGGTCTTCATCGTCAACAACTCCCCATAATCGCAAGGCTGTTGCAGCGCCCTGCTGCGCCGCCGCACGAGCATGGGTACGCATGGGACCAGCGGTTGTGTTCAACCGCCTCACAAATTTCTTTTCGGAACCTGTGCCACCGCCACCCCGACTCGCACGCGCGTGCGTATCCAAGGAACCTCGAAGTGGCGCCGGTCAAACCCGAGTACGCCCGTGATCCCCCGATCGGGCCAATCCCCCCGCCCTCCGGCGTGGGAGCGCCCGACAGGGCTCATGATCTCGGTCGTGCATGGACCCGAACCGACGCAAACCGCCTTCGCCGCACGGGCATTGGCGCTGGTGGCGCTGACCTGGCTGCTGGTGGGGGCGCCGGCCGCACCGGCCGCCGCCGACGCCTGCGCGTACGCCTCGACCGGCCCGGACGGCATCCAGGCGGTGGCGGTCGCCGGAAGCCCGTCCTGGCCGACACCTCCGGTCTGTCCGGAACCCCCTCCGCCGCCGCCGACGCCGACGCCGTCGTGCCCGAGCCCGACTCCGACGCCCACCCCCACCCCGCCCCCGAAGCCCCGGCCCACCCCCAGACCGACCCCGCCCCCGGCACCCAAGCCCACCCCGAAACCCGTGCCGCCACCGCCGCCGCCCCGGCACGTGGCACCGCGCCCGACCCCACCCCCGCCTCCGCCGGCACCGACTCCACCTCCGCCGCCGAAGCCGACGCCTCCGCCCAAGCCCACCCCGCGCCCGTCCGTGACCCCGGTGAGCTATCCGCACTACCGCCCGCCGGCTCCGCACCGGCCCACGCATGACGGCCCGTCGCCGCTCACCTTCGTCCTGCTCATCACCGCACCGGCCGCGATCGCCGTCGCCGCGCTGCGCCCCCGCTGAATCTGGAGGCACCTCTTGCCGGACTGGCTTGTTCTCACCCTCGCGATGCTGGCCGCCTGCGTCGTGGTGGTCGTCATCACCCTCGTACGGCACAAGGCGGCACCCGACGACGAGGACCCCAGCGAGACCCCGGACGTCATCGAGTACATGACGATGTGGATCGGCGTGGTGTACGCCATCGTCCTGGGCCTCGCCATCGCCGGGGTCTGGGAGGGCCGCAGCGCCGCCCAGGACCATGTGCAGGCGGAGGCGATGGCGTTGCACGAGGTCTCGGAGCGGGTACGGGTCTATCCGCCCGACGTCCGCGACCACATTCGCGCCGATGTCAACGCCTATGCCGGACACGTCGTCGAGGTCGACTGGAAGGCGATGGCGGACCACGGCAAGGTCACCGCGCGCGGTGATGAGCTCTTCCGGCGCATCCGGGAGGACGTCACCGACTACCAGCCGAAGAACGACTTCGAGGGGCAGGCCTACCAGCCGCTGCTGGACCAGGTGACCGCGGCCGATCAGGCACGTACCGCCCGCGCGGACTCGCTGGGGGCCACCATGCCGGGCGTGGTCTGGTTCGGGCTGCTGTCCGGGGCCGTCATCACCATCGGGATGATCTTCGCCCTGCAGATCAGGCGGACCGGACGCGAACTGATCCTGGCCGGGCTGTTCTCCGCCCTGATCGCCTTCCTGCTCTTCCTGATCTGGGACTTCGACGCGCCCTACAGCCGCGGCATCACCGCCTCGGCGGAGCCCTTCCTGAATCTCTTCCCGCACCTCAAGGGCTGACAGAGCCTCACCTGACGGGCCACCCGGAGGACACCCGCCACGCCGCGCGTGTCCCCCGGGTAGCCCACACGTGTGCCCCATTCGCCCGACTGCGATCGCGCAGGCGCACACCTGTTCCTAGCGTTTCGGTCATCGAGGTGCATTTGTGGCGCACTCTCATGGCGCAAGCGGAAAAGGTCCGCAGCTGCTCCTCGGGGACCGGAGGATCCGCCATGCGCGCGATACGCGTCGCTTCGGCCGCACTGCTGGCCGTCAGCGCCCTCGCCCTCTCCACACCGGCCGCCCTCGCCGGCACCATCGCACCGATCACACCGTTCGGCTTCAGCGTCCTGCCCTCGACCGTCGTCCCGGACGGCGAGGTCGCGCTGCAACTCCACCGCGACGGCGGCTGCAGAGGGCCGGCGACGGTGAGCTCGGCGGTGTTCGACACGGTCACCATTCCCCGGGGCAGCTCCGTGGCCGTGGCGACCGTCGACTGGGACGCCAAGCCCGGGGCCGTCTACCAGGTGACCTTCACCTGTGACGGGGCGAGCGGCTCGACGGGCCTGACCATCGCGGGAGGCCGACCGGTCGGCCCCACGCCGGTGCCGGTGAGTCCCGTCAGTCCCCACCGTGGTGTGCACGCCGGTGACGGTGGCAGCATCGCCGGGTTCGACCTGAAGGAGATCGGCATGGGGGCCGCGCTCATCCTGGGCTCCATCGCGGCGGCGTACCACTTCTCGCACCGCCGCGGCGCCTGACTCAACGCCTTGGTCCCGGATCCTCGAGGGAATCCGGGACCAAGGCGTTTCACGTGCGATCGGTCCTGCGAAGGGGTCCTCCCAAAGGGTGCAGGTTCAGATCCGCCGCTCCGCCCTGCGGCGCATCCAGAACACCCCGCCGCCGACGACGGCCGCGGCCACCAGCCCGCCGCCGATCGCCACGTCGGTCGGTGTGGCGCCGCTGGAGCTGCTGCCGCCGAGACCGCCCTGGACGCCGCCGATGACGGAGAAGGCCGCGGGGTTGATCACGGTGCCGTTGGCGCAGACGACGCTGATGCTGTGCGATCCCTGGCGTGCGTCACGGTTGACGGTCGCGGTGCCCGTCGCCAGAGTGCCGCCCCGCGAGGTCAGCTGGATCGGCCGGAAGGCGTCCGAACTCGCGGTGGCAGGGGTGCTGCAGTTGTTGACGGTGATGGTCAGCTGTCCGCCCCGGGCGATGACGCTAGGCAGGGCCACGATGTTGCTCGGGCTGGGCATGCCGTCCCGCGCGACGGACGCGGGGGCGGCGATCCCGAGGACGGCGACCGCGGCGGCGGACGCCGCCAGGGCACGAGTGGTACGCATGTGATCCTCCGCGGAAGACGCCCCGGGACCCGTCCCCGGTCGATCGGCGAGAAAGCGTCTCCCAGAAAGACCCTCAGATGTCGTGCACGCGCGCGCATTTCGGCGCTGGTCCGTCCTGGTGAGAGGACACGCCGACCGATTACCGCACAATCGGATATCGGCGCAGGTCACATGCCGTCAGAAAATTCCTGGGGACGGCAACTCGGATGGCGCACCCAAGACACGCGGGGCACCCGTTCGCGCCTCAGCCGTCGCCGGTTTCACGCGCGCCACTTAGCGTTCTCGTATGCGCGAATGACGGGGCGACGGCCGCGTCGAGAGGGGAAAGTCGAATGGCTGCGTTCGAGCTGGCCGAGGAAGAGGAGGAGCTGCGCCCGAAGAAGCGTGCTCCTTGGGGCGTGATAGCGCTTGTTCTGCTGACCGGCCTCGCCCTCATCCGGAACGGATCGGGGGAGTTCGACGTGGGTCCGCCGCAGCCCGCCTCGGCCGCCGCGGCGGACAGCCGTGTCCCCGGCACCTTCCGCAGCGTCCAGGCGTTGCCCTACGCCCAGCCCGACCGGGTCAGGATCCCGGCGATCCGGGTCGACGCGCCGGTCATGCCGGTGGGTCTGGACCCCGACGGCTGGGTGGCGGCGCCGCCGCCGGAGGACCCGAACCTGGCGGGCTGGTTCACCGGCGCGGTCTCGCCCGGTGAGAAGGGGACCGCGGTCGTCGTCGGCCATGTCGACAACAAACAGGGCCCCGCCGTGTTCTACGGCCTGGGGGCGCTGAAAAAGGGAAGTCGCGTCGAGGTCGCGCGGAAGGACGGAAAGACGGCCGTTTTCGAGATCTACGGCATCGAGGTCTTCGCGAAGGCCAACTTCCCCGGAGACCGTGTATACGGTTCCAAGGGGGCCCCGGAACTCCGGGTCATCACCTGCGGCGGCGGTTTCTCCAAACAGCACGGTTACGACGGGAATGTCGTCGTCTTCGCCCGTCTGGTGGAGGTCCGCTGAGGATTCCCGACCGGACGGGCGAATGCGGCTCACGCGTCGGGGCATCTGGGCACGGTGAGGTGGTACCCGGAATCGAGAAGCTCGGGCAAGTACTCCTTGAGCGCCCGGACGCTCTGGGAACGGTCGCCCCCGGCGTCGTGCGAGAGCACGACGACGCCGGGGGCGGCGCCGTCCTCGACCCGGTGGACGATGCTGCGGGTGCCGGGCGTGGTCCAGTCGAGGGTGTCGACCGTCCAGGCGAGGGGTTCCATGCCCAGGTCGGCGCCCAGTTGGAAGGCGGCCCGGTTCCAGGCGCCGTAGGGGGCGCGGAACCACCGGGGCTTCTCGCCGTAGGCGTCCTCGATGACGTCACTGGTGCGCTTCATCTCGCTGCGGATCTGGGCGCGGGTGAGCGTGGTCAGCAGGGGGTGGGACCAGGTGTGGTTGCCGACGACGTGCCCCTCGTCGGCCATCCGGGCCAGCAGGTCGCGGTTCCAGTCGGCCTGCTCACCGCAGACGAAGAACGTCGCGTGGACCTCGTACTCGGCGAGGGTGTCGAGGATGTGCGGGGTGTAGCGGGGGTCGGGTCCGTCGTCGAAGGTCAGCAGCATGGTGCGACCGCGGCCGGACATGCGCAGGAACGGCTCGTGCCGGACCGGGAGCGGGGCGTGCGCGGCCTGTGGGGGCCCGTAGCCGGTCAGGGGCTGCAGACGGTAGGCGGAGGGCTTGAGCACGGCGCGTGCCTGCGGGCCGGCGGCGGGAGCGGCGGCCCTGAGGGCCGGCCCCTCTCCCCCGCCCAGCGCGACCGCGGCGGCGGTGCCGGCCGCGCCCAGAGCGGTGACCCCGGCGAGCAACGCCCGGCGCCGCGTGAGGAACTGATCCTTCTTCATGTGTCATCACTCGCCCGGCACCGCACCGACGCCCCCCAGCAACACCGGTCCGGCCCCGGGAAACCACCCGCTCGGCCCAAGCCGTGCGAGGGGTCAGCGGCGGCGGACCAAGGGGAAGGGCAGGGTTTCCCGGATCGTCAGCCCCGTCAGGAACATGATCAGGCGGTCCACGCCTATGCCCAGCCCCCCGGTGGGCGGCATCGCGTATTCGAGGGCGTCGAGGAAGTCCTCGTCCAGTTCCATCGCCTCGGGGTCGCCTCCGGCGGCCAGCAGGGACTGGGCGGTCAGGCGGCGGCGCTGCTCCACCGGGTCGGTCAACTCGGAGTAGGCCGTGCCCAGTTCGGTGCCGAAGGCGACCAGGTCCCAGCGTTCGGCGAGGCGTGGGTCGGTGCGGTGCTGGCGGGTGAGCGGGGAGACGTCCGTCGGGAAGTCCTTGTAGAAGGTGGGGAGTTGGGTCTTCTCCTCCACCAGGCGTTCGTACATTTCGAGGACCACGTCGCCCCTGCCGTCGTCGGCGGTGTACGGCACACCCGCCCGGTCGCACAGCCCCCGCAGCCGCTCCAGTTCCGTGTCCGCGTCGATCTCCTCCCCCAGTGCCTCCGAGATCGCCCCGTAGACGGTCTTGACCGGCCACGCGCCCGAGATGTCGTACTCCTTGCCGTCCTTGCGGGCGATCGGTGAGCCGAAGGCGGCGGTGGCCGCGCCCTGGATGAGCTCGCGGGCGAGGTCGAGCATCACGTCGTAGTCGGCGAACGCCTGATAGGCCTCGAGCATCGTGAACTCGGGGTTGTGCTTGTAGGAGACGCCCTCGTTGCGGAAGGTGCGGCCCATCTCGAAGACCTTCTCCAGACCGCCGACGCACAGCCGCTTCAGGTACAGCTCGGGGGCGATGCGCAGATAGAGGTCGAGGTCGTAGGCGTTGATGTGGGTGGTGAACGGACGGGCGTTGGCACCGCCGTGGATCTGCTGGAGCATCGGGGTCTCGATTTCGAGGTAGCCGCGGCCCAACAGCCCCTGCCTCAGGGCCTGTACGGCGGTGGAGCGGGCCCGGATCACCTCGCGGGCCTCGGTGCTGGAGACCAGGTCGAGATAGCGCATCCGGACCTTGGCCTCCGGGTCGGCCAGCCCCCGGCGTTTGTCGGGCAGCGGGCGCAGGCACTTGCCGATCAGCTGCCAGTCGGTGACGAAGACGGTCGGTTCGCCCTTGTCGCTGGTGCCCGCGTGCCCGGTGGCGCTGATGTGGTCGCCGATGTCGGTGTCGGCGGTGAAGCGGTCGAGAGCGGGGCCGGACCGCTCGCGGGTGAGGGCGAGTTGGTGATCGCCGGACCAGTCGCGGAGCACGGCGAAGACGATGCCGCCGAAGTCCCGGACGAGCATGATCCGGCCGGCGACGGTGACGTCGTCGCCGGGCCGGACCTCGGCGAGGGTGTGGGTGCGCGGCGGGATGCCGACCGGGTAGGCGTCGGTGCCGTCGGCGGACAGCCTCTCGAGCTTGTGGTGGCGGACGCGGACCTGTTCGGGCAGGCCGGCCAGGAGGTCGTCGGGCCCGGCCTCGTCCCCTCCGGCGAGGCCGAGCGCCGACAGCGACGGCAGGCCCTCCGTGGTGGCGGGCCTGGACGCGCCCTTCGAGTGCCCTTTTCCCCAGAGTTTGCGCAGGGACGGTACGGAAACGAAACCTTCGGCGATCCCGGAGGCCAGGCCGATGCGGGCGAGGGCGCCCGTGTCGCCGTAACAGATGAAGCGGGGATACCACTCGGGCTGGTACTTGGCGTTGGAGCGGTAGAGCGCCTCCAGTTGCCACCACTTGGAGAAGAACAGCAGCAGGCGCCGCCACAGCCGCAGGACCGGGCCGGCGCCGATGCGGGCGCCCTCCTCGAAGGCCGAGCGGAAGACGGCGAAGTTGAGGGAGATCCTGCGCACCCCCAACTTGGGGGCGGCGGCGCACAGCTCGGCGACCATGAACTCCATGACGCCGTTCGGGGCGCTGCGGTCACGGCGCATCAGGTCGAGGGAGATGCCGTCCCGGCCCCAGGGCACGAAGGAGAGCAGCGCGAGCAGACGGCCGTCCGCGCCGATGGCCTCCACCAGGAGGCAGTCTCCGTCGGCGGGGTCGCCGAGCCGGTCGAGGGCCATGGAGAAGCCGCGTTCGGTCTCGGTGTCGCGCCAGGCGTCGGCCTTGTCGACGACCTCCTCCATCTCCTCGTCGGTGAGGGTGGCGTGGCGGCGGACCCGGGTGGTGGCGCCGGTACGGCGGACGCGGTGCACGGCCTGCCGGGTGACCCGCATGTCGCGGCCGTCCAGATCGAAGTCGGCCACGTTGAGGATGGCCTCGTCGCCGAGTTGGAGGGCGCCGAGTCCGGCGCGGGCGTAGGCCTTGGCGCCGTCCTCGGAGGCGCCCATGGCGGCGGGCACCCAGGCGTGCAGGCGGGCCACGTCCAGCCAGGCGGCGATGGCGTGCGGCCAGGCCTCCCGGTCGCCGACGGGATCTCCGCTGGCCAGGCAGACGCCGGCCTCGACACGGTAGGTGACGGCGGCCTTCCCGCTGGGCGAGAAGACGACGGCCTTGTCGCGGCGGGTGGCGAAGTAGCCGAGGGAGTCCTGCTCGCCGTAGGCCTTGAGGAGGGCGCGGATGCGGGGCTCCTCGTCGCCGTGCAGGGCGGACTCCATGCGCTGGGAGCGGAAGAGGGTGGCGGCGGCGTTGAGCAGGGCGAGGGCGCCGAAGAGGCCGAGCAGGAAGAACAGGGCGCGGGGCGGGCGGCCGTCGAAGGACTGGGCCGAGACGAGGCCGCCGCACACCCGGTTGGCGGCCCAGGCCAGGCGCTGGCCCTCGGGCAGGGTGCCGGGGAACAGCTCGACCAGGCCCCAGCCGGCGAGGATGCCGAGGGCCAGGCCGACGAGCAGGACGCCGACGGCGCGGCGGACGGCGGCGCGGCGGGAGGCGGCGTAGAACTCCCCCCGCGCGACGATCAGCAGGCCGAGCAGCAGGCCGCACACGACGAGGGACGGGACGGAGGCGGCGTACAGGCCGACGGACACGCCCAGGACGTCGGTCAGGACCACCAGGCCGAGATAGACGACGACCAGCCACCAGGCGATCTTCTTGCGGGCCGCGGTAGCGCCGGCCAGGAGGAAGAGGAAGACGGCGTACGCCAGGTTGGCGCTGATGGGGACGATCAGCAGGTCGAGGAAGCGGACGACCGGGCGGAGCAGGGCGCGCAGCGGCGGGATCACGGCCAGCAGGGCGCAGAGCAGGCCGAGGGCGCCGAAGAAGGTCGCGAAACCCTCGGGTACCCGGCCCAGCCGTCCGGTGCCGGGCGGGCGCATCCGGCCCGCGCCGCTCTGGGGCGGGGATGCCTGCGCTGTGGCACTCATGGTTCCGACTCTAGGAAGAGCCCGGCCGGGGCGCCCGTCGAAGGGGCCCGCGGGATGGTGGGACCTGCGGTTTCCGATAGCCTCGCGCCCGTGACGGAACAGCACTCTCACGAGTTCGAGCGGGGCACGGACGGGCCGAAGGTCATCGTGGTCGGAGTGGACGGCTCCGACTCCTCCCTGCGCGCCGCGGCCTACGCCGCCGGCCTGGCCCGGCGCCAGCACGCGCTTCTCGCCGTCGTCTACGTCCAGCCGGTGATGGCGGCGGGCGCGGCGATGGGGGCGCCGGTGGCCGAGACGACGGACGAGATCGCCGAGGACCTCAAGACGCAGATCCGGGAGGGGACCGAGCGGCTGAAGGGGATATTCGACGTGCGCTGGGAGTTCCACACCTTCCGCGGCGACCCCTACAGCGGTCTGGTCAAGGCCGCCGACGAACTGAAGGCGGACGCGGTGGTGGTGGGCGCCTCGGAACAGGCGGGCCACCGGATCGTCGGCTCGGTGGCGGTCCGCCTGGTGAAGGCGGGGCGCTGGCCGGTGACGGTGGTGCCGTAGGGCTCAGCGCTCAGCGCCTACGGCAGAGCAACTGCACGGCCCGCGACCGGTGGCCGTTCATCGTGCCGACGTCGATACGGTGCTCGTCCACCAGGTCCATGTCCGCCTCCCCGTCGGGGACGCAGGTCAGCACCGCGAACAACAGGACGACGTCGAAACTCGCCGCCCAAGCGGAGTGCACCGGGGGGCCGGGGGCGGTCAGGCCGGGTGCAGGGCCTCCTCGTGGAGGCGGGTGAGGGTCTTCAGGGCCGAGTCGGCGTCCATGCGGGTCGTGGTGATGCGGTCGGGGTAGCAGCGGCGGAACATGAAGGTGAAGTGGGTGCCGTAGTGGATGTGGTCGGTGGGGGCCGCCGGCTCCGGGGGGGCGGGCGACCGCGTTGAAGGCCGGCTCGTGGAAGTAGGCGAGGGTGTAGCGCTCGCGGTCGGCGAGGCGCACCTTGTGCGGGGTGGACAGCAGGGCGCCGTCGGTCATGAACTGCATGATGTCGCCGGGGAAGACGGTGAACACGGCCGGGACCGGGGTGACGTAGGTCCACGGTTCGTCGTGTTCGTAGCGGCCGGCCATGGACTCGCCGGGCAGCCAGTTGCGGCCGCGTTCCTCGCCGGGGACGGGCGGGCGCACGTAAAGGCCGCCGACGTCGTCCTGGGCGGCGATGACGAGCAGGCCGTAGTCGGTGTGGGAGCCGATCCCGCGCGCGGAGGCGGCGGTGGCGGGCGGGAAGCGCAGCACCCGCATGTGGTGCCAGCCGTCGGCGGTGAGGCGGGTGAAGTGGTCCGGGTCGGCGAGGCCCAGGCCCAGCGCGGTGAGGCGGAGCAGACGGTGGCCGAGCTCGCCGACGAGGGCCATGTACCGTTTCATGGCGTCGGCGTAGGCGGCTGACGGCCAGGGCGTGGGGCCATGGCAGGGCCAGCGTTCGATGACGCGGGGGTCGTCGGCGGGGATGTCGGGGCAGACGGTGAAGATCTCCGAGCCGTCCTTCTCCCCCGCGGTCTCCTCCTCGCCGGAGGCGACATAGCCGCTGTAGGTGAGGTCGGAGACATACGTGGTCTTCTCCCGCAGGGGCCGGGCGCAGAAGGCGCGGGAGGCTGCCAACGCCCGCTCCGTGGCCGCCTGTTGGGCGGTGGTCGCCCGGATCTGGAAGATGCCGTCGGTCTGCCAGGCCCTGACGAGGGCCCGGCCGAGTTCCCGGTCGGCATCGGTGCCGGTGACGGGGTGGGGTGACGAGAAGGTCCGCAGGGGTGCCGGGGCCGATTTGTCGCTGCTCATGCGAGGAACTCCCAGAGCGATGCGAGTGGTTGCGCGCCAAACTACTGCCGACCCCGCCTTGCTGAACAGCGGTTCAGTTCACATGGCCGGGCCACCTAGCTGCGCGGCGTCTTCCGTGGCGGGCCGGTCCGGGTCGTCATGATCCGCCGTCATACGTTGCCCAAGGCGAAGATGCAAGACTCATGGCCAGGCCCCGGCGAGGCGAAGGAATTCTCCGCCGCAAACCCATCGAGTGCATCGAGGAGACGGAGGGGGCGAGGGAACCCGGCTCGACCGGTCCGTGGGGCTGTGCCAGCTCCCCGCGATCGGCGTAGGCGGCATCATCGGCGGGGGCGCCGCGGGTCTGGGGGACGTCCCCCAGATAACGCAGCACTGTGTCCGGAACCGTGGCCAACGGTACGGCCGGTCCCGCGGTCCTAGTCGTCCACTTCGCTACTCCTACATGCACTCGGTGCCGGCGGGGCGTCAGCGGGACTCAGAGGCCGCGGAGGAAGTCGAGGAGGAGACCGTTGAACTCCTTGGGCCGCTCCAGGTTCGGGAAGTGCGAGACGCCCTCGACCAGCACGGAGCGCCCGCTCCGGGCCGTACGGGCGAACCGTTCCGCATCGGCGATCAGGTCGGGCGAGTCGAGCGCACCGTTGACGGTGAGCACCGGGACGTCGATCTTCGGCACCCGGGGCCAGGTGTCGGCCATGGGCACGTGCCGGTTCGCCTCGCCGGGGGTGTGCTTGGCGATGGTGTGCAGGGCCATCTCGCGCAGGCGGTCCAGAATGCGCGGGTCGATCTCGGCGGTCGTGCGGAACGGGCCGGCGACGGACCCGAGGAACACCTTCAGCCAGCCCTCGACGTCACCCGCGTTCAGGGCTTCGGCGGAGGCGGCGACGACCTTCTGCGTCGGTTCGTAGGTGTACTGGAAGTCGCTGACGGAGGCGCCGCTGAGGACAACCCCCCGCACCAGCTCCGGGTACTCGATCGCGGTGTCGCCCGCGATGGCGCCGCCCATCGACACCCCGACCAGGGCGGCGGGGCCGGCATCGAGGTGCTGGAGCAGTCCGGCGAGGTCGTCGGCCCAGCGGAAGGGCTCGCTCGCGTTGGCGGACCAGCCGTGACCGCGGGTGTCCGGCGCGATCACCCGGTACCCCGCCTCGGCGAGGGCCGGGATCTGGTCGTCGAAGAGGCGGTGGTCGACGTAGCCGGAGTGCAGGAGGACCACGAGGTCTCCGGATCCGGTGTCGAGGTAGGCGAGATCGCCGTCGGCGGACGCGAAGTAGCTCAGTTCGGAAGCAACCGTCATGACAACCAAGGTGTCATGTCTCCCCAGCTTTGACAACCTGATTGTCATGATGGCTTCGGTGCATGATGTCCGGGTGAACGACGACGTCCCCCTCTCCCCCGACGAACTCGGCGACCGCGTCTCCGAGGTGTTCGACCTGATCGGCGCGCTCTACCGCCGCGGCCTGCGCAAGGTCGAGCAGGGCGAACAGGTCGAGGGCGTCTCGGTCGGCGTACGCTCCGTGCTCGTCCTGCTGCGCCGCTACGGGTCCATGACGGTGCCCCAGATGGGCCGGATCATGGCGCTGACCCGGCAGTTCGTGCAGCGCATGGTCAACGACGCGGTGGCCGGGGGATGGGCCGAGGTCACCCCCAACCCAGCCCACCAGCGGTCCTCGCTGATCCGGATCACCAAGGCGGGCGAGAGGATGATCGACACCATTCTCGAACGCGAGCACGCCCTGAACCGGCAGGTCGGCGGCGACCTCACCGAGGCGGAACTCCGGGCCTGTGTGCGGGTGCTGAAGGAGATGCTGAAGACCTTCGACCACGTGGACGTCGAGTAAGCCGACGGACCGTGTGTGCCACGTCACACGACAACGGGCGTCAACGGCGGAACAACCCGGCCCGGCCGGCCGTTCATGTCTACGTGGCTGCGGAGGGGACAGTGTCCCCGGGCCTCACCTACAGCCCATGGGGACGATCGTCCGGCTGAAGCCCCAGGGAGCACCCCGCCGAGAGGCGACCGCCCTCCGCAATCCACCCCCCACGGCCCCGGCTGGCCTCCCCCGTCCAGCCGGGGCTTTCCCTTGCGACGTCCGTTGACCCGCGTACCCGTCACTTCCCCATCACCAGCCCGTCCTTCGCCGCGCCCCGGCTCAGCACGACGTCGCGGATGCGGTCGCGCACCGCCGTTACGTCGGCGCCCTGTTCCAGGGCCCGGCTGAGGTCGACCACCCGGCCGGCGTCGATGTCGAACATCTGCGGGACGAACTCGGCCCGGGTCACCTGCCAGCGGCCGCCCGGCCGGGCCGGCGGGGCGAAGGTGAAGCGGCCGATGGTGGACTGGTTGCCGCGCGGGTCCTGTTGGCCGTCGCTGTCGTACATCTCGCCCGCGATCTGGTCGCCCAGGCCGTAGACGACCCAGGTGCCGTTGACCTTCTCGTACGCCTGCGGGACATGGGCGTGGGTGCCGAGGACGAGGTCGATGTCGGGCCGGTCGCCCGTGCAGGCGGCGGTGAGCCGCCTGGCCAGGGCGAGTTGCTGGGCGTCGGGCGTGTCCTGCCACTCGGTGCCCCAGTGCAGGGAGACGACGACCACGTCGGCGCCGGCCCGCCGGGCGGCCCGGGCGTCGGCGACGACCTGGTTCTCGTCGAGGAGGCCCACGGCCCACGGCTCGTCCGGCGGCAGGGGGAAGCCGTGGGTGTCGTAGGTGTAGGCGAGGTGCGCCACCTTCGCCGGGCCCGCGCGCAACAGCGTGACCGTGTGCGCCTCGGCCTCGGTGCGGGCCGAGCCCGCGTGCCGTACCCCCGCCGCCTCGAGGACGTCGAGGGTGTGGTGGACGCCCTGGGCACCGTCGTCGAGGGTGTGGTCGGAGGCGGTGGAGCAGCCGTCGTAGCCGGTGGCGGCGAGAGCCTGGGCCAGCTCGGGCGGGGCCTTGAGGGTGGGCCGGCCGGTGTAGTCGCCGTTCGCGCCGAAGACGGTGTCCAGGTGACACAGCGCCACATCGGCGCGGGCGACCGCGGGCCCGTCCCCGCCGAGCATCGGGCGGAAGTCGTACGCGCGGCCACCGCCGTCGAAGCGGGCGCGGTCGATGATCGAGCCGTGCGGCAGGATGTCGCCGGAGGCGACGAGCGTGAAGCCGCGGGCGGCCGGCGGGGCAGGGTGTCCGGCGTGGACCGCCGCTCGGTGGTGCTGGGCCTGGCAGGCGGCGCCCCCGGCGAGGACGGCCATGAGGGCCAGGGCAACCTGTCGTCTGCGTGCAATCATCAGTTCACCCCAGAGTGGTCATATTTACCGACAAACGGTACGAAGGTGACCAACCCCTCAGCCGGTTCCGGCACGCCGATTAGCCCGTCCGGTGCTCGCCGGGGACCGTTCGTCGAACCGTTCGCCGACGCGATCGACCGTCCGCCGCAGATCCCCGTGCGGACCCTGTCCGACATCGGCACCCTGCGATGCCATACGGCCATGACGGCCGGAACCACCCTCACGAACGGGACGACCGCCGAGCACGAGCTCGCCGCAGTGCAGCGGGAGCACGGCCGGCCCCTCTTCGCCTTCCTCCTCCGGCTGTGTGACGGCGACCGGCAGCGCGCCGAGGACCTGGTGCAGGAGACCCTGGTCCGCGCCTGGCAGCACCCCGAGGCCCTGCGAGCCGAGGACTTCGAGTCCGTGCGGCCCTGGCTGCTGACCGTCGGACGGCGGCTCGCCATCGACGCGCGGCGGGCGCGGCAGGCGCGTCCGGCCGAGGTCGGGGACGCGGTCCTGGAGAACGCGCGGGTCATCGGCGACCACGCCGAGCGGGCCGCCGCGACCCTCGACGTACGCGAGGCTGTGAAGACACTCACTCCGGAGCACCGTGAAGTCCTGGTGCTCGTGTACTTCCAGGGTGCGAGTGTGGCGGAGGCCGCCGAAGCCCTCGGGATTCCGCCCGGTACCGTGAAGTCCCGCGCGTACTACGCGCTGCGCGCCCTGCGCCGGGTGCTTCCCGGATACGCGGCCGACCTGCGGTGAAACCAACGGCTCAGTCAAACCTCCGTAAAGCGCCTTGCTGAGGACCCCGGTTGAGTAATCGGCTGTCCTCATCCGTGTTCCGGACTGGGGGGCTCGGGGTCCGGATCCGGGCCCGGAGCCGGGCGACGCGCACGCACCGGAGGAAGGCAGGAAGGGATGCTGCACAGAGGTCAAGAGAGCACGGACGGCGCCGGAGACGGTGAAATGGTCGTCCCGATGGCCTGGTTGTACGCCGAGTACATCGCCGACGAGCTGCTCAGGACGGGCGATCTGATGCCGCCGACGTCCATGGAGTTCCGGGCCGGGCGTGACGCGCTGGCGCTGACCATCTTCCTCTCGGACACGGACGGCGAACTCTCCGGCATCCGGGTGGTCTCCCAGCTGGAGACCTGGCTGTCGCTGACCGCGTACGACCAGCCGTGGCAGGACTGGGTGGGCGAACGCATGGCCGACCTGTACGCCGAAGCGGTGGAGTCCGGCGCCCCGGCGCCCGACCTGGATCTGGCCGAGGCCGCCTGGCGCTGGCTGGAGGAGACCGAGTTGCTCGCGCCGGACCTGAACGCGGTGCCCGGCGGTGCCGGTGTGGTCGGTGAGGACGAGGGACCGAAGGTGTGGACGAAGGCCTGGCAGCTCGGTCTGCCCCTCGGCCATCTCGCCATCCATCTTTTTTAGATTCGTTCCGATCCGGACCAATCCGGGGGCCAGGCCGCTACGAATCCCTTGGTTGCGATTCTCTGTGTGGCTTGAGTGAATCTGCGGTCTGGTGCGTACCTGGGAGCAAGGAGTCACCCCACCCGCACCCAACGGCACGAGGATTCGGCATGAGGTCCCAGGAAACGCACCGCGACGTCGCCGCGTACGCGCTCGGCGTGCTGGACGAGGCGGACGCCTTCCGCTTCGAGGACCACCTCATGGAGTGCGCGCGCTGCGCTGCACACGTGACCGAATTCGGGCCCGTCGCCCGGCAGATGATGCTGTATCGCCGGGCGACACCGCGGTTCGTGAGCCCGATGACCCGGCCCGGCCCGCAGTTGCTCGACCGGCTGATGGGCGCGGTGGTGGCCCGCCACAAGGCGACGCGGCGGCGGTTCCTGTACGGCCTGGCCGCCTCGGTGGCCGTCGCCGCGGCCGGCCCCGGCATCGCGATGATGGCCAAGGGCGGCGACGACGGAGTGACGCGGGTCACCGCGACCGACGCGAAGTCGGGGGTGTGGGCCCGGGTGACGACGGCCGACGACTACTCGGGCAGCGACGTCAAGCTCGAGATCAAGGACGGCGCGGGCCCGCGCTCCTGCCGGCTGATCGCCGTCGGCCGGGACGGCTCCGAGCAGATCCTCACCAGCTGGACCGTCCCCAGCCACGACGCCCGCCCGATCACCATGCGGGGCACGTCCTCGATGCACATGGGCGAGATCGCTCGCTACGACGTGCGCACGGCCCAGGGCGAACACCTGGTGACCCTGCAGCCGCACTGACGGCCGGCCGGCGCGCACCAGCACCCGTCCGGGGGTCGCCCGGCCCGCAGGTCCGCTGCTCCCCTGGCAGTCCCGTTCCCACGCCCGGCCGATGCCGAGGTCGAGGGTTCGCCGAGCCGCACGGCGACGGCGCCCGCTCCGTGCGCGGCAGTCGCACCGCCAACTCCTCCCCCGGCCGCCACGGTTGGTTGTCCCAGTCGGCCGGTACCCGGAGCAGACCGAGCGGGGTGAGGCTACGAAGCGGACGCGCGGTAGACGAAGGCCGGGGGGAGGTTCGGCCAGATGGTCCGGGTGCGCTCGACGGTCGGGAAGCGGTCGCGCAAGGCGGTGGCGAGGGCGCGGCCGGGTGGGGTCCAGGCCGCGTGGGTGTACGCGAACGTGGTGAAACGGCCGCCCGGCGCGAGGGATTTCGCCACGGCGTCCAGGGTGTGCTCCCGCGTCCGCGCCGGCATGACGGTCCACGGCAGCCCCGACACCACCGCGTCCACGGGGCCGTCCGCGAACTCCGCCAGGTCGGCCGCCGCGCCGTGCACGACGCCGAGCCGCCCGTCGCGGTGCGTGGCCGCGAGACGGTCCGCGAGGTCCGCGTTGAGCTCGATGGCGACCAGCCGGGCCGCAGGCGGTATCCGGCGCAGCACGGCCTCGGTGAACACGCCCGTACCGGGACCGAGTTCGACGACGAGCCGGGCCTTCTCCAGACCGATGTCACGCGTCATGGCCGCCGCCAGCCGCCGTGAGCTGGCGGCTACCGCACCGGTCATGAGAGGGCGCCTGAGGAACTGAGTGGTGATCGACACGGCGGCCATGCTCGGCAGCCGCGGTGTGGCCCCGCGTCGTACAGCGGGACCGCCCGCCTAGTCCTGCGGTACGACCCGGATGCAGCCTGCGGGACGACGCGCGCGGAGCCCGGCCCGGCCTACCGTGGGCCGGTGTTTCGACTGATCGACGGCCTGTCGCGCCGGCTGCGGCGCCACCCCCGGCTGGCGGACGTGCTGGTGATGGCGCTGGTGGGGCTGCCTCCGCTGATCCGGGAGCAGGACGGCTGGCGGCCGGTGTGGGTGCAGATCGTGGTGAGCGCGGCGCTGGTGGTGCCGCTGTGGTGGCGCCGTCGGGCGCCCGTCGCGGTGGCCGTGGCCGTCACCGCCGCTTTCTGGACGCAGTACCTGGCCGCGGTCTGGGGGCGGGAGCCGGGGCCCGGGGTGCTCGCCGTGGCCGCCGTTCTGTACGTGCTGGCGGTGCGGGGACTGCGCCGCGCAGCGGTGGCGACGGCGGTGTGCGTCGCCGGCTGCGTGCTGCTGTGGATCCCGCAGTGGCTCGCCCTCACCGACTCGTCCGAGGTCGGTCCCAACCCGTGGGCGACGCCGGTGACGGTGCTGCTGTGGCCGGCGGGGGCGTGGACGTGGGGTGCGTACGTACGGCAGCGACGGGCGTTCCTCGCCGAGTCCGCGCGCCGCGTGGTGGCCGAGGAACGGGCCCGGATGGCCCGCGAGATCCACGACGTGCTGGCGCACAGCGTCAGCGTGATGGTGCTCAACGCCGAGGGCGGCAGACTCGCCCGGCACACCGACCCCGAGGCGGTGGACCGCACGCTGCGCACCATCAGCACGACCGGCCGGGACGCCCTCACCGAACTGCGCCGGCTGCTGGGCATGCTGCGGGAGCCGGAGGAAGAGGACAGGACGGCACAGGATACGCACAGGTCCTCATACCATCAGATATCTCCCGCCCCACGTGCGGATCTCGGTGATCTGCGGACCTTGGTCGACCGCTTTCCCGGTGCCGCCGATCTCGACCTGTGCGGGGATCCGCGGGAGTTGCCGCCCGGGCTCACCGCGCAGGCGTACCGGATCGTGCAGGAGTCACTGACCAACGTCGCCAAGCACGCCTCGCCGGACGCCACGGCCCGCGTCCGGGTCGACGTCGGCACCCCGGGTCCCGGCCGCCGCGTCCGCATCCGTGTCGACAACTCCGCGGGCAGCACCCCCACCCGGGTGCCCGCCCTGCCGTCGGCCGGCCGTGGACTGGCCGGCATGCGGGAACGGGCCGCGCTGTACGGCGGCACGGTCGACGCCGGCCGGACGGACGACGGCGGCTACTGCGTGGAGGCGACCCTGTGGCCGGTGTCCCCGTGAGCGGCGCCCGTCCCCCGTACCGCGTCCTGCTCTGCGACGACCAGGAGCTGATCCGCAGAGGGCTGCGGATGGTGATCGACAGCCAGCCCGACCTGAGCGTCGTCGGCGAGGCCGCGGACGGGGACACGGCGGTGGCCCGCAGCGCCGAGCTGGAGCCGGACCTGGTCCTGATGGACGTACGGATGCCGGGCGTCGACGGCCTGGCGGCGACCCGGCGCATCCTGGCGCAACCCGCCGCTCCGAAGATCCTCGTCGTGACGACCTTCGACGTCGACGAGTACGCCTACGGTGCCCTGCGGGCGGGTGCGAGCGGCTTCCTGGTCAAGGACGCGGTCGGCGAGGAGATCCTGGTGACCGTCCGGGCGGTGCTGCGGGGCGAGGTGATGATGGCGCCCTCAGTGGTGCGGCGGCTCGTGGAACGCTTCGTGCTGCCCGCGGCCCCGCCCGAGCAGAAGGGCCGGCTGGAGCGGCTGACCGAGCGCGAGCGGGACGTCCTCGCGCTGGTGGCGCGGGGGCTGAGCAACGGGGAGATCGCCGCGCGGCTCCACCTGGGCGAGACCACGGTCAAGACCCATCTGGGCCGTGTGCTGGGCAAGTTGGGGCTGCGCGACCGGGTGCAGGCCGTCGTGTTCGCCTATGAGAGCGGGCTGGTGCGGGTCGGGGCATGACGTCCGCCGCTTGGGCCGTGACGTTCCGCTACTTCAGCAGCCGTGACATCCTGCGGTCCGCGAGCGGTTTCCCCCCGGTCTGGCAGGTGGGGCAGTACTGGAGGGAGGAGTCGCTGAAGGAGACCTCGCGGATGGTGTCGCCGCACACCGGGCAGGGTTCTCCGGTGCGGCCGTGCACCCGCAGGCCGCTCTTCTTCTCGGCCTTCAGCCGGCCGGCCGCGACGCCGCGCGAGCGTTCCACCGCCTCCGTCAGAGTCGTGCGCAGAGCCTCGTACAGGCGGGTGGTCTCCTCGGGTGTGAGGCTCGCGGCGAGTTTGTAGGGCGACATCTTCGCCGCGTGCAGGATCTCGTCGCTGTAGGCGTTGCCCACCCCGGCGATCAGGCTCTGGTCGCGCAGGGCGCCCTTGAGCCGGCGTCTCTCGTCCTTGAGCAGCCCGGCGAAGGTCTGCTCGTCGAAGTCGTCGGCGAGCGGGTCGGGGCCGAGACGGGCGAGGCCCGGGATCTGCTGGGGGTCCTGGACGACGTACACCGCGAGGCGTTTCTGGGTGCCGGCCTCCGTGAGGTCGAAGCCCTCGCCGGTCTCCAGGGCGACGCGCAGGGCGAGGGGGCCCTTGCCGGGGCGGGGCGGGCCGTCGGGGAGCCTGTCCTTCCACTGCAGCCAGCCCGCGCGGGCCAGATGGGTGACGAGATGCGGGCCCGAGTCGGTGACGAGGTCGAGGAACTTGCCGTACCGGCGCACGGCGGTGACCTCGTGGCCCTCGACGGCGGTCGGCGGCGGGTCGTACGTCTTCAGGACACTGATCGCGACGGGCAGCACACGCACGATCTCGTGCCCGACCAGGTGCTCGGTCAGGAAGTCCTTGAGCGCTTCCACCTCGGGGAGTTCCGGCATACGTCCAGAGTGCCACCCGGCACCGACAACGCCACGCGGGTTCAGTCCCGTCCCGGCACGACGAACTCGCACCACACGCACTTGCCGCCGCCGCGTGCCTCCACCCCCCACGCGTCCGTGAGCAGGTCGACCAGCATCAGCCCGCGCCCTGATACCCCCGACTCGCCCGCCTCCCGGCGCCGTGGCAGGGCGCTGGAGGAGTCCTCCACCTCGACGCGCAGCCGCCGGTCGCCGCCGGTGAGGACCCTGAGGGTGACGATCGCCGCGCCCTCGGTGTGCATGAGCGCGTTGGTGACCAGTTCGTCGGCGACCAGTTCTACCTCGTCCGCGCGGTCCTCGGCGCCCCAGGCGCGGACCGCGGCCCTGATCATGTGCCGGGCCTGGGTGAGGGCCTCGGGGTCACCGGGTGCCACGTGCTGCTGGAGCCGGCCGCCGGACTGCTGGGTGTCCAGTCGGCGGCGGCGCAGCAGGAGCAGGGCCACGTCGTCGTCGCCCCCGCGGGCCTCGGCGATGTCGATGAGGCGGTCGGCGAGATCGCGGACGTCGTCGGGGCCGGTGGCGATCAGGGCGGTCAGGGTCCGCATGCCGTCGTCGAGGTCGGCGCCGGGCTGTTCGACCAGGCCGTCGGTGCATAGCACGAGGGTGTTGCCGGGATCGAGTTCGAGGGTGCCGACGGGGTAGTCGAGGCTGCGGAACTCGGCGGACAGGCCGAGCGGGAGCCCTCCCTCGACGGGGATGCGGCGGCAGACGCCGTCGGCCTCCCGGATCAGCGGGTCGATGTGCCCGGCCCGCACCACCTGCACCACCCCGGTGGACAGGTCGGCCTCGGCGTACAGGCAGGTCGCGAAGCGGTCGGTGTCGAGTTCGTGCAGGAAGACGGAGGCGCGGGCCATGACGGTCGCCGGGGTGTGGCCCTCGGCGGCGTAGGCGCGCAGCACGATGCGCAGCTGGCCCATGACGGCCGCCGCGTGGGTGTCGTGGCCCTGGACGTCGCCGATGACCGCCCCGACCCGGCCGCCGGGCAGCGGGATCAGGTCGTACCAGTCGCCGCCGATGTCCCGGGCGAGGGAGCCCGCGGCGGCGCCGGCGCGGTAGCGCACGGCGACGTCGGCGCCGCGCACGCTGGGGATGGTGCGCGGCAGCATGGCCTGCTGGAGACCGGAGGCGAGGTCCTTCTCCTGCTCGTAGAACATGGCCCGCTGCAGGCTCTGCGCGATGCTGCTGCCGAGGGCGACCAGCACGTTGCGTTCGTCGGGCGAGAAGCCGCGCCGGTCGCTGTAGAGCAGGCCCATGGCGCCGATGGGGCGGGCCTGGACGATCAGCGGCAGATAGGCCGCCGAGGTGATGTTCAGGTCGGTGATGTGCGGCCACAGGACGGGGAAGCCCTTGGCGAACTCCTCGGGCGACTCGATGAAGCGGGGACTGAGGGTGCGGACGACCTCGCTCATCGGATAGGGCTCGTCGATACCGGTGACGAGGGTGCCGGGTACGAAGCTGCCCTCGGGACCCTCGGCGATCAGCCGGATCCGGCCGGCCTCGACCAGGCCCATGACCAGGCTGGTCGCGCCGAGGTGGGTCAGTCCGTGGGTGTCCTTGAGGACGTCGATGACGTCCTGGACGGTGCGGGCGTGGGCGAGGGCGGCCGTGGTGAGCTGGACGACGTTGGTCTGCCGGCGCCGGGCCTCGTCCAGGGCGGCCTGCTCCTGCCGGGACGCGCTCTCGATCAGCTCCTGGGTGGCGTCCCGGACGATGCCGATGATCCGGCGCGGGCGGCCGGTCTCGTCGCGCCGGATGTAGCCCTGGGTGTGGGTCCAGCGCAGGCTGCCGTCGCGGCGGCGGACGCGGAAGTAGGCGCCGTAGTTCTCGCTGCCGTCTTTCATGGCCTGGGTGACGGCGGTGTCGAGGCGATAGGCCTCGGACGGCGGGACCCGGACGGCGAGGGTCTCGGGACGGCCGTCGTATTCGTCGGGGCGCAGGTCGAAGACCTCGTGGGCCTGGGCGTCCATGTGGAACAGGCCACTGTCCAGGTCCCAGTCGAAACTGCCCATCTGGTTGAGCGCCAGGATCGGGTCCGGATGGGCGGGCCAGTCGTCCGGGAGTGACAGGGCGCTCGCTCCCCGATCAACCATGGAGCCACCTTGCCAGGATTTGGCTGATTCTTCGACCGGGAGGCAGCGGAAAGTTGCGTCGAGTGCCCGTCCCGTGGTCGCGGAGGACCGCTCAGCCGTCGAAGACGTCCGTGGGACTGTCGAACACGGTGGTCGTCAGGCCGGGCGTCGGCGACGGGGTGACCGTCGCCGTCGGGACGTCGGCCGGCGTGGCAGCGGTGGCGCCGGGTTCGCTGGCCTCAGGGCTGGCCGGCGGTGTCGGCATCGTCGCCGGGGTCTCCCCGGCCGGTGGCGGTATGACGTGGTCGTGGTCCACGTCATGGCTGATGGGGCGTTCGATCCAGCCACCGTGGACGACGTCGATGATCGTGACGGCGGTGATCACCTGGGGTGCCGGGGTCACCACGATCACCTGGCCGGGCCGGAAGCCGGACCAGGAGCGGCCCTTGGTGCCGAAGCGGCCCCGTTCGGCGACGGCCGGAGTAAGAGGGTTTCCGCCGGCGCACCGCACGCGCGGTACACCCCGGTCGTCGACGAGGACGGCGGTGCCGGCCTGGAGCACGGACTGGAAGTCCGTCGTCCGGCCGTGGCGGAAGCCGTGGTCGGTGACCCGGGTGTCGGCGCGCAGCAGGACCGGCGCGAGGCCGTGCAGGAAGTCGGGGACGGTCGCTTCGGTGACGGCTTCGGCCCGGACGAAGGCGCGGGTTCTGGCCGGGTCGGAGGTCAGGTAGGCGATCTGCCGGTTCACATCGCAGCTGCCGACCCGCGCGGCCCCGGCGTACAGCCCGGGGGTGCTGCCCGAGAGGGCCCGCGCGCTCGGGGCGCCCACCGCCCGCACCGCACGGACGACGGCGGACGGGGTGGGCGTCGTGGTGGCCGTGGACGGGGTGAACGGATCCGGTCCCCGGTCCGCTGCCGGCAGCAGAACGACCTCACCGCTCGACCTGGTCTCCGTCCCGCCGCTGCCGGCGCAGCCGACGGCGATGACCGCCGCCGAGAGTGCGCAGGCGGTGGCGAGCGTTCCGGTGACTGTCCGCACCTCGTCCTCCAGCCTCAGAGCAGGCAATTCGTCACTATTGTCTGCTTCACTCGCTTGGGTTACGCAAGCGGAGGAGGGTTACACGGAGAGTGACGTACGGTTCGGCGCGACAATGAGATGAGGAGCGCACGGCAAGTGGACTGGTTCACCGCACCCGAGTACTGGATGAGCCGGCTGGTCTTCCAGCGGGCCCTGGCCGGCGTGTACCTGGTGGCGTTCCTGACGGCGGCCCTGCAGTTCCGCGCGCTGATGGGCGAGCGCGGCATGCTGCCGGTCCCCCGGTTCGTGCAGCGGGTGCGTTTCCGGCAGGCCCCGAGCGTCTTCCAACTCCACTACTCGGACCGCTTCTTCGCGGTCTGCGCCTGGACGGGCTGCACGGTCTCGGCGGCACTGCTCGCCGGGCTGGACTCGTACGTCCCGCTCTGGGCCGGGATGCTTCTGTGGCTGATCCCCTGGGCCCTGTATCTGTCGATCGTCAACGTCGGTCAGACCTGGTACGCGTTCGGCTGGGAGTCCCTGCTGCTGGAGGTGGGGTTCCTGGCGGTCTTCCTCGGCAACGACGAGGTGGCCCCGCCGGTCGTCGTCCTGTTCCTCCTGCGCTGGATCCTCTTCCGTGTCGAGTTCGGCGCGGGGCTGATCAAGATGCGCGGTGACGCGTGCTGGCGGAAGCTGACGTGCCTGGACCACCACCACGAGACCCAGCCGATGCCGGGCCCGCTGAGCTGGTTCTTCCACCATCTGCCGAGGCCCGCGCACCGGGTGGAGGTGGCCGCGAACCATGTCACCCAACTCGTGGTGCCCATCCTGCTGTTCACACCCCAGCCGATCGCCACGGCCGCCGCGTCCCTGATGATCGTCACCCAGCTGTGGCTGGTCCTGTCGGGCAATTTCTCCTGGCTGAACTGGATCACCATCGTCCTGGCCACCTCCGCGTTGCGGCTCCCCGAGGACGCGCCGTCCACGGTCCCGGCCGCCCCGCTCTGGTACGAGGTCCTGGTACTGGCCGTCGCCGTCCTCCTCGCGGGGCTGAGCTACCAGCCCGTCCGCAACATGATCTCCCGCCGCCAGATCATGAACCGGTCCTTCGACCCGCTCCATCTGGTCAACACCTACGGGGCGTTCGGGAGCGTCAGCCGGATCCGGTACGAGGTGGTGATCGAGGGCACCGACGACGACGTACCGAGGGAGGACTCGGACTGGCGGGAGTACGAGTTCAAGGGCAAGCCGGGCGATCCACGGCACTGGCCCCGCCAGTTCGCGCCCTACCATCTCCGCCTGGACTGGCTGATGTGGTTCGCCGCGCTGTCGCCCGGGTACGCCGGCGCCTGGTTCGGCGCCCTGGTGGAACGGCTCCTGGAGAACGACCGCGACACCCTGCGCCTCCTGCGCCGCTCCCCGTTCCCGCCCGACGCCCCGCCCCGCTACATCCGCGCCCGCCTCTTCCGCTACCGGTACACGAGTTGGCGGGAGCTGCGGGAGACGGGGGCGTGCTGGGAGCGGACCTACGTACGGGAGTACCTGCCGCCCACGCGGCTGTCGGGGGTGGCGCAGCGGTCGTAGCGGTGCTCTAGAGGCCGTAGACGCGGGCGGCCGTGGTCTCGAAGAGCTGGGTGTGTTCGGTGGGGGACGTCAGCCGGCGGGCTGCGTCGATGACCTGCCCGTAGGTCGCTCGCTCCGTGCACACCGGCCAGTCCGAGCCGAACATCAGGCGGTCCGGGCCGAAGGCCTCCAGGGCCGTCTCGGCGTACGGGCGCAGGTCGTCGGTGGTCCAGCCGGCGGGGTTCGCCTCCGTGACGAGGCCGGAGAGTTTGGCGACGGTGTTGGGCCGGGCGGCGAGGGCGTGCAGGTCGGTGGACCAGGGAGTCAGGGCACCCGAGGCGATCGGGGGCTTGCCCAAGTGGTCGAGGACGAAGGTGAGTTCGGGGAGGTCCGCGGCCGCCTTGGCGCAGGACGGGAGCTGGTGGGGCAGGACGACCAGGTCGTAGACCAGGCCCGCCGCGGCCACGGCCGCGAGGCCCCGGCGTACGTCCGGGCGCAGCAGCCATTCGGGGTCCGGCTCGCCCTGGACCTGGTGGCGGATGCCCTTGAGGTACGCGCCGCCGGGGAGCTCGCGCAGCCGGGCCAGTTCGTCGGCGATGTCGGGACGGGTGAGGTCGGTCCAGCCGACCACACCGGCGATGAGGTCGTGCGCGGCGGCCAGCTCCAGGAACTCAGGGGTCTCCTGCGGCACGGTGACCGTCTGGACCAGGACCGTGCGGTCGATCCCGGCGGCCCGCGCCTCGGGTTCGAGGTCGGCGACCGTGAACGTCCGCCGCAGCGGGCTGCCTTCGGGGATCCAGTCCTGGTCGCGGACCGCCAGGTCCCAGACGTGGTGGTGGGCGTCCACCGTCATGGCAGCTCCCAGACGACGGGCAGCCCCGCCTCCGCGCCCTCGGCGGAGTAGTCGTGCACCACGTCCAGCAGCTCCGCCATCCGGGCCTGCCAGGTGATGTTGACCGGGAGCTTCTCCAGCTCGGCGAGGAGGCGGCTGTAGTCCTCGCACTCCAGGACGTGGAAGAGGTCGGTGCCGCTGCGCCAGATCGTCCAGGAGGTGGCGCCGGCCGCGCGGATGGCGTCCGTGAGCTCCCTCGGGACCTCGCGGTGGGCGGCCTCGTACTCGGCGACGCGGTCCGCGCGGACCTTGGTGTGCAGGGCGACTCTCATGACGGGTCCTCGGCGGGTACGGGGGCATGGGCGGGCAGCAGTCCGCTCTCGCGCAGCTCCTGCCAGAAGGCGGCGGGCACCGGCGTCGCGAACTGGTCGGCGCAGTCGTGCACCTCGGCCGCCGAACGGGCTCCCACCAGCACGCTCGTGACGGCCGGGTGCGCCGCGCAGAAGGCGAGGGCGGCGGCCCGCAGGCTGATGCCGTGCCGCTCGGCGACCGCCTGCATGCGCAGGGCCCGGTCCAGCAACTCGGGTGGCACCGCCGCGTAGTCGTAGGTCGCCCCCGGCTTCGGATCCGCCAGCAGGCCCGAGTTGAAGGCTCCCCCGATCACCACCGAGACGCCTCGGGCGACGGCCGCGGGGAGGAGTTCCGTGAGCGCGCTCTGGTCGAGCAGGGTGTAGCGGCCGGCGCACAGCACCACGTCGACGTCCGTCTCGCGGACGAAACGGGTGAGCATCTCGGCCTGGTTCATCCCCGCGCCGATCGCGCCGACCACGCCTTCCGAGCGGAGCTTCTCCAGCGCGGGACAGGCCTCCCGGAAGGCCTGTTCGGCGTGGTCGTCCGGGTCGTGCAGGTAGACGATGTCGACGCGGTCGACGCCGAGCCGTTCCAGGCTGGCGTCCAAGGTACGGCGGATGCCGTCCGCGGTGAAGTCCCACACCCGTCGGTGGGTGGCGGGGACGGCGAAGCCGTGCGCGAGGTCGTCCCCGCCGTCGGACGAGGGCTCCAGGCGGCGGCCGACCTTGGTGGAGAGCGTGTACTGCTCACGCGGGTGCTCGCGCAGGACCGCGCCGAGGCGGCGTTCGGACACGCCGAGCCCGTAGTGGGGTGCGGTGTCGTAGTAGCGGATGCCGCGCTGCCAGGCGGCGGAGACGCCCTCGTACGCCTGTTCGTCGGTGACCTCGGTGTAGAGGCCTGCGATGCCGGCCGTTCCGAGACCGAGTCCATGGGGCATGCTCACTGGCCCACCGGCCTCAGGCGCAGTCCCTGCATGCCGCCGTCGACGGCCAGGGAGGTGCCGGTGGTGGCGCCGGAGAGGGGGCTGGCCAAGTAGGCGATGGCGCCTGCGACCTCGGCGGCGGAGACCAGGCGGCCGGTGGGCTGGCGGGCCTCCAGGGCGGCGCGTTCGGCGGCCGGGTCGGAGGCCTTGTCCAGCAGGCGGCCGACCCAGGGGGTGTCGGCCGTACCAGGGTTGACGCAGTTGACGCGGATGCCCTCGCGGACGTGGTCGGCGGCCATGGCGAGGGTCAGCGAGTACACGGCGCCCTTGGTCGCGCTGTAGAGCGCGCGTTGCGGGAGGCCGGCGGTGGCGGCGATGGAGCAGGTGTTGACGATCGCAGCGTGCCGCGATGCGCGCAGATGCGGCAGCGCGGCGCGGGTCACGCGCACCATGCCGACCACGTTGACGTCCAGGACCCGGTGCCACTCGGCGTCGTCGTTGTCCTCGACGGTGCCCTGGGCGCCGATGCCCGCGTTGTTGACCACCACGTCGAGACCGCCGAGCTCGGCGACCGCGGCGGCCACCGCCTCGCGTACGGAGGTGTCGTCGGTGACGTCCGCCCGGAAGCCGAGCAGCGGCTTCTCCACCGGGGCCGGGTCGAGGTCGAGGACGGCGACCTGGGCGCCGCGGGAGGCGAGAAGTTCGGCCGTGGCCCGTCCGATGCCGGAGGCTCCACCGGTGACCAGGGCCTTCAGCCCCTCGAAGTCGGTCATGCCGCCTGTCCCTTCTTCTCGTCGAGGTCGGCGACCCAGAAGTCGCCGTCGGGGAAGGTGTACCGCGCGATCGACTCGGGACGCATGGCGGCCGAGAATCCGGGCGCGGCGGGTGCCTGGTAGTGGCCCTCGCGGATCACCACCGGGTCGAGGAAGTGGTCGTGCAGATGGTCGACGTACTCGATGACCCGGTTCTCGGTGGTGCCGGTGACCGCCACGTAGTCGAACATCGACAGGTGCTGGACGAGTTCGCACAGGCCGACGCCGCCGGCGTGCGGGCAGACCGGGACGCCGAACTTGGCGGCGAGCAGCAGGATGGCGAGGTTCTCGTTGACGCCGCCGACGCGGGCCGCGTCGATCTGGACGACGTCGAGGGCGCCGGCCTGCAGCAGCTGCTTGAAGACGATCCGGTTCTGCACGTGCTCGCCGGTGGCCACCTTGACCGGGGCGACGGCCTCGCGGATCGCGGCGTGGCCGAGGACGTCGTCGGGGCTGGTGGGCTCCTCGATCCAGTACGGGTCGAACTCGGCCAGCGCCTTGGTCCAGCGGATCGCCTCCGCCACGTCCCAGCGCTGGTTGGCGTCGATGGCCATGCGGATGTCCGGTCCGACGACCGAGCGGGCGACCCGGCAGCGGCGGATGTCGTCCTCGAGGTCGGCGCCGACCTTCAGCTTGATCTGGGTGAAGCCGTCGGCGACGGCCTGGGCGGCGAGCCGGGTGAGCTTCTCGTCGCTGTAGCCGAGCCAGCCGGCGGAGGTGGTGTAGCCGGGGTAGCCGCGCTCCAGCAGCCGGGCGGTGCGTTCCTCGGCGCCCGGCCTGCCCCGGCGCAGGATCTCCAGCGCCTCCACGGGGGTGAGGGCGTCGGTGAGGTACCGGAAGTCGATCTGTCCGACCAGCCACTCGGGGTCGGCCTCGGCGAGCAGCCGCCACAGGGGTTTTTCGGCGCGCTTGGCGGCGAGGTCCCACACGGCGTTGGTGACCGCGCCGATCGCCATGTGCATCACGCCCTTCTCGGGCCCCAGCCAGCGCAGTTGGCTGTCCCCGATCAGGTCGCGGTAGACCTGGCCCGGGTCGGCGCACAGTTCGTCGACGGACCGTCCGACCACGTGGTGGCGCAGCGCGTGGATCGCGGCGACCTGGACATCGTTGCCCCGCCCGATGGTGAAGGTGAAGCCGTGCCCCTGCGGACCGTCCTCGTCGTCGGTGCGCAGCACGACGTAGGCGGCCGAGTAGTCGGGGTCCGGGTTCATCGCGTCGGAGCCGTCGAGCTCGCGCGAGGTCGGGAACCGGATGTCGTAGGTGTCGACCGCGGTGATGCGGACGGGCGTCGGGGACACGGAGTGCCTTTCGGTCGGTGGCGGGGTCAGGGCGGGTCAGTCCTGGGCGCGGCCCGTCGTCACACGGGCGATCATGAGGGCGACCAGGATGATTCCGCCGTAGATGGCCTGGATCCAGAAGGACGGCACCTGGGCGAGGGTGAGCAGGTTCTGCACCACGCCCAGCAGGAGTACGCCGGTCAGCGCGCCGAACATGGTGCCCTTGCCGCCGTCGAGGCTGATGCCGCCGATGACCGCCGCCGCGAACACGGTGAAGATCATGTTCTGGCCCTGGTTGGCGCTGATCGCGCCCACGTAACCCGTCTGCATGATCCCGCCGACCGAGGCGAGGACACCCGCGACCACGTACACGCCGAGCATCACCCGGTCGACGCGGATACCGGCCGCGCGGGCCGCGTCCGCGTTGCCGCCGATGGCGTACAGGGCGCGTCCGACGCGGTGGTACTTCAGCACGAGCCCGGCGACGGCGAAGGCGACGGCCGCGAGCCACACCGACAGCGGCACGTTCAGGAAGGTGCTGGTGGCCAGGGTGTAGAAGCTGTCGGGCATGCCGAACAGGGTCTTGCCCTTGGTGGCGCCGACCAGCAGTCCACGCAGCACGATCAGCATCGCGAGCGTCACGATGAACGCGTTCAGCTTGAACTTGACGACCAGGACGCCGTTGAAGGCGCCGACGGCCGCGCCGACCACGAGGATCGCCAGCAGGGCGAGCCCGGCGGGGAGTTCGGTGCCCCAGCCGGAGGCCGCGGACGGCAGCACGAGCAGGGCGCCGACGGCGGGCGCGATGCCGACCACCGATTCCAGGGAGAGGTCGAACTTGCCGGTGATCAGGACGAGGGACTCGGCGAGCACGACCATCGCGAGGGCGGCCGAGGCGCCCAGGATGGAGATCAGGTTCCGCTCGGTGAGGAACGCGTCGTTGACGACCGCGCCCAGCACCATCAGCAGCAACAGGGCGGGGACGAGGGCCAGTTCGCGGGCCCGGCGCAGCAGTACCGTCTTGGCCGACCGCGCGACGGGGGCGCTCAGCGGCGCGAGCGGCTCGGCCGCCTTGGTGTCAGCCATGGTCAACTCCTTCGATGGAGGCGATCAGCTCGTGGTCGCGCCAGCCCGCCGGGTGCTCGGCGACGACACGGCCGTGGAAGAGGACGAGGACACGGTCGCAGCGCCTGAGGTCGTCGAGTTCGTCGGAGACGACCAGGACGGCGGTGCCGTCCTCGCGGGCGCTGTCCACGCGGGCGAGCAGTGACTCCTTCGACTTCACGTCGACACCCGCGGTCGGGTTGAGGAGGACCAGCAGCCTGGGGTCGGAGGCGAGGGCGCGGGCCATGACGACCTTCTGCGCGTTGCCGCCGGACAGGGCGGAGACCGGCTGCTCGGGGCCCTCGGCGTGGATGTCGAGGCGGTCGATCAGCTCGGCGGCGAAGCCGCGTTTGCGGTCGGTGCCGATGAAGCCGAAGCGGCCGAGCCGGTCCAGGACGGTCATGGTGGAGTTGTCGCCGATGCTCATGCCGGCGACCAGGCCCTGTTCGTGCCGGTCGCGCGGCACGCAGCCGACGCCGGCCTCCAGAGCGGCCTGCACCGAACCGAACTTCAGGCGTTCGCCGTCGAGTTCGGCCGTACCGCCGGTCGGGGTGCGCAGCCCCGCGAAGGCCTCCGCCAGCTCGATCTTGCCGCTGGCGCTGGAGCCGGCGAGGCCGACGACCTCGCCGCGCCGGACGGTCAGGTCGACGTTCTCGTACGCCTCCGAGGTGAGCCCGCGTGCGTCAAGGAGGACGGGGGCCGCGTCGTCGACGGCCCTTTCCCGCAGGCCCTGTTCGGCGATCACCTCGATGGACTCGCCCGCCATCGCCTCGACCAGGGCCGCCCTGGGCAGTTCGGCGACGGGGGCCGTGGTGATCCAGCGGGCGTCGCGCAGCACGGTGACGGTCTGGCAGACCTCGTACACCTCCTGCAGATGGTGGGAGATGAACAGGAAGGTGACGCCCGAGTCCTGCAGGCCGCGCATGCGGGCGAAGAGCCGCTCGATCTCACGGTTGTCGAGCTGGGCGGTCGGCTCGTCGAGGATGATGAAGCGGGCGCCGAAGCTCAGCGCCCGGGCGATCTCCACCATTTGACGGTCCTCGACCTTGAGGTCGGCGGTGCGGGCGTCGGGGTCGACGCGGACGTCCCAGGTGTCGAGCAGCCGGGCGGCCTCGCCGCGGAGCCTGCGCCAGCTGATGAAGCCGCGCTGGAGGGGCTGGCGGTTGATGAAGAGGTTCTCGGCGACCGTCAACTCGGGGACGACGGTGGGGTGCTGGTAGACGCAGGCGACCTTGCGGCGCCAGGCGTCGCGGTCGGTGAGCGCGGGCGCGGGCTCGCCGTCGAAGCGGACCGTGCCCTCGTCGGGCGCCTCCAGTCCGGTGAGGACACGGACCAGGGTGGACTTGCCGGCGCCGTTGCGGCCGACGAGGGCGTGGGACTCGCCGGGCAGCACGGTGAGCCGGCCGTCGGCGAGGGCGGTGGTGGGGCCGTACCGCTTGACGATGTCGCGTGCCTCGACAAGCGGTACGACCGGGCTGTCAGATGCGCTCATTTGACCGTGTTGCCCCAGAGCTTGGGGTCGTCGACGTTGTCCTTGGTGACCAGGGGCGCGGGCAGCTGGTCCTCGAGGATGCCGCTCGGCAGCTTGACGATGGTCGAGTCGTGGTCCGTCGGGCCCGGCTTGAAGCTCTTCCCCTCCATCGCCGCCTTGATGTAGTACATGCCGTACTTGGCGTAGGCGTCGGCGGGCTGGGAGACGGTCGCGTCGATCTCGCCCTTGCGGATGGCGTCGAACTCCTGCGGGATGCCGTCGTTGGAGACGATGACGATGTGGCCCTTCTGGCCCGCCGCCTTCAGCAGGTTCTTCGACTTCAGGGTCTGCAGGGTGGGCGCGAGGTAGACGCCGCCGGCCTGCATGTAGATGCCCTTGATGTCGGGGTTGGCGTTGAGCAGGGTGCCCAGCTGGGAGGCGGCCGTGTCGGACTCCCACTTGGCGGGGATCTCCAGGACCTTGAGCTTGGGGTACTTCGTCTTCACGCAGGTGCGGAAGGCCTGGGAGCGGTCGCGGCCGTTGACCGAGGCCAGGTCGCCCATGATCTGCACGACCTTGCCGCTGGTGACCTGCCGGCCGAGGTAGTCGCAGGCCTTGGTGCCGTAGGCGACGTTGTCGGCGCGCACCACCATGGCGACCTTGCCCTTGTCGGGCGCCACGTCGACGGCGACGACCGGCACGCCCTTGCGCTCCGCCTGGTCGAGGCCGGCCTCGATGGCGGCGCTGTCCAGCGGGGCCACGACGAGGCCCTTGACGCCCTGGTTGAGCTGGTTGTTGATGTCGGTGATCTGCTGCGAGGGGTCGCTGTTGGAGTTGACCGTCTTCAGCGCGTCGACGCCTTCGGACTTGGCCATCTTCGGCACGTAGTCGTTGTACGACTGCCAGAACGGGGAGGTCAGCAGGGGCAGGATCACCCCGACCTTGCCGGTCCCGCCGCCTCCGGCGCTGCCGGAGCCGGTGTCCTTGGTGCTGCCGCAGGCGGCGAGTAGGAGAGAGGCGCCGACGACCGCAGCCATCGCGCCGACGATCCGTGACCTGTACTGCTTGCGCGCTGTCGTGCCGGGCATGTGGGCGGCTCCTCATTGAGCGGGTTCGAGCAGATGCCACGCATATTTATCAGACCACTTCCCGGAAACAACACCCTCCGACGCGATTTTTTCCCCTCCTCTGACGGTATTGGTCCGACCACCCCCGGGGATAGACTGCGGCGCACCGGCGACAGGAGGAACGGCGTGGACGAGACCGCCCCGCAGAAGGGCACGGTGACGCAGCGCGCCATCGAGCGGATCAAGGCGATGATCGCCGAGGGCCGCCTGGAGCCCGGCCAGCGCCTGCCGACCGAGCGCGACCTCGCCGCCCAACTGGGCATGTCCCGCAGCTCGATGCGCGAGGCGATCCGCGCGCTGACGGTCCTTGGTGTCCTGGAGGCCCGGCACGGTTCGGGCATCTACGTGACGCAGCTGGAGGCCGGGGACCTGCTGGAGACGTTCGGTGTCGTGGCCGATCTCTCGCGCGGGCCGCGGCTGGTGGAGCTGCTGGAGGTGCGGCGCATCCTGGAGTCGACGGCCACCGCGCTGGCGGCGGCCCGGATCACGCCGGACCAGCTGGCCGAGGTCGAGAAGCATCTCACCGCGATGAACGCCACCGACGACCCCGAGGAGATCCTCGCCCACGACCTCGCCTTCCACCGCGAGATCGCCATGGCCGCCGGCAACGACACCATGGCCGCGATCCTGGAGGGCCTGTCGTCGCGGACCTTCCGCGCCCGCGTCTGGCGCGGCTACCAGGAAGAGGGCGCCTTCGCCCGCACCCGCCGCGAACACGCCGCGATCCACCGAGCCCTGGTCGCCCACGACCCAGAGGCGGCCCGCGCGGCAGCGGCCGCCCACGTGGGCGAGGTGGAACAGTGGCTACGAAGCCAACTCGGGGAGTAACGGAACTGGGGCCGGGCGGGGTGGGGGAACGGCGGCCGGCCGGGGATGGGGGAACGGATCGGTGGCTGGGGGGAACGGGTCGGCTGCTCAGGGGAACGGATCGGCGGCTGGGGGCAGCCCCGGCCGACCGGGAGCGCGGCCGGCAGCCCCGGGAGTAGCGGGACCCGCGTCTGACGGCGGCCCCTGGGAGTGGCGAAGCCGAAGGAAGCTCCGAAAAACGGATCCGCGGTTGACGGCAACCCCGCCGAACCGGAGCCGCGGGCGGCACCCCGGGAGGAGCGGCACCCGCGGCTGACGGCAGCCCCCGGGAGCAGCGAGGCAGAAGGAAGCCTCCACCCCGAGATCAACGCCCCAGCCCGCCCCCCGGGTTCATCCCGGCTGGCCCTTGCCCGTGAAGAAGTCGACCAGGCTGTGTGGGGCGTTTTCGCCGAGGAGGAGGTCCTGGAGTTGCGCGGACGCGGTGGCCTCGGCGGCGCTGCGCGGGAACATGGCCTCCTCGTACGCGGTGAGGGCGGACTCGGGGTCGTCCGGGTGCGCGGCGAGCGCGTTGCCGAGTTCGGCGGCGTCGTACATGGCGAGGTTGGCGCCCTCGCCGGACGGGGGCATGAGGTGGGCGGCGTCGCCGAGCAGGGTCACGCCGGGCACCCGGTCCCAACGGTGGTCGTTGGGCAGGGTGTTGATGGGCCGCAGGACCAGCGGCGTCTCACCGTCCGTGATCAGCGCGGTGAGTTCCGGCGCCCAGTCCTCGAACTCCGCCGCGACCAGCGCCCGGGCCGCCTCCGCGTCGGCGAAGTCGACGGCGTCCAGCCACTCCTGCGGCCTGGTGAGCTGTACATAGGTGTGCAACACGCCGTCGGGCTCGCGGTGGGCGCTGATGCCCTTGCCCGGGTCGAGCGCGAAGAGGGAACCGTCGCCCACGGCACGGGCGGTGGCGGGGTGGCGGGTGTCGCTGTCAAAGAGGTACGTCTCGATGACGGACAGGCCCACGTACTCCGGCTTCGCGTCGGACAGCAGCGGACGGACCCGGGACCATGCCCCGTCCGCGCCGACCAACAGACCGGTCGTCACCGTCGTACCGTCCGCGAACGTCACCTCGTGCCGACCGTCGTCGAGAGACCGCGCTCCCGTCACCTTGTGTCCCCACCGGATCGCGTCGGCGGGCAGCGAGTCGATCAGGATCCGCCGAAGGGCACCGCGGGGCACCTCAGGGCGCCGACCCGCTCCGTCGTCGGGCTCGTCCAGCAGGACCTTTCCGTCCTTGCCCATCACCCGTGACGCCTCGGCACCCGGGTGGACGATCCCGAGGAACTCGTCGAAGAGCCCGGCCGCCTTGAGGGCGAGCTGTCCGTTGTGGTCGTGGATGTCGAGCATCCCGCCCTGGGTGCGGGACACGGGCGAGGCCTCCGCCTCGTAGACCGTCGCCGGGATCCCATGGACGTGCAGGACACGCGCGAGCGTCAGCCCGCCGAGCCCCGCGCCGATGATCGTGACGTGCGTGGTCATGGTGCTTCCTCCCCATCGCGGACCACCGGCCGGGCGCCTGGCGGATCCCTCTGGAACGCCGTTCCAGCACCACCACACTGGAACATCGTTCCAGGCACTGTCAAGCTGGAACGGTGTTCCAGGAGGGTAGGATGACCTCATGGCAACCAAGGCGCGTCGTCCGGAGCGACGCCAGGAACCGCTCTCCCGTGAGCGCATCGTCGGCGCCGCCGTCGAGCTCCTCGACTCCGTGGGCGAGGGCGGGCTCACCTTCCGCGCCCTGGCCGAACGCCTCGCGACCGGGCCGGGGGCGATCTACTGGCACGTGGCGGGCAAGACCGAACTCCTCGCCGCCGCCACCGACGCCGTCGTCGCCACGGCCCTCGCCGGCGACCACACCGACGCCACACCGAACGAGGCGATCCGGGCCCTCGCGCTCGGCCTGTTCGACGCCATCGACGACCATCCCTGGGTCGGCACACAGCTGGCCCGCACCCCTGCGCAGCCGCCGATGCTCCAGGTCTTCGAACGCATCGGACGTCAGGTGCGGGCCCTTGGCGTGCCCGAGGCCGCCCAGTTCACGGCGGCGTCCGCGCTGCTGAACTACATCCTCGGAGTCGCGGGCCAGAACGCGGCCAACGCCCGGACGCACCAACCGGGCGGGAACCGCGCCGAGTTCCTCGACACGGTGGCGACCGCATGGGAGGACCTCGACCCGGACCAGTACGCGTTCACCCGCGGTGTCGCCGGTCAGCTCCGCGAGCACGACGACCGGGCCGAGTTCGCCGCCGGCATCGACCTCATCCTCACCGGGATCACCGCCCACGAGTGGCCGTGAGCGGTGAGGGCCACTCCTCCGGCTCAGGCCCGCCGCAACCGCAGCGTCATCAGCTCGAAGGGACGCAGGCGTACGGCGACGCGCTCGCCGTCGACCCGTGGCGCGGGCGTCCGAGGCAGCGGGCGTTCCAGCAGGTCGGTGACCGTGACGTCGGCGACCGCGAAGCCCGCGGTCAGGGTGGCCCGCGCCCGGCCGCCGTGGGCCTCGTGGAAGCGGACGACCACATCGCCGCTGCCGTCGTCGGCGAGCTTCACCGCCGTGACCACGACCGCCTCCTGATCGACCGTCACCAGCGGCGCGACCTCACCCGCGCCGTCGACCCGACGCTCGGGAAGGTTGATCCGCCAGCCCTCGCGCACGGCGTCCCCCATCCCGGCACCCGGCACCAGCGCGTGCCGGAAGCGGTGCGCCCCCTGGTCGGTCTCGGGGTCGGGGAAGCGCGGGGCGCGCAGCAGGGAGACCCGCACCGTGGTGGTCGTACCGCGGTCGCCGTCCGTGCGCACGGTGCGGGTCACGTCATGGCCGTACGTGGAGTCGTTGACGAGCGCGACCCCCCAGCCCGGTTCCTCCAGATGGACGAAGCGGTGGTTGCAGGCCTCGAACTTGGCCGCCTCCCAGGAGGTGTTGGTGTGGGTCGGTCGGTGGAAGTGCCCGAACTGCGTCTCGGACGCGTACCGTTCGGCGTGCACGTCGAGCGGGAAGGCGAGCTTGAGGAACTTCTCCGTCTCGTGCCAGTCGACCTCCGTCTCCAGCAGCAACCGCCGCTCCCCCGGCGGCAGCGACAGCACCTGTGTGACGCGTGAGGCGCCGAAAGTACGGACGATCCGCACGGACCCGGCGTCCTCACCGGCGACCACCTCGTCGGCGTCCGTGAGGTCGGTGACGCTGTTGCGGTAGAACTCGTCGACGTCCCAGGCGTCCCACATGTTCGGGAAGTCGGGGTGCAGCTGGAGGAGGTTGGCGGCCCGGCCCGGGGCGATGGTCTCGCGGTCGGCCTCGATGTCGTGGGCCGACACGACCAGTCCCCGGGCGTCGATCTCGACGCGCAGCAGGCCGTTGTCGAGGATGTGGCCGCCGTCGGGGCGAACCGTGCGGATCGTCTCACCCTCGGTGGTGGGTGTCCCCGCGCCGCCCGCCGGAATGCCGTGGCGGATGTGCGGGGCGGAGTTGAAGAGGACAGGGGTCGATCCCTCGCCCGCCAGGGCGTGTTGGGCCGCTGTGATGATGGTGTTCAGCTCGGCGGCCAGGCGTTCGTACGTCGCCCGTGCCTCGCGGTGGACCCAGGCGATCGACGATCCCGGCAGGATGTCGTGGAACTGGTGCAGCAGCACCGTCTTCCAGATGCGGTCCAGCTCCTCGTAGGGGTAGGGGAATCCGGTCCGTACGGCCGCCGTCGCCGCCCACAGTTCCGCCTCGCGCAGGAGGTGCTCGCTGCGGCGGTTGCCCTGCTTGGTCTTCGCCTGGCTGGTGAGGGTGGCGCGGTGGAGTTCGAGGTACAGCTCGCCGACCCAGACCGGCGGTTCGGGATACTCGGCCTCGGCCTTCTCGAAGAACTCGCGCGGGGTCTCCCAGGCGACGGTCGCCGAACCCTCCAGGTCCCTGAGGCGGGATGCCTTCGCGACCATCTCCCGGGTCGTACCGCCTCCGCCGTCACCCCAGCCGGTGGGTGCGAGGGAGTGCCGGGCGACTCCCTTGTCCTTGAAGTTGCGGGCCGCGTGGGCGATCTCGCTGCCCTTCATCGAGCAGTTGTAGGTGTCGACCGGCGGAAAGTGCGTGAAGATCCGGGTGCCGTCGATGCCCTCCCAACGGAACGTGTGGTGGGGGAACTTGTTCGTCTGCGACCAGGAGATCTTCTGCGTCAGCAGCCACTTGGAGCCCGCCGCCTTGATGATCTGCGGCAGTCCGGCGGCGAAGCCGAAGGTGTCGGGCAGCCAGGCCTCCTCGTTCTCGATGCCGAACTCGTCCAGGAAGAACCGCTTGCCGTGCACGAACTGACGGGCCATCGCCTCCGAGCCCGGCATGTTGGTGTCCGACTCCACCCACATCCCGCCCGCCGGCACGAACCGCCCGTCGGCCACCGCCTTCTTCACCCGCGCCCACACCTCGGGCCGGTGCTCCTTCACCCAGGCCCACTGCTGGGCCTGCGACATGGCGAAGACGAACTCGGGTTCGTCGTCCAGCAGCGCCGTCATGTTGGAGGCCGTACGGGCCACCTTGCGCACCGTCTCCCGCAGCGGCCACAGCCACGCCGAGTCGATGTGCGCGTGGCCGACGGCGCTGACGCGGTGGGCGGAGGGAGCGGCCTGCTCGGACAGGACCCCCCTCAGGCGTGAACGGGTCTCGTCCGCCGTGCCGTTGACGTCCTGCAGGTCGACCGCGTCCAAGGCCCGCTCCACCGCCCGCAGGATCTCCCAGCGCCGGGCCGAGTCCACGGGCAGCTCGGCCATCAGCTCGCCGAGCACCTCCAGGTCGATCACCAGCTGCCACACCGTCTCGTCGAAGACGGCCAGGTCCATGCGGGTGAGGGTGTACTGCGGCTCGCTGCCGGCGGTGTCCTTGTCACCCAACCTGGTGGGCAGGAAGGGGTGGTAGTCGAGGATGACGGGGTTGGAGGCGGCCTCGACGTGCAGGCGCACCTCCTCGCCGCCCTCGACGGGCGCGCCGATGCGCACCCACTGGTTGCGGGGGTTGAGGCCCTTCACCGGGGTGCCGTCCGGCCGGTAGACCAGGCCCTCGCACTGGAAGCCCGGCATGTTCTCGTCGAAGCCGAGGTCGAGGAGGGCCTCGACGGTCCGGCCCGCCCACGCCTCGGGGACGGTTCCGGTGACACGGAACCAGCTCGTCCCCCAGGGACCACCCCATCGAGCGCCGACCGTGATCGGCTCGGGCTCGGCCGCGATCCCTTCCTCGACCGGCACCGGCTCACCGGGCGCGTGCCACACCGCCACCTCCAGCGGTACGGACTCCGGATACACCGCGGGCCGGACGCGCTCCTCGAGGACGCGCTTGAGACGGGCTTCGACCAGGCTGCGGTCGTCATGCATGCGGGGTGCTCCAAGGCTGGGGACGGACGGTTACCAGGGGTGGGTCACGGTGACGGGCGCCGACGAGGTGTACAGCTCCCCCACGGCACGCAGCTCGAACCGCGCGGCCGGCTCGCCCTGTTCGGGCTGGAGGCCAGAGACGAAGTACGCCCTCTGGCAGGTGCCGCCGAGGAAGCGCCGGGTGCCGTCGGCGAGGAGGCGGTGCAGGGTGTACTGGCGTACGTCACCGGGTGCGGCGGTCCAGGCGAACCGCAGGTCGCCGCCGGAGGCCGCGGTGACGCGCAGGCCGGAGGGGGCGGCCGGGGTGATGACCCCGTCCCGCACGGCGAGGGCGCCGAGCCGCCACGTGACCGGGCCGTCGGTGGCGGTGAGCCGTACCCCGACGGCGTGGATCGTGCCGGTCAGGCCCGTGAGCGGCACGGTCACCGTCTCCCAGCCGTTGACCGACTTCACACGCACGCCCCGCCGCCGTCCGCGATGCTGCTGCCGTCCCTTGTTGACCGCGCTCACAGGCAGGTACGAGTACGGCGGCGTCGCTCCCGGCGCGCTCGGCTCGCCCAGGGCGACGGCCAGCTCGACGTTCACAGCACCCGCGTCCGTCCGATGGGTCAGCTCGACAACCGTGTCGGCACCGGCCGGCAGCCGTGCCGCGTACACGTCCAGCACCACCGGCTCGTCGAGTTCACCGTCCACCAGCACACTGCTGCCCCCTCGCCAGGCGTCCGCGAAGTCGAAGGAGACGGCCGGCCGCTGCCCCTCCGTCCGCACCACCCACCGCCGGGACGGCAGCCGGTCCTGGAGCCCGAGGTGGTTCCACGGGGCGTCCGAGGTGACCGCCCCCTCCTCGTACCACCGCAGCCCGTGCCCCGTGTTGAAGGTGCTGGCGAACGGCATTCCGCTCACCGTCGACCGGTCCGCGACCGACACCGCGGGAGCCCGCCAGGGGTCACCGGCGTCGGGCTCGGACGGATCCAGGGACCGCCCGGTCCAGAACCGGTCGTCCGCCGCGTGGAACTCACCCGGCGTCCGCGAGGCGGGCAGGTGGTTGCGGGTCCACTCGGGGCGGTACAACCCGATCGACGTCACATGGGCCTTGGTGGTCGGCACGATCGCGTCCCAGTTGACGGAGGTGTTCGACCCGTTGGACTCGACGTCGACGCCCGCCCACAACTCGTATCGGCTGCGGCCGAGTTGACCGGCCTTCGTCCCGGAGGAGGCGAGGGTGCCCGCCGTCCAGCGGAAGTCGACGAACATGTCGTCGGCGGCCTGGAAGAAGGCCTGGTTCTGGCCGTTCAGCGCCCCCTGCCAGCTCACCGTCCCGCTCACGGTCATCGCGTCGTACCAGGTCACGCGCTGTCCACGGGCCGCCGCCAGCGCCTTCAGCTCCTTGACGAAGCCGAGCATGTCCGCGCCCAGCGCACTGTCGCCGCCCCCGGTCTCGGCGTTGACGAACCACCCGTCGAAGCCGTACGCCGCCGCCACGGCCACGAGTTGGGCCGCGAGGGGGTAGTGGCCGGAGGAGTCCTTCTGCACCAGGTCCCGGGTCCACCGCAGTTGGCCGCCGTACGCGGTGGGCGGCAGGAAGATGTTGCCGAGGACCGGCACGCCGTGGCGGTGGGCGGCGTCGACGACCGGCGCGTTCGGGGCGAGGATCAGCCCCTCGCCGGACGAGCCGCCCCAGAAGACGAGTTCATCGAGGTAGGCCCAGTGGGTGAGGGCGTAGTAGTCGGCGGTGGCCGAACCCTGGGAGGGGTTGCTCGAGGTCGGTCCGAAGGACACCAGCGACTGGACGCGGGCCTGCCCGGAGCGGGCCGTCGTGTTCGCCGGGGTCGGGGTGAAGCGGGGCGCGAGCGGCACGGAGGCGGCGTTGAAGGCGAGGTCGGCGTCACCGGCGGCCGTCCAGGACTTCAGGCTCCGCCAGGTGATGCCGGTGCCGGGCGTGCCCGAGGGCAGCGAGTCCGGGTACCAGTAGGAGGCGTACGGAGGGGTCGCGGTGGCGTCGGACCGGCGGGTCGCCGCGACCGCGGGCAGGGGCGGCAGCAGGGCCGCCGCGGCGCCGGCGAGCAGGACGGTGCGTCTGGTGGGGTTCACGAGCTGGTGTCTCCTTGTGGGGTGGGGAGTACCTGTTCGGGAGTGACGACTTCGGTGATGCCGCGTACGGCGAGGTGGTCCGTGTCGTCCGCGCGGGTGTCCAGGACGGTCGTGGGCCGGGCGCCGTCGGCGGTCAGCCGGAAGAAGGCGTCGAAGACCGGGCCGCCGGGCGCGCAGCGGGACCGTACGGCCGGATCGGCGGGGACGACGAGGGCGGTGGTGCGCGGCGCGGGCGCCCTGTGGTCGCGCGCCGCCGCGCCGGCCAGTACGCGTGCCGTGTCCTTCGGCTGCCGGTCGTTCGTCAACAGTCCGAGCCCGTATTCGAGTTCGGGGAAGTCGGCGAGGGCGCGGGAGACGTCGTGGGAGCACCACCAGGTGATGCCCCACAGGTCGGGGCAGTCCAGGGCGCTCGCGACGGTGGCCTCGGTGAAGGCGGCGGCGTGCTCGGGCGGGATGAGGGGTGCGGGGGCGCCGACCTCCTGGAGCCACACGGGGCGGTTCGGGTCGTCGGCCCAGGCCCTGCTCAGTTCGATGAGGTACGCGGCATGGTGTTCGGTCGGCACGGAGGTACGGCCGTGGCGCTGGGCGGTGCCGTTGAAGACCCAGGAGTGCACGGCCGTGAGGGCGCCGTGCCGGGCGGCCTGGGCCGGGGTGAACGGCATGTCGTCCTGGTACCAGGTGGCGTCGTACTCGGCGTGCAGATGCAGCTTGCCGGGGGCGCCCTTCTCGCAGGCGGTCAGCATGCGCTCCAGCCACGCGTCGATCTGCGCCGCGGAGGCCCGGTCGGGGTCGGGGTGCGGGCCGGCCGAGAACTGGTTGACCTCGTTGCCGAGCGTCATGCCGAGGAAGTTGGGGCGGTCGGCGAGGGCCGAGGCCAGGGTGCGGAGATAGGCGGCCTGGCCGTCGAGGACGTCCGGGTCGGTGAAGAGGTTGCGCCGGTGCCAGGTGCGGATCCAGGCGGGCAGGAAGTCGAAACTGCTCAAGTGCCCCTGCAGTCCGTCCACGGTGACGTCGAGGCCGCGTTCGGCGGCGGCGTCCACCAGGGCCACGAGCTGTTCGACGGCCCGTGGGCGGATCAGGGTGCGGTTGGGCTGGAAGTACGGCCACAGCGGGAAGACCCGGACGTGGTCCAGGCCGAGCGCGGCGATCGAGTCGAGGTCGGCGCGTACGGAGTCGAGGTCGAAGTCGAGCCAGTGGTGGAACCACCCTTCGCTGGGGGTGTAGTTGACGCCGAAGCGCACGGCAGGAGGCATGCGGTGTCCTTGGAACTCGTAGACGGCGATCAGCCCTTGACGGCCCCCTCGCCCACCCCGCGGAAGAAGTACCGCTGCAGACAGGCGAAGAGGGCGATCAGCGGGGCGACGGCGATGACCGTGCCCGCGGCGACGAGGCGTTCGTCGTTGGCGAAGGTGCCGTGCAGGTAGTTGAGGCCGATGGTCAGCGTGAACCTGGACGGGTCGCTGAGCACGATCAGCGGCCACAGGAAGTCGTCCCAGGCGCCCATGAAGGCGAAGATCGCCACGACGGCGACGGTGCCGCGCACCGAGGGAAGCGCGATGCGCAGGAACCGCTGCCAGACGTCGGCGCCGTCGACATAGGCGGCCTCCTCGATCTCGTACGGCAGGTTGAGGAAGGCGTTGCGCATCAGCAGCACGTTCATGGCGGCGATGCAGCCGGGCAGGACGACGCCGACGAGGGTGTTGTTGAGCCCGAGTTCCCGCATGGTGGTGAACTGGGCGATGATGATGCCCTCCACCGGCACGAGCATCGCCAGGATGAAGACGAGGGTGGCGACGCGTCGGCCGCGGTAGCGCAGCCGGGCCAGGGCGTAGCCGGCGAGGGCCGAACCGACGCAGTTGGTCACGACGTTGGCGGCGGCTACCTTGAGGGAGTTCAGCGCGTAGTCCCACACCGGGATGGTGTCGGCGACCCGCTCGTAGTTGTGCAGGGTCGGGTGACCCGGCAGGAACTTCGGCGGCGAGCTGAAGATGTCCTCCGTGGGACCCTTGAGCGAGGTGGACAGCTGCCACAGGAACGGGCCGACGGTCAGCGCGAGGACGGCGAGCAACAGCACGTAGCGCACGACGAGTTCCCCCACCCGGATACGGCGGCCGTGTTCGTCGGTGACGCGGGGCTCGCGAGGGGCCTCGGGCCGGGAGACGGGCCGTGCCTTCTCCAGGACGCTCATGACGCCTCCCTCCGGTCGGCGCGCAGCACCAGCAGCATCAGCGCGACGGTGACGACGAAGACGACCAGCGAGATGGCGGAGGCGTAGCCGACGCGGCCGGTGAGGCCGGTGCCGGTGCGCTGGACCAGCATCACCAGGGTGGTGTCCTCGCCGGCCGGGCCTCCGCTGGGGCCCGCCATCAGGTACACCTCGGAGAAGACCTTGAAGGCGGCGACCGAGGACAGCGCGCCGACCAGGACCATCGTCGAGCGGACGGCGGGCACGGTGACCGTGAGGAAGCGGCGGACCGCCCCTGCGCCGTCGACGGCGGCGGCCTCGTGGAGTTCGCGGGGGACGTTCGCCAGCGCGGCCAGATAGATGATCATGTAGTAGCCGAGGCCCTTCCAGACGGTCACGGCCATGGCGCTGAACAGCAGCAGCCACTGGTCGCTGAGGAAGCCGACGCGGCCGACCCCGACGGTCTCCAACAGGGAGTTGATCAGGCCGCGTTCGTCCAGGAGCCACACCCAGATCAGGCCGACCACGACGATCGAGGCGACGACCGGCGTGTAGAACGCGGACCGAAAGAAGGTGATGCCGGGGATGTTCTTCTGCACCAGCAGCGCGAGCAGCAACGGCAGGACGACGAGGGCGGGGACGACGCAGACGACGTACAGCGTGCTGTTGCGCAGGCCGATCCAGAACATGTCGTCGTGCAGCAGCTCGCGGAAGTTGGCGAGCCCGACGAACTTCCCCGGGACGAGGGTGCGGCGGTCGGTGAAGGCGCTCACGACCGTGGAGACGAACGGGTACAGGATGAACACGCCGGTGATCAGCAGCCCGGGCGCGGCGAACAGCCAAGGGCTGCTGGGAAGTTGGTTCCGTACCCGGGTGACGGTCGAGGTGGCCATCGCGCGTCAGCCCTGCTGCTGGAGGAGTGTGTTGCAGGCCTTGACAGCGTTGTCGAGGGCCGCCTTGGGGCTCTCCTTGCCCTGCAGCGCCTTGGCCACCTCGTTGCGCAGCGCCGTCTTCATCTGGTCGCTGAACAGCACGGGCGTGTAATTGACCGCGTTCTTCAGGGACTTGGCGGCGGCGATCCGCACCCGGGTCTCGTCGGTGCCGTCCTCCTTGGTGAAGTAGGGGTCCTCCAGGGATCCGGCGGTGCTGGGGAAGATGGCGACCTTCTTGGCGAAGGACATCTGGTGCTCGGCGTCGGTGACGTAGTGCGCGAAGGCGACGGCGGCCGCGGTGCGCTTGGTCCTGGAGTTGACCATCACGCCCATGACGTACATGTTCACGTGGCCGGTGCTGGTGATCTGGTCGGTGATGCCGATGTTCTTGTACAGGTTCGGCGCCTGCTTCTTGAAGTTGTCGAGGTCGAGGGCGCTGCCCGGGTTCATGGCGACGGCCTCGGTGAGGAACTTCTTGCCCGACGACTCCGGGGTGGCGGTCAGCGCCTGCGGGTCCAGCGCCTTGGCGTCGTACAACTCCTTGTACTTGCTGAGCAGTTGGACGCCCTTGGCGTCGTTGAAGGTGAAGGCGGTGCCCTGCTTGTTCATCAGCTCCACGCCGTAGCGGCCGAAGTCCTCGATGGTGGGGACGTTGGCGAGGGTGGCGACCTTGCCGTCGCTCCTGTGCGCCATGGTCAGGGCGTCGGCGAAGAGGTCGTCGTAGGTCTTCGGCGGGCTGTCGGGGTCGAGTCCGGCCTTCTTGAACAGCGACTTGTTGTAGAAGAGCGGGCCCGTGTTGAGGTACCAGGGGAACGCGTAGGTGCCGGTCATGCCCGGTATCTGATGGCTGGCCCAGGCGCCCGGCAGGTACTCCTTCTTGTACTTGGCCGCCGCCTTGTCGAGGTCGAGCGCGAGGCCGGCCTTGGCGAGCGGGGCGACCAGGTCCGGGGAGACGTTGACGACGTCGGGCAGGGTGCCGCCCGCCGCGTCGGCGCTGATCTTGTCCGCGTACCCCTCGGCGGGCTGGTCGATCCACCTCACGTGGGTACCGGGGTACTGCTTCTCGAAGTCGGCGATCACGCCGTCGAAGTACGACTTGAAGTTGGCGCGCAGATTCCAGGTCTGGAAGGTGATGTCGCCCTCGACCTTGCCGGAGGCGTCGCCCGATCCGCCGTCGCCGCCTCCCGAACCGCACGCGCTGAGCGGCAGGACAAGGGCGACGAAGGCGGCTGCGGCAAGGGTTCTGCGGGAAACGGACACGGCGCAACGGCCTCCTAGTGCAACGGGGTTGGTGCAGTGGGGTTGGCCAACGACGCAGACCCTGCACGCCGTTTCACCGGCCCGTCAATGGAACCGGAGGAGCTAATCGCATTAGTTGCTAATACGCATTAGGTTCTTGCAGCTGAACCGCATTAGTGCCTACTCTCCTGCAATCCGCCCGCTGAATGTTGAATGGGGAATCACCGTGTCAGGCAAGCGGTCGCCCGCGCGTCGGCCGACGATGAAGGACATCGCGCGTCACGCCGGGGTCTCCCAGAGCGCCGTCTCCTTCGCGCTCAACGGCCGGCCGGGCGTCTCCGAGGGAACCCGTGACCGGGTGCGCCAGGTCGCCGAGGAACTCGGCTGGCGGCCCAGCACCGCGGCCCGTCAGCTGTCCGGGGAGGGCGCGGCGACGGTCGGCTTCGTGCTGGCCCGCCCCGCGGACACCCTCGGTGTCGACTCCTTCTTCCTCCAACTCGTCTCGGGCATACAGGAGGTGCTGGCGGAACGGCATCTGGGCCTGCTGTTCCAGGTGGTCGAGGACGTCGACGACGAGTGCGCGGTCTACCGGCGCTGGTGGGCCGAGCACCGCGTGGACGGCGTCCTCGTCGTCGACCCGCGCACCGCCGACCCGCGCCCCGACCTGCTGGACGAACTCGGCCTGCCCGCCGTGGTGATCGGCGGCGCCCCCGACGAACGTCACCCCGGCCTGTCGACGGTCTGGGCGGACGACGCGGGCGCGATGGCCTCGGTCGTGGACGAGTTGTACGCGCTCGGCCACCGCCGGATCGCGCACATCGCGGGCCTGCCCGGTCTGGCGCACACCGAGCGCCGTATCCGCACCCTGCGCGCCGAGGCGGAGCGCCGGGATCTGCCCGAGGTGGAGTCGGTGACCACCGACTACTCCGACGCGGAGGGCGCCGCCGTCACCCGCCGGGTCCTGGGACGCCCCGCTCCCCCGACCGCCCTGATCTACGACAACGACGTGATGGCCGTGGCCGGCGTGGCCACCGCCGCCGAACTGGGCTTCTCCGTACCGGCCGACGTGTCGGTGCTGTCCTGGGAGGACTCGGCCCTGTGCCGGATGGTCAAGCCGTGGCTGTCGGCGCTCTCCCGTGACAGCGTGGAGTTCGGCCGTACGGCGGCGCGGGAGCTGACCGCCCTGGTGGACGGCGGCCCGGCACGGACGGTACGGGTGCCGGTGCCCCAGGTCATCGTGCGGGACAGCACGGCGGTGGCACGGGCACCCTCATAGATCACCGCCCGCGACCGGCTCGCCCGGCTCGGGTGCTCACATATTGGATTGCCGCCGTCGGCCGGGTCGGATAGGAAGCCTGCATGCTGAAGGGCGAGAAGGTCGGGCTCAGGGCCCGCTACGAGGACGACATGCCGGTGCTGCGGACCGAGCTCTACGACGACGTGGTCAACTCCTCGCGGGCGGAAGGCGGGCCATGGCGGCCGGTATCGCCCGGCTCGAAGGATCCGCGGCTCGTGGTGGACGACATGAAGGAGAACCATGTCCCCTTCTCCGTCGTGGAGTTGGACGGCGGCACGCTGATCGGCACCGCGACGCTGTGGGGCATCGACAACCACAACCGCTTCGCGCACATCGGGCTCGGCCTCCTGCCGTCCTCGCGCGGCAAGGGCTACGGCACCGACGTGGTCGCGGTCCTGTGCCACTACGGCTTCGTCGTCCGCGGCCTGCAACGCCTCCAGATCGAGACGCTGGCCGACAACCACGCGATGCTGCGCGCCGCCGAACACAACGGCTTCGTCCGTGAGGGCGTACTGCGGTCCTCGGCCTGGGTGATGGGCGAGTTCCTGGACGAGGTCCTGCTCGGCCTCCTGGCCCAGGAGTGGAAGCAGAACGCGAAGAGCGCCAGCCCGCGGGCAGCCGCGCCGGCACCGTGAAAACAGGGCCCGGGAGGCGTCCCGGACGGGGTGGTGAGCGGCCTCGGCGGGGTCGCCGGCCCCTTTTCGGCCCACCGCGTGCGCCCTGCGCCACCCCTCGCCGCGCAGGTCCTCTCCCGCTCGTCCACGACCTCGGCGCAACTGCTCTGACCTGGCCTTTTCTAGGATTTCTCCTAGGCTGGGGACATCCGCCGGACGCCATGGGAGGGGTCTTCGTGAGTGGAGAAGGCATGCGGTACGACGCTGCTGATATCGAGGTGCTGGAGGGGCTCTCAGCCGTTCGCAAGCGGCCCGGGATGTATGTCGGCTCCACCGGTGAACGCGGTCTGCACGAGCTGGTGTTCGCGGTCGTGAGCGAGGCGGTGAACGAGGTCCTGGCCCAGGGGGCCGGCCGCGTCGACGTCACGCTCATGTCCGACGGCGGTGTGCGGGTGACCGACGACGCACCGGCGGCTCCCTTCGAGGCACCGGCCACAGGGGACATCGGCGGCCCGGGGCTCGAAGCCCGGTTGACCACCCTGTACGCCGGGTCGGAGCCCGGCGACCGGCACTCCGTGTACGTGGGCCACTTCAGTCTCGGGCTCGTCGTCGCCACCGCCCTGTCGAGCCGGCTGACCGCCGAGGTGCGGCGCGAGGGGGTGCGCCGGGCCCAGGAGTACGCGGGCGGTGTCGCCCTCGCCCCGCCCGCCGCCGTGGGATCCGCGACCGACACGGGGAAGACCATCACGTTCTGGCCCGACACGGAGATCTTCGAGACGACTCGGTGCTCGTTCGCCGTACTCGCGGAGCGCTTCCGGCAGGTGGCCTTCCTCTACCGGGGGCTGGAGATCTCGCTCACGGACGAACGCCCCGCAGGCCAGGCGCGGTTGGAGCGGTTCCGCTACCCGGACGGCGTACGCGACTTCGTGGCCGCGCTCGACGCGGCGGCCGACGGGTCCCTCCATCCGGATGTCATCGGTTTCGAGCGGGAGGACCCGCGGATGGCGGGGACGATGGAGATCGCCCTCCACTGGAGCGGGAGGGACGCGGAGGGCGTCCGCGGCTTCGCCAACGGCCGGCTCACCCGGGAGGGCGGCACGCATGTGGAGGGGTTCCGCGACGGGGTGACGGCCGCCGTCAGCGCGTACGCGCGCAGGCGGGGACTGCCGACGGCCAGGGACACCGGTTCGATCGCCGACCGGATCGGCCGGGGCCTGGCGGCGGTCGTGTCGGTGAAGCTGGACCGCCCCGAGTACCTCGGCCCCATCCGCGGACTGCTCGGCAACACCGAGGTGCGCGCCTGTGTCGCCGGGGCAGTGCACCACCATCTCGGCGCCTGGTTCGAGGAGCACCCGGAGCGCGCGGAGGCGGTCGTCGGGAGATCGTGCGGACACCGGTGTGACGGGGCCGTAGCCGGTCAACCGCCGGACAATGCCGCCCACTTCGTGTGACGCTTTGCCCATGACTTCCGAAGAACCGGAGGCCGACCGGCTGCATCCCGACCAGCCGCACTCGGCCCGTGTGTGGAACTTCCTGCTGGGCGGCAAGGACAACTACGCCGCCGACCGGCAGGCCGGCGAGATGATCCTGCAGATGTTCCCGGACATCGCGCTGCTCGCCCGTCTCCAACGGCGCTTCCTGGTCCGCGCGGTGCGCCATCTGGCCGCCGACGCGGGCATCCGCCAGTTCCTGGACATCGGCACCGGACTGCCCACGGTCGACAACACCCACGAGGTCGCCCAGCGGTTCGCGCCCGACAGCCGCATCGTCTACGTCGACAACGACCCGCTGGTGCTGGTGCACGCCCAGGCCCTGCTCACCAGCACCCCGGAGGGCGCCTGCGCCTACCTCGAGGCCGATGTCCGCGACCCCGACCGCATCCTCGAAGGGGCCGCGCGAACGCTGGACTTCGACCGGCCCGTCGCCCTGACCATGCTCGGCATCCTGGGCCAGATCCCGGACTCAGACGAGCCCGAGGCGCTCGTGGCGCGTTACCTGGACGCCCTTCCTCCGGGCAGCCACCTCGCCCTGGCCGACGGCACCGACACCAACGAGACGCTCAACCAGGCGATCTCGGTCTACAACGCCAACTCCGCCAGCTCCTACCACCTGCGCAGCCCGGAAAGGATCGCGGCCTTCTTCGACGGACTCGACCTCGTCGAGCCCGGCATCGTCCCGACCTCCCAGTGGCACCCCGAGCCGGTCGACGTGGGCCGCTCCCCCTCCGAGGTGGACGCGATCTGCGGCATCGGCCGCAAGGCCTGACGACCACAAGCCCTCAAAGCCGCGGGACCGGAAAAACGCAATTACCGCTGCAATTGCAGACGATCTTGGTACTGTCGTAGCGACGCAACCGCAGTGTCTGCCGGGCGAGTTGATCTCGAAGAGGCCTCAGATGCAGCACGTGAGCAACGGCACGTCGGCCGACCGGCTGACCGGGGTGGTCTGGCGAAAGAGCCGGTACAGCAACCCCGAGGGCAACTGCGTCGAGCTCGCCGTGCTGCCGGACGGCAGCGTCGCGGTACGCAACTCCCGTCACCCCGAAGGTCCGGCACTCGTGTATCCCCGCGCCGAGATCTCCGCCTTCGTCCGCGGTGTGAAGGACGGCGACTTCGACGGCCTACTCCCCGGTCGTTGACGTCGGGCACACCCGCGGACGGCCGGAGGGCCCGGTCGACGACCGACGCCCTCCGGCCTTCTCACGCCCCGCGGCGGTACGGCGACGCGGTGCTACGCTCCTTGGCGAGTCACGACGTAACGCACGGCGGCGGCCGAGGGGATGACCATGGCGGCAGCTCGACCAGAACCCGTTCCCCCCGATTCCCAGGTACTCAGCCTAAGGCGCGGCGGCCCGACCGTGCAGCGCATCATGCTGGGCACCCGTCTGCGCCGGCTGCGCGAGTCCCTCGGCATCTCCCGGGAGCGGGCCGCTTCGGAGATCCGCGCCTCGGACGCCAAGCTGAGCCGCATGGAACTGGGCCGCGTCGGCTTCAAGGTCCGTGACGTCGCCGACCTGCTCACCCTGTACGGCGTCCACGAGACCGCCGTACGCGAGGAGTTGCTGAACTCGGTGCGGCAGGCGAACCAGCCAGGCTGGTGGCGGGCGTACGGCGACGCCTTCCCGAGCTGGTTCGAGCAGCACCTGGGCCTGGAGGAGGCGGCCTGTCTCATCCGCACCTACGAAGTCCAGTTCGTGCCGGGCCTGTTGCAGACCCCCGCCTATGCCGAAGCAGTCGTCCGGCTCGGCCACTCCGTCACCTCCGAGGACGCGGTCGAGCGCCGTGTCACCCTGCGGATGACCCGGCAGGCGCTGCTGTCCGGCCCGGACGCGCCCAGACTGTGGGTCGTGGTGGACGAGGCGGCGCTGCGCCGCCCGCTCGGCGGGAGAGAGGTGATGCGCGACCAGCTCCGGCACCTGATCGAGGCGGCCGGCCTGCCCAACGTGACCGTCCAGGTGCTCCCCTTCCACGTGGGCGGTCACGCGGCGGCGGGCGGCCCGGTCACCGTGCTGCGCTTCCCGGTCCCGGACCTGCCCGACATCGTCTACCTGGAACAACTCTCCAGCGCCCTCTACCTGGACAAGCCCGAGGACGTCGACCACTACCTCGCCGTCATGGACCGGCTCACCCTGGTGGCGCTGTCGGCGGCGGACTCGGTGGGCTTCCTCGAGAAGGTCCTGGCCGAGACCTGAGGAACGCGAGCCCAGTGGGGTACTCGACCGCCGCTGGGAAGGGAGTCGGCGGATGAGCGCTGTCGCCCACTGGCTCGCGCATCTGTCCGGGCCCGTGGTGTACATCGTGGTCGTGGGCCTCGTCTTCGCCGAGGACGCGTTCTTCTTCGGGTTCGTCCTGCCCGGGGAGACCGCGGTGATCGTCGGCGGGGTGCTGGCCCGGCAGGGCGTGGTCGACCTGGTCTGGCTGGCCGTCGCCGTGGTCCTGGCCGCGATCGCCGGGGACGGCGTCGGCTACGAGCTCGGCCGCCGCCTCGGCCCCCCGGTCCTGCACAGCCGCCCGCTGCGCCGGCACGCCCACGGCGCGGACAGGACGCGCGACCTGATCCGCCGGCGCGGCCCGGCGGCCGTCTTCGTCGGCCGCTTCGTCGCCCTCCTCCGCTCCCTGGTCCCGGCGATGGCGGGCGCCTCCGGCATGCCCTACCGCCGCTTCTTCCTCTACAACGCGCTCGGCGCACTGGTCTGGGGTGTCGGGAACGCCGTCCTCGGCTACGCGGCGGGCGCCGCCTACCAGCGGGCCGAGGGCCTGATCGGCAAGACCATGGCACTGGTGGTGGCCGTGCTGGTGGTCGTGGCCCTGGTCGTCTGGCGGGTCCGCCGCCACCGCCGCGGCCGCGAGACCTGAGGCGGGCGGCCACCAGGCCGCCGACGCCCTGGTGACCGCCCTGATCGGGTACCCCGTCAGACCTCGGACCGGTACAGCCCGAACTCCGCGATCCGTACGGCACCCCGCGCACCCGTGACCCGTACCCGCCACCGCCGCGCCGTGACGGGCGCCGGCAGCAGCAGGATGCGGCTCGCGCCGATCGTTCCGGCCGTGGCCGCCCGGACCCAGGCGCCGTCGCGCCAGGCCTCGACGACGAAGCCCTCGACCTGCTGGCCGTGCCGGATGTCCTCGCCGAGACGGACGCGGTCCACCTCGTGCTCGGCGCCGAGATCGACCGTGACTCCGGCCGCGGTACGGGTGGTTCGGACGCCCCGGGCCAGGTCGCGAGGAAGCTCGCGCTCGACGCGGGCGCGGAACTCCCGCAGCCGGACGACATCGGTGTCGTGCAGCCGACCGTCCGTGTCCGGCGGGACGTTGAGCAGCAGAACCGAGTTGCGGCCTACCGAGCCGAACCAGATCTTCGTCAAGTCGTCCACGGACTTGGGGAGTTGGTCGTGGTGGTAGAACCAGCCGTCCCGGATGGACACATCGCACTCGGCGGGCCACCACTGCAGGTAGTCCGTTGTCGGCCGGGCGGTCACGAGCGCGTCGCGGCTGCCCTCGTCGGCGGTGTCGTACGACAGCGCCCAGTCGGTGCGCCCGTACTGGTTCTCCTTGACCGGGATGACGCTCCACTCGTTCTCGCGGGCCAGCCCGTCCTCGTTGCCGACCCAGCGCAGGTCGGGCCCGGTCACCGCGATCGCGGCGTCCGGGGCGAGGGCGCGGACCAGGGCGTACCAGCTGTCCCAGTCGTAGTTCTCCACCTTGTCGGACGGTATGTGGCCCTGGGCGCCGTCGAACCACACCTCGTCGACGGGACCGTACTCGGTGAGCACCTCGTAGAGCGTGTTGAGCATGTGGGCGCCGTAGTCGGTCGCCGGAAGGGTGTGGAAGCGGTCCGGGGCGCGGTCGTCGCCCTCTGCCAGGGTGGGGATGGTGCGGGTGGTGCGGGCGCTGCCGTTGGCGTAGACGCCGTGCAGGTACTGGTTCTCGTCGGCGGGTGAGATGTAGACGCCGACCTTGAGGCCGTACCGGCGCATGGAGTCGGCGAAGGAGCACAGCACGTCGCCGTGGCCGCCCTGCCAACTGCTCGACGCCACCGAGTGGCCGGTGTAGCGGGAGGGGTAGAGGACGAAGCCGTCGTGGTGCTTGACGGTGAGGATCGCCAGCCTGAACCCGCCGTCGCGCAGGGCGCGGGCCCACTGGTCGGTGTCCAGGCCGGTGGGCTGGAAGACGTTCGGGTCCTCCTCGCCGGTGCCCCACTCCAGCCCGGTGAAGGTGTTCACGCCGAAGTGCAGGAAGGCGGTCTGTTCCAGGGCCTGCCAGGCGATCTGCCGTGCGGTGGGCCGTACTTGGGAGGCCTTGCGGACGAGCTCCTCGGGGGTGTCGTCGGGGCTGACGGGGATGCGGGAGCGGTCACCGGGCGCGCCCGCCGCGAACGCGGGGAGGCCGGGTGCGGCGAGCGCGGATACCGATGCGACGGCGGTGGTGACGAAGAGGCGTCGGGAGAGAGCCATGGGGGGATCGGACTCCTCGGTTCAGTGGGCGGTGAGGTGCCAGACGGTGGGCGGGCGCTGGTCCGGCGGGTACTGGACGAGCCGGCCGTCGTCGCTCACGGTCAGCGCCATCTGCGTGATCGCGTTGACGAGCTCGTAGCCTCCGGCGGTGCGGTTCAGCTGCCAGCGCTGCAGGGTGCTGGAGGCGTCACAGCTCTTCCAGGTCGCCTCGACGCCGGGCTGCAGCGGCGCGTTGAGCGTGAGCCTGCCGCCGCTGATCTCCAGGCAGCCATCGGGGGACCGCAGGCCGGCGTATCCGTCGGCGGTGCGGGCGAGTCGGGCCGTGAAGGTCTGTCCCGAGGTACGGAAGCTGTACGTGCCCTCCGCCACCGGAAGCCGCGTCAGATCACGCCGGCCGGGCGCGTGCCCGACCGCCGTCCCCCGTGCGGTGAACTCGGCGTAGGTGGCGTCCGGGTGCGGATCGCCCCAGGTGGCCTCGGCGATGTGCCGTAGCGCGGGCCAGAGTTCGACGGCGACCTCGTTCTCCGTCTCGCCGCTGCCGTTGTCCGGCCACAGGCTGATCTTCGCCCCGGTGATGCCCTCGCCGGTCGCCACCTTCTCCCCCTCGAAGCTGCGCGGGTCCCACCCCTGGTCGTACAGGGACGCGGTGTCGCTGTGGAACCCGCCGCGGACCAGGTACAGCGAGTAGGCGGCGTTCTCGACCTGGTAGCCCTGGGCGATGAGCGCGCTGGGCTTCACGGCGACGTCCAGCCAGTGCTCGACGGTCGTCCCGGCCGCCACCGGCACGGTGTTGGCCCCGGTCAGCCCGTCGTTCCAGATGCGCAGCCGCTTGCCCTTGCCCGCCGCGTACGCCTGGACGCGGTTGATGAAGTCCACGTACGCGTCCTGCGGGGTGGCGTTCGGCCCGTACTTCTCCCGCGCGTACTTCAGCATCTGCGGGTACTTGGCGTAGTCGGAGCCGAGCATGTACTCGTCGGCGCCCATGTGCCAGGACTTCGCGGTGAAGACCTGCGCGTACTCGTCCATCAGACCGGTGTAGTAGTCGAAGGCGGCCTGCTGGGTGACGTCGAGGCGGGCGGGCTGCTTGTCGCCGTCGGAGTCGGTGAGTTGCAGGTCCGGGCGGTTCTCGATCCACGGGTCCATGTGGCCCGGGGAGTTGATCTCCGGGACGATCTCCACGTGGTACCTGTCGCCGAGGGCGACGAGCCGGCGCATCTCGTCCTTGGTGTAGTAGCCCCAGGTGTTCGCCTCGGGGTGAGCGTCGCTCCTCACCTTCAGCTCCAGGAGCAGCTGGTTGAGCTTGTGGTACGCCATCTCGCGCACCAGGTTCTCCAGCCAGGGCAGCGTGATGTGGATGTAGCAGGCGCACACGCCGACGCCCCGCTCCGTGTAGCGCGGTACGTCAATCGTCCGTCCCGCCGGTATCCGGTCGCCCTGCGCGAGGAGTTGGAGGAGGGTGCGGGTGCCGTAGAAGGCACCGGTCTCGGTGGCCGCGGTCACCGACAGCCGCTTGCCGGCGGTGAGTTCGTAGCCCTCGGTGCCGAGCGCCCCGCGGGACGGCTGGACGTCGACCACGATGTCCCCGGTGCGTGCGCCACCCGGGACGACGGGGACGCTGCCGTGCCCCGCCGCGCGCAGATCGTCCGCGAATGTGTCGGCGACCCGCCGCTCGGCCGGGCTGTCGGCGACCAGCCGGACGCCCTTGCCGTACACGTAACCTCCCTGCCCCGCCGTCCAGTTGGTCAGCGCCGGCACGGTGACCGGAACCGTCGGCCGTGCCTCCCGGGCGACCGCCTGGACCGGCGTGACGAGCAGCGTCAGGGCCGCCGAGACACCGAGCAGCCGCAGCAGTCTCTTCCTGATCTCACCCATGCCACTCCACCTTGAACACCCACACGTGCTGTCCCGCCTTGCGGGCTGGCTCCGGTACGTCGATCACCAGCGCCCCCTTGCCGACGGTCCAGGTGAGCGGACGGTCGTGGCCGAGCAGGGTCACCTTGTCGCCGGGCCGGATCGGCACGGGCGCCTCGACGGTGAGCTTCGCTCCCGGCCGGGTCAGGGAGTGGATGTAGAAGGCCTCGTTCGGGCGGACGGTGAACCGCAGGTCCTCGCCGAGCTGCGCCATCCGCGACCAGTACGTCGTGTCGTAGACCGCCTCGCCGTTGACCTTCAGCCAGGCGCCCGTCTCACGCAGCCGGGTCTGCAGGATCGGCGCGATGGTGCCGTCGGCGCGCGGGCCGATGTCGAGCAGGAAGTTGCCGTTCTTGGAGACGATGTCGACGAGGCTGTGCACGACCTCCTCGGCCGTCATGTAGGCGTCGTCCGGGGTGGCCCGGTTGTAGCCGTAGCTGAAGGGGTCGAGGCCGCGGCTGGACTCCCACTTGGCGACGACCGTGTTGTCGTACGTCGTGTACTCGGGCGTCGTGAAGTCGTGGAAGGCGATGCCGGAGCGGTTGTTGACCGTCACGTCGATCGGACGGGCCCGGTTCTTGGCGTGGTTGAAGTACTCTGCGAGGACGTGGAGGCTGTCGTTGACGCCGCCGATGTCGCACCAGATGATCTCCGGGTCGTAGCCGTGGATCAGTTCGAGCATCTGGGGGGCCTGGTAGTCCCGCACGTAGTCCTTGCCCGCGGTGTATCCGGTGTACGGGACCGGCTCCAGGGTGTACGGGTTGCGCGGGGCGTGGCCCATCCACGGGTTGTCGGGGTTGAACCATTCCGGCATGGAGAAGTAGAGGCCGCGGTGGAGTTCGGGGGCGTACCGCCGCGAGGCCTCGAACAGCTCCTTGACCAGGTCCCGATTCGGGCCCATCCTCACCGCGTTGCGGTCGGACACCTTGGTGTCCCACAGCGCGAAGCCCTCGTGGTGCTTGGAGGTCAGCACGTGGTACTGCGCGCCGGCGTCCCGGAACAGCTCGACCCAGGCACGCGGGTCGAACTTCCGCGCCGTGAACCGCGGGATGAAGTCGTCGTAGGCGAAGTCCTCGCCGTAGGTGTCCCGGTGGTAGGCGTAGGTGGGGTTGGCCGGGTCCTGCATCTGGTCCCAGTACCACTCGGCGTACTGCTTGCCGACGGGCGCCCAGGCGGGCACCGAGTAGACGCCCCAGTGGATGAAGATGCCGAACTTGGCACCCTGGAACCAGTAGGGCGCCTGGTGGCCGTCCAACGAGGCCTCGGTGGGCCGGTAGTCGGCGACACCGAGCGTCAACCCGCTCTGCCGGCTGGTCACCTGACGGCCCCTGCCGTACACGCTCACCGAACCGTCCCGCTGCGTTCCCGGCGCGGTGCCCGCCCGGTTGCGGATGCCGACGCGGACGCGGGCCTGCTCGCCGGGGTCGAGGCGGCGGACCCTGGCGGGCTCGACGGTGCGGGCGCCGGGGACGTCGACGCGGACGGACACCTCGTCGCCGGTGAGGATCGCGACGGTGCCCGCGTTGACGACGGTCGCCTCGACGCTCTGGGCGCCGGTGGACTCCAGCAGGGAGTTGGTGGAGTGGGCGTCGCGCAGGGTCAACGCCCTGCCCTGGGCAGCGGGTTGGAGGGTGAGGGCGAAGACGTGCAGAGAGGCCTTGCCGGCCTCGGCGGGGTTGGTGACCGGCAGGGTGATGGCGACGGCCTCGCGCTGCGGGTCGGTCCACACCTCCGAGGTGCCGATGCCGACGCTGTGCTGGTCCTTCGTGCCGTCCGGCGTGTAGCGGTACGGCGCCGACAGCGAGCCGCCCGCCGCGTACCAGTCGGCGCCGCCCAGTCCCGCGGTGGAGGTCGTGCCGTCGGCGTAGTGGACGGTGGCCTTCCCGGAGGCGTCGCCGTAGCTGCCGGACGTGAGGAAGACGGCGGAGAGATAGCGGCCGCGGGGCAGGTCGACGCGCTGGCCGAGCGCGACCACGTTGTTCTTGGCGCCCGCGGTCGAGGCGGGGAAGTCGAAGGGGATGCCGTCGACCTCGACGCGGCCCGCGGGGAGTTCCTCGCCGGGGAAGGTGTAGCCGGAGCCGTCGAAGTCGCCGCCGCGGGCGGTGGCGGTGTCGATGCCGTCGTTGTCGTGGAGGGAGTCGAGCGGCACGGGGACCGGGTCGGGGACGGGGACCCAGCCCGCCGCGCCCTTCCCGCCGGCCGGCTCGGCCGCGAGGGCCTTGCTCGCCGCGGTGAGGGGAAGGGCGCCGACGGCGGTGACGGCCACCGCGGCGCCCAGGACCTGACGTCTTGGATACGGACTCATGAGCGGCTCCAATTCATCGGATGTCTGATCATTGGGCGGGCTCAGGAGCCTGTCAATGACACGTCCGCACACGGCAGTTGCGCCATTGATCCGATGACCTGCGGGGCAGTGACCGGCGGTCGGCGAAAAGTCCAACAACAGCGGTCCGAATGTCCAAGCGCCGGTGCTCTCGACGCCGGGCGCGCGGCGGGGCAGAGTGCACTCCATACTCACGAGTAGCCCACGCACCGCACTCCCGAGGAGCCCCCGTGACCAGCTGGGTCGGCCGCACCGCCACCGAGATCGCCGCCGCCGTATGCGAGAAGCGGGCCACGCCGCGCGAGGTGGTGGCCGAGCACCTCGAACGGATCGAGCGGCTCGACGGACGCGTCGGCGCGTTCCGGGTCGTACGGGCCGAGGCGGCGCTCGCCGAGGCCGACGAGGTGGGAGCGCGCGGCGATCTGGCCGGACTGCCGCTGGCCGGTGTGCCGGTGGCGGTCAAGGACAACCTCGCCGTGCTCGGCGAGTCCAACCGCGTGGGCTCCGCCGCCACCCCGGACACCCCGGCCACCGAGGACCATGTGACGGTGGCCCGGCTGCGCGCGGCGGGCGCGGTGGTGGTGGGGCTGACGAACGTGCCCGAGCTGTGCGTCTTCGGCACCACCGAGGGCGTGCACGGCACCGCCCGCAACCCCTGGGACCTGACCCGCACGGCGGGCGGCTCCTCCGGCGGCAGCGGCGCGGCGGTGGCCGCCGGCTTCACGCCGATCGCCCTCGGCAACGACGGCATGGGCTCCCTGCGCATCCCGGCCGCCAACTGCGGTCTGGTCACCATCAAGCCGGGCTACGGCGTGGTGCCCGCGGGCATCGGTGACGGCGACTGGTTCGGCATGTCGGAGAACGGCCCGCTCGCCACGACGGTCGAGGACGCGCGCCTCATGCTGTCGGTCCTGGCGGACCCGGACGCGCTGCGGCCGTCCGAGCCGGGCATGCGCAGGGTCGCCGTGTCGCTGCGCAGCCCCCTGGTCGGCGTCACCGTGAGCCGGCCGTACGCCACCGCCGCCCGGGACGCCGCCGGGATCCTGATCAAAGCCGGTCACCAGGTGCGCCGCGCCGACCCGCCCTACCCCGCCTCCCTGAGCACGACCTCCCTCGCGCACTGGACGGCGGGCACGGCGGTGGACGCCCAGGGCCTCGACCCGCGTCTGCTGACCCGGCGCACCCGGGTGCACGCGGCCGTCGGCCGCCGCTTCCTGAGCTCCGTCCGGGGCGGTGACAGCCGGGATCGCCTGCGCCGCCGTATGGAGCCGTTCTTCGAGGAGTACGACGTCCTGCTGACCCCCGCGCTCGCCCGCCGCTCCCCCAAGGCGGTGGCCTGGCACGAGCGGGGCTGGCTCGCCAACATCCTCGTCAACACCACCTACTCGCCCCTGACGCCCCCGTGGAACCTCACCGGCTGGCCGGCGATGTCCATCCCCTTCGGCACCCTCCCCTCCGGCGCCCCCACCGCCGTCCAGCTCGTCGGCCGCCCCGGCTCGGAGGCGACCCTGCTGGAACTGGCGGAACAGCTGGAGAAGCTGCACCCGTGGCAGCGGACGGCACCGCTGGACTGAGGGTGGTGTTACGGTCCCTCGCATGGCCGAACTGATCGCTCCCACCGCCCGCTTGCACTCCTCGTGGCTCGCGGCGCGTGACGAGTGGCCCGGCGCTCACCAGGACGGGGCCGGCTTCCGCCTGGTGGGTGACGCCGACCTCGACAGCTCGGACGGGTTCGCCTCATGGGTCGAGCGGCTGCGGCTGCAGTCGGACCGCTCGCTGCCGGTCGGGGAAGGGCGCGTCCACGCCAGCCACTGGTGGATCGTCGACGGCGGGACCTACCTCGGGGCCATCGACCTCCGCCACTATCTCAACGCCTTCCTGCTGGAGGGCGGCGGACACATCGGCTACAGCGTCCGGCCCTCCGCCAGAAGGCGCGGACTGGCCACGTGGGCACTGGGAACCGTTCTCCTCAAGGCGCCGGCGCTCGGTCTTGACCGGGTCCTGCTCACCTGCGACGACGGCAACATCGGTTCGGCGCGCACCATCGAGAGCAACGGTGGCGTCCTGGAGGACGTGCGCAGCACCGAGGCCGGGCTCAAGCGCCGCTACTGGATCGCTCTCGGCTCCCGTTGAGACGCACCCGCGGCCACAGCCGGCAGGGCTCAGGGCCGCTCCTGCCGCCGTACCGCCTCGGGCGTCACCGGGGTGAAGAAGTTGATCAGGTTGCCGTCGGGGTCGCGGAAGAGGAGGGAGCGGTTGCCCCAGGGCATCGTCGTGGGCTTCTGGACGAACTCGACGCCCAGTGACTCCAGTCGGCGGTGTTCCGCGTCGACGTCGGCGACCCGGAACTCGGTGATCACCGAGTGGTTGGCGGCCGGGCGGGCGGAGCCGGCGCCGAAGAGGGCCACGGTGCGCTCGCTCGCCACGGCCAAGGTGCAGCACGGCGTGACGAGTTCGGCGAAGTCCGGGGTCGACCAGGTCGCCGAGACGGCGGTGACCTGCTCGTAGAAGGCGACGAGGCGGGCGACGTCGTGGGTGATCACGCGGATCGAGACGAAGTTCATGAGGGCTCCTGTCAGGAGGGTGCCGGATGAAGGGACGTCCCGAACGCTAGGCCCGATACCGGACAGGTTCCGCCCGGTATACGAGGCAGAATTGCCGAGTGACCACATCGACCGCCCGGGTGCTCGCCCTGCTGGAGATCCTTCAGGGATGCGGCACCCGCACCGTCCCCGACCTGGCCGCCCGCCTCGGCGTCGACGAACGCACCGTCCGCCGCTACGCCGGCCACCTGCTGGAACTCGGCATGCCGGTCGAGTCGGTGCGCGGCCGCTACGGCGGCTACCGGCTCGCCCCCGGCCACCGCATGCCGCCGCTGATGCTCACCGACGAGGAGGCGCTGGCCGTGCTCCTCGGTCTGCTGGCCGCTCGGCGCACCGGGCTGGTCCCCGCGTCCGCCGCGGCCGGTGAGAGCGCGGCGGCGAAGCTGCGGCGCGTCCTGCCGAAGCCTCTCGGCCGACGCCTGTCGGCGCTGCTCGACACGGCCGACTTCACCGCGCCGGCCCGCTCCGGCACCGGCCCCGGGACGGACGTCCTGCTCGGACTCGCCGAGGCCGCGCTGCACCGGCATCCGGTGGAGATCACCTACACCGACCGGCACGGCCGCGAGAGCGGCCGGACCGTGCTGCCGTACGGCCTCGTGGCCCACTCCGGACACTGGTACCTGACCGCCGCCGACCCGGGCGCCGGTGACGGGGAGACCCGTACCTTCCGGCTGGACCGCATCGCCGCCATGACCGTCCGGCCCGGATCCTTCGACGTCCCGCAGGCGTTCGATCCGGTGGCCGCCGTGCAGGACGGCCTCGCGCGGACGCCGTGGACCCACGACGTGTCCCTGCGCGTCCACGCCGACGTCGGGCACATCCGCGCCCACCTCCCCGCCCACCTCGCCACGGTGTCCCCGCTCCCGGACACCGACGTCGACCACGCAGGCTGGGTCCACGTCCGGATCCGGGCGGAGCGCCTGGAGTGGATTCCTCCGGTCCTGGCCGCCCTGGACCGCCCGTTCGTCATCGAGCGCCCCGCGGAACTGCGCGTGCTCGTGCGGGCGCTGGCCGACCGCCTCCACCAGCACGCGAGCGCCGACTAAGGTGCGATCCGCGGCGAAAACCCACTGGAAAGCGGGGTGCCCGCCCTGCTTCCATGGCCGCATGATGTCCACCGACCGTCTGCTGGCCTTCACGGCGCTGTCCTTCCTGCTGATCGTGATCCCCGGTCCGAGCGTGCTGTTCGTGATCGGGCGGGCGCTCGCGCAGGGGCGCCGGGCGGCGCTGACCACCGTCGCGGGCAACACGCTGGGCGCCTATCTGCTGGTGGTGGCCGTGGCGGTCGGGATCGGGTCCGTGGTGGAGCGCTCGGTGCTCGTCTTCACGGTGCTCAAGCTGGCCGGTGCCGCTTATCTGGTGTACCTCGGCGTCAAGGCGTGGCGTGCCCGCGGTTCGCTGCGGGCCGCGTTCACGGGCGCGGAGGCAGTGACCCACAGCGGACTGCGCACCTTCTGGGAGGGGTTCGTGGTCGGCGTGACCAACCCCAAGACCATCGTGTTCTTCGCCGCCGTACTGCCCCAGTTCGTCGAGCGCGACCGCGGGCACGTCACCCCGCAGATGCTGCTGCTCGGCCTGGTCTTCAACGCCATAGCGCTCGCGTCCGACAGTGTCTGGGGGCTGGTGGCCGCCACCGCACGCGACTGGTTCGCCCGCTCCCCACGCCGCCTCTCCCTGGTCGGCGGGGTGGGCGGCCTGACGATGATCGGCCTGGGCGTGACCGTGGCGGTGACGGGCCGCAAGGACTAGGGGCCCTAGCCTCGCGGACGGGTTCTACAGTGCCCGGTACATGATGTGCAGGCCCACCCGGCCGTGGCTCGGGTGGTCGAAGGCCTCCGGTACAGTGCCCAGGATCGTGAAGCCGAGGGACACCCACAGCTTGACCGCCGGGTTGGTCTCCACGACCGCGTTGAAGACCATGCCGCGATACCCCTCCGCCCGGGCCTCGGTCAGGACGTGCTCGGCGAGGGCGCGGCCGATGCCGCGGCCCGCGTGGGCGGGGTCGACCATGAAGCCGGCGTTGGCGATCCGGGCGGCGGGGCCGCCGTAGTTGGGGGTGACGAAGGCCGAGGCGACGATCGCGCCGGTCTCGTCCTCGACGACGAACACACGTTTGGCCGGCCCCATCCACGAGGACCGGGCCACCTCCTCGGAGGTGTCCCGGTCCCAGGTGTAGGTCTCGCCGGCGGCGACGACACGGTGCCAGAAAGGCCAGATGCGCGGCCAGTCCGCGGCCGCGGCTTCCCTGATCTGCATGGGCGTGAGTCTGTCACGCCCATGCGGTCGGCGATCGCGAGGTTCCTGCTCGCGCGACGTCAGTCGACGCTGGGCAGGATGTGCGGCTCGGCGAGGTCGTCCTCGTAGCCCGCCAGGCGGATGGGGGCGGACCGGGCCCACACGTCCAGGCTGCCGAGCTCGCCGGGCCGGCGGCCTGCGCGCTCCGTGCGTTCCTTGGGGCGCTGTTCGCGATTCGTCTTCTCCGGTGTCACCGCGCACTCCTTATGTGTCGGGTCACCCTCGGGGCGTGCCGGCCACTTCACGGTCCGGCTCCTGACGCCCGCTCGGGTGTGAGTCGAAAGCAGTTCGGACGCGGTGGCGCCGGTAACTCGTGTGAGAACAGGCCGTTGTCTGCCGGCCCGCCCCGGGACGGACGTGGGTGTGGGTGGGACCCGGTGGTGCTGTCCGTCGGCTCCAGACTAACCAAATGAGCGGCCCCCCGCTCTATGGGGCCTGAAAACTTGGCGTTACCGTTGCAAGTCGCCCTGTTTGCTCCGTTCTTTCCTGTCACTCGTTCGGCCCAAGGGCGTGCCGAACGCCAACGCCCGTTCCACTCTTGGTTCCAGGACCTTCCGGGAGGGGGCCGTCATGGCGTCCGTCACCTTCGACAAGGTCACCCGGCGCCTTCCGTCGGGCGGCCGTCCCGCCGTCGACTCGCTCGACCTCGAGATCGAGGACGGTGAGTTCATGGTGCTGCTCGGACCCTCCGGGTGCGGAAAGTCGACCTGTCTGCGTCTGCTCGCCGGGCTCGAGGACGTCGACTCGGGATCCATCCACATCGGCGTCCGGGACGTCACCCATCTTCCGCCCCGAGAGCGCGACGTCGCGATGGTGTTCCAGAACTACGCGCTGTACCCGCATTTGTCGGCTGCCGACAACATCGGCTTCGCCCTGCGCATCGCCCGCATGCCAAAACGGCACGCCCGGCAGCGGGTGGGGTTCGCCGCCTCCGTACTCGACATCGAGGACTACCTCGGGCGCCGGCCGAGGACCCTGTCGGGCGGCGAGCGGCAGCGGGTGGCGACGGGGCGGGCGCTGGTACGGGACCCGCGGGCGTATCTGATGGACGAGCCGCTGTCCAACCTCGACGCCCGGCTGCGGGTGGAGACCCGCGCACAGATCGTCCGGATGCAGCACCACCTCGGCATCACCACGCTCTACGTCACCCACGACCAGATCGAGGCGATGGCCATGGGCGACCGGCTGGCGGTGCTCAGGGACGGGGTGCTGCAGCAGGTGGGCAGGCCGCGGGACGTCTTCGCGCGCCCGGCCAACATCTTCGTGGGCGGTTTCGTCGGCTCGCCCGCGATGAACCTGTTCCGGCTGCCGCTGTCCGGGCACGGGGTGCGGCTCGACGGCCTGGAGGTGCCGCTGCCGCGGGCGACCGTGCGGGCGGCCGCGGCCGAGGGGGCGGACGCGATCGTGCTCGGTGTCCGGCCCGAGGGGTTCCGGGTGCTCTCGGCCGAGGACGACTCGAGCCCCGCCCTGGACCTGGTGGTCGAGTCCGTCGAGGACACCGGCGCCGCCGTGTTTCTCCACACCTCCGCCGGGAACCGCGGGCACGTCGTCGTCCGCCTCCCCGGCCGCCCCACGCACGGCAGGGGCGCGCGGCTGCGGGTGAGTGTCCGCGGCGACGCCGTGCACGCCTTCTCCGCGGTGACGGGAGAACGGCTTCCCCTCTGATTCCGCTTCCCCTCTGATTCCGCTTCCCCTCTGATTCCGCTTCCCCTCTGATTCCGCTTCCCCTCTGATTCCGCTTCCCTCCTGATTCCGCTTCCCTCCTGATTCCCCTTCCCCCTGATGCCCATCTGACATATTGATACCCCCAGGGGGTACAGTCCCGTGAACTGGCGTCACACCGAAGGGCTGGGACCTCATGGACGCGATCCTCCACGCGCTGTCCATCACCGGATCGATGACCTGGGAGATCACCTGGGCCCTGGTGCTGGGCTTCGCGCTGTCCGCCGTCGTCCAGGCGGTGGTGCGCCGCTCCACGATCGTCCGGCTGCTCGGCGACGACCGGCCCCGCACCCTGACCCTAGCCGCGGGCCTGGGCGCCGCCTCCTCGTCCTGTTCCTACGCGGCCGTCGCGCTCGCCCGCTCCCTGTTCCGCAAGGGCGCGAACTTCACCGCGGCGATGGCCTTCGAGATCGCCTCGACCAACCTGGTGGTCGAACTGGGCGTGATCCTGGCCCTGTTGATGGGCTGGCAGTTCACCCTGGCGGAGTTCACCGGCGGCCCGGTGATGATCGTCCTGCTCGCCGTGCTGTTCCGGTTGTTCCTGCGCGAGCGCCTGCTGCGCCAGGCCCGCGAGCAGGCCGAGCGCGGGATCGCCGGATCCATGGAGGGCCATGCCGGGATGGACATGTCGGTGGGCGGCGAGGGGTCGTTCGTACGGCGGCTGGTGTCCCGGAACGGGTTCACCTCCGTCTCCCACGTGTTCGTCATGGAGTGGGCGGCGATCCTGCGGGACCTGGTGGTGGGGCTGCTCATCGCGGGGGCGATCGCGGCCTGGGTGCCCGATTCCTTCTGGCAGTCCTTCTTCCTGGAGGGCCATCCGCTCGCCGCGAAGATCGTCGGTCCGCTGCTCGGCCCGTTGGTGGCGATCGCCTCGTTCGTCTGCTCCATCGGGAACGTGCCGCTGGCGGTGGTCCTGTGGAAGGGCGGCATCAGCTTCGGCGGGGTGGTCGCGTTCATCTTCGCCGACCTGCTGATCCTGCCGATCCTGAACATCTACCGGAAGTACTACGGGCCGCGCATGACGGCCTTCCTGCTGGCGACCTTCTACGCGGCCATGGTCCTCGCCGGTTACGTGGTGGAGCTCGTCTTCGGCGGCCTCGGGCTCGTGCCGGACCAGAGCAGTGCGAAGATCCCCGACGAGGGTGTCTCCTGGAACTACACGACCTGGCTCAACATCGTCTTCCTGCTGCTCGCGGCGGTGCTGGTGTGGCGCTTCGCGCGCACGGGCGGGACGGCGATGCTGCGGATGATGGGCGGGGCACCCGGCGACGCCGACGCGGGCCACGATCACGGGCACGGCGACCACTCCGCACCCGCACACCACGACGATCACGCGCACCACGACCATCACACACGCCAGGACCATCACACACGCCAGGACCATCAGAGGCACCAAGACCATCAGACGCACCAGGACGGCCATCACGGTCCGCACTGAAGTGGCCACGCAGTTCAAGTGCCGTTGGCCGAATCGAAACACGGCCATGATCTGCTGACGGACGGCAACGGCTTGTCCGGCGGGAGGACTGACGCATGGAGCTGCGCAGTGTCGAAGAGCTGATGGATCTGCTGCACGCCTGCCGGCACCAGCACGCGCTGCGCACCGCCGCGCTGCTGCGCCGCAGCCGACCCGCCGACAAGGAACTCCAGGTGGCGGGCCTGGTGCAGGACATCGGGCAGCTGATCTGCCCCGGCGACGAACGCCTCGGCGCCGAGCGCGCCGCCGAGGCCGTACGGCCCCTGCTCGGCGAGCGTGTCTACCGTCTCGTACGCCGGCACGGCCCGGCCCACGACGACGACCTCCTGCGGCTGCGGCTGGCGGACGAGGAGAGCCGGACCGCGGGCCTGGACGCCGGGGTCCTGGAGGACTGGCGCACGGTCCTGGAACTGGTCGCCGAGCGGAACTCCCGTCTCGGGGCTGTCGACTGACGGTCCGTCATGAGACGGTACGGCGATGACGTCGTCGTACGCGCAGGACGGGCTGAAGGGCAGGGCCGCCGTCGTCACCGGCGGGACGCGCGGCATCGGGCGGGCGGTGGCCGAGCGGCTGGCCGCCGCCGGGGCGCGGGTGTGCGTGACCGCGCGGGACGCGGAGGACGTGCGGCGCACGGCCGCCGAACTGGACGGCATCGGTGTGAGCGGCAGCGTCGCCGATCCGGGGCATCCGCGGGAGGTCGTCGAGGCGATCATGAGCACGTTCGGCCGGATCGACGTCGTGGTGAACAACGCGGCGACGAACCAGCCCTACGGGCCGCTCATGGAGGCCGACCCCGACGCGTGGGCCGCGGCCTTCGCGGTGAACGTCGAGGCTCCGCTGCGGCTGGTGCAGGGGGCCTGGCGGGCGTGGATGCGGGAGCACGGCGGCGCGGTGGTGAACGTCTGCACGGAGGGCGCCGGGCATGTCGGCCCGAACGTCGGGGCCTACGGCACCAGCAAGGCGGCGCTGCTGCACCTCACCCGGCAGCTCGCGGGCGAACTGGCGCCGAAGGTGCGGGTCAACGCGGTCTCCCCCGGTCTGGTGCGCACCGAGATGGCCCGGTTCGTGTGGGAGCCGGGCGAGGAGCGGCTGGCCGCCGGGCTGCCGCTCGGGCGGATCGGCGAGCCGGACGACATCGCGCGGGCGGTGGTGTGGCTGGCCTCGGACGCGGCCGAGTGGATCACCGGCGCGGATCTGCTGGTGGACGGGGGCACACGCGTCAGGACGGCGTACTCCGGGCCGGAGTACGCCGTCCACGACCGGCTTCGCTCATACGCACCACCTCGCTCATGACGGTGGCTGTGGCTCCCTCACGGGAACAACGCGATACCCAGGATGATCACCAGGACGATGCAGGCGACGAGTGCGACCGTGGCCCACGTGCCGCGATGCTTCACCGGGCTCGTCTCGCCGCTGCCTGCGCCGCGCGGCCGGTCCTCGGGCAGTTCGGCGTTGTCGGGGCGGTCGTTGCCGTAGAACTGTTCGTCGGTCGGATACCGGTTGCGCGGGTCGTCGTGCGCTCGCGGATCAACACCGTGTGGACTGCTCATGGTCACTCCCTGACGCGGTTATCACCAGGGGGCGGGTTCCCGGCCGGCGCCGGGCCACACGCACGGTCGCGGATCACCACTTCCCGGGCGCGTAGTCCTTCAGGAAGACGCCGTACAGGTCCTCGCCCTGTTCGCCGCGCACAATCGGATCGTAGACCCGCGCGGCCCCGTCGACCAGGTCGAGCGGCGCGTGGAAGCCCTCCTCGGCCAGGCGCAGCTTGTCGTAGTGGGGCCGCTCGTCGGTGATCCAGCCGGTGTCGACCGAGGTCATCAGGATGCCGTCGGTCTGGAACATCTCCTGGCCGCTGGTCCGGGTCACCATGTTCATGGCGGCCTTGGCGGCGTTGGTGTTCGGATGGCCCGCGCCCTTGTAGCCGCGGCCGAAGACGCCCTCCATGGCGGACACGTTCACGATGTAGGCCCGCTTGCCCGGCGCCCGGCGCGCGGCCTCGGCCATCGCCGGGCGCAGCTTGCTGATCAGGATGAACGGCGCGGTGTAGTTGCACAGCTGGGTCTCGAGCAGTTCCACCGGGGAGATCTGCTCGATGGTCTGCACCCAGGTGTTGGTCTCGACGACGTCCGGGACCAGGCCGCCGGCGTCGATGGCGGTGCCGTCGAGGTGCCGGGCGACGCTGGCGTTGCCGGCGACCAGGGCCAGGTCGGCGACCTTCTGGGCGTCGAGTCCGCTGGTGCCGAGGGGCAGTGCGGCGAGGCCGTCGACCGCTCCGGAGTTGAAGGCGCCGATGACGTGGTGAGCGGGCAGCTCCCCTGCGGGCAGCGGGGCGCTCTCGCCGTCGACCAGGGCCGCGTAGGCGGTGGGCAGACGGCGCACGGTCTGGGTCGCGTTGTTGATCAGGATGTCCAGCGGGCCGTCCTCGGCGACCTGGTCGGCCAGGGCGACGGCCTGGGCCGGGTCGCGCAGGTCGATGCCGACGACCTCCAGACGGTGCAGCCACTCCGCCGAGTCGTCCATGGCCTTGAAGCGGCGGATGGCGTCCTTGGGGAAACGCGTGGTGATCGTGGTGTGCGCGCCGTCGCGCAGCAGGCGCAGCGCGATGTACATGCCGATCTTGGCGCGGCCGCCGGTGAGCAGGGCCCGCTTGCCGGTGAGGTCGGCGCGGGCGTCGCGCTTGCCGCGGTTGAGGCGGGCGCAGTCCGGACAGAGCTGGTGGTAGAAGTAGTCGACCTCGACGAACCGGGTCTTGCAGGTGTAGCAGGAGCGCGGGCGCTGGAGTATCCCCGCGATCCTGCCCTCCTCGGTGGCCGAGGAGGGCAGGATGCCCTCGGTCTCGTCGTCGATGCGCTGGGCGGAGCCGGTCGCCGTGGCCTCGGTGACCGCCTTGTCGTGCGCGGTCTTGGCGGCCCGGCGCTCCTGGCGGCGGCGCTGCTTCACGGTGCGGTAGACGCCGGCGGTGGCCCGGCGCACGGCGATCGCGTCGGGGTGGTCGACCTCCAGCTTGTCGAGTTCCTCCAGCACGCTGAGGCAGACGGCGAGCCGCTCCGGGTCGATGCCGGGCCCGTACACGACCTCGTCCATGGCCGCCGGGCCGTCCTCTGTCACCGTCATCGCGCTGCCGTTTCCCTGATCACCGAGCGGCGCTCCGATCGCACCCGCTGTCGAAGGGTGGATTTTACGGAGCGCCGCCCCGGTCCTCCAAACTCGTCCTGATCAGGAGCCGCATGCCGTGACGAGGGTCTCGATCTCCGCGGTGAGGGCCGCGGCCAGACGGTCCAGGTCCGGTACGGCCTTGGCGTCGGCGACGAGGCCGTAGTGGACGTGGCCGCGGTAGGTGGAGACGGCGACCGCGAGGGCCTGGCCGCGGGCCAGCGGGGCGAGCGGATAGACCTCGGTGACCGGGTTGCCGCCGAGCTTCAGTCCGATGCTGGGCAGCGGGACGCTGGTGACCAGGATGTCGAACCAGAGCCGGGCGGCCTGGCCGGCCAGCGGGCCGCCGAGCCTGAGACCCAGCGGCGGCACATGGTCGGCGAGCAGCGCGACGGCGCCCGCGCCCCGGTTGGGCCCGGCGTCCTTGTTGCGGTCCATGGCCGAGCGCACGGTGCCGAGCCGGCCGAGCGGGTCGGGGTCGTCGACCGGGAGCCGTATCACGTACCCGGAGAGCCGGTTGCCCTGCGGGGTGGCGGTGCGCGGACGGCGCTTGGAGACCGGGATCAGGGCGCGCGGCCGGACGCCCTCGCTGCCGTCGCCCCGCTCGTCCAGCCAGCGGCGCAGGGCGCCCGCGACGACCGCGATGAGCACGTCGTTGACGGTGCCGCCCTCGGACTTGCGGACGCGGTGCACGTCGTCGAGGTCGATCACGACACCGGCGGTGCGGCGCCTGCCGGTGGGCTCGGCGGCCAGCGCCGCCGAGGAGCGCACGCCCAGTCCGGACACGGCGAGGGACGCGCCGATGTCGAGGGCGCGCCCCGCATCGGACACGGCGCCCCTGACCAGCTCCGGCAGTCTGCGCACATCGGGCAGGACACCGCGCCGGGGCTCCTGGGGGCGCGGCCGGCGCTCGGGCAGGTCCATCGGGTCCATTACGGCGGCGGCGAGCGTCAGCGCCCGCAGCCCGTCGGCCAGGGCGTGGTGGAACTTGAACAGCACGGCGAAGGAGACCCCGTCCTGCCCGGGCAGCACATGTGCCTCCCACGGCGGCCGGCCGCGCTGGAGCGGACGCTCCATCAGGCGGCCCGCCAGCGCGTGGAAGTCGGCGGTGGGGGCGTGCAGCCGGACGTGGTGCAGGGGGTCGAAGCCGGGGTCGGGCTCCCGGGTGGCCCCGCCGAAGGCCAGCGGCCGGAAGGAGAAGGGCTGCCATACGTCCCTGATCCGCATCCGCAGCCCGGGCACCGCCGCGGCCCGCGCGGCGAGCAGGTCGGCGGCATGGGCGCCCGCGGTCGGGGAGTGGGCCGAGAAGACCCCGAGGGCGCCGAGATGCATGGGGTGCTCGGCGGACTCGATGTTCCAGAACGCCAGGTCGAGAGGAGCGAGCAGGTCAGAAGTCAATGGCTTGCCTCGCATCGACGAAGGGTGAGGCAGCAGTCAACCCCCGACAAGCGATTACGGTCAAGTACGATCAAGCTACGCTCAGTTAACATCGGATTAAGTCCCGCCCCTCTGGAAGGGGCGGGACTCAGGGGACACCTGTGGTTACTTCAGCGCGGGTGGCGCCGCCAGGGCCGAGGTACCCCACTCAGACGGGTGCGGGCCGACCGTGAACGACAGCGAGCGCAGGGAGCGCAGCCCGCCGGTCGTCAGGTAGGTCCGGTCGTACGCCTTTCCGTCCGTGCGGGCCGACTGGATGTAGCGGTCGGTGCCGGACGTGCCGGGCGCGGAGATGCTCAGGGCGCCGTGCGGGTAGTAGCGCCGGTCCAGGGTCAGGTCGACCCGGTCGAAGACCGGCGTGGACAGGCCCCAGGTGTCGTAGCCGGGCTGCACCGGGAAGATCCCGATCGACGACAGCACGTTCCAGGCGGACATGGTGCCGAGGTCGTCGTTTCCGGTCATGCCGGTCGGGGTGTCGGTGAAGAGGGTCAGCGCCGCGTGCACGACGTCGGTGGTCTTCCAGGGCTGACCGGTCGACAGATAGGTGTACGGGGCGATGAGGTCGGGCTCGTTCTGCGGGTTGTACTTGTCGGCGTTGTAGTAGTCGTAGGGCCCGTTGACCCAGACCTCGCGGGCCGTCCTCGCCGGGTCGGCGAGCAGCTGGTCGTAGGCGAAGAAGGAGTCCAGCCGGGCGTTGGCCGCCTGCTCGCCACCGATCAGGGAGACCATCCCGGGCAGGTCCTGCGGCACCAGCCACTGGTACTGCCAGGACGTGCCCTCGTGGAAGCCCTCGCTCTGCGCCGGGTCGGCCGGGCCGGTGAAGGCGCCGGAGGCGTCACGGGCACGGAAGAAGCCGGTCGAGGGGTCGAAGATGTTCCGGTAGCTCTGGGCGCGGGCGGCATACCGGGCCGCGTCCCCCGGATGGCCGAGGTCGCGGGCCATCCGGGCGAGCATCGCGTCCGACAGGGCGTACTCCAGGGTCGCCGAGGCCCCGTGGTCGTAGTCCGAGTCACCGGGCTTCACATGCGGGCGGCCCTTGATGTACGGGGCGAAACCCTCGGCGATGTACTCCTTGTCGGCCTCCCGGCCGAGCGCCGGGGAGTCCGCGGGCGGCACCCCGTCGGCGTTGCGCTTCAGCGCCCGGTAGGCCCGCTCCTCGTACCCCTTGAGCAGTCCCTGCTGGTAGGCGTTGGTCAGGAACGGGGTGACCGGGTCGCCGGTCATGATGTTCGTCTCGACCGTGCCGTAGCCCCACTTGGGCAGCCAGCCGCTCTCCTCGGAAATCTTGATGACCGAGATCGCCATGTCCCGGGCCTCGCGCGGCGCGAGCAGGGACAGCAGCTGGGACTGGGTGCGGTAGGTGTCCCACAGGGACCAGTTCTGGTAGTAGGTGAAGCCGTCGGTGCGGTGGATCCGCTGGTCCCAGCCGGTGTAGCGGCCGTCGGCGTCGCTGCCGATGTTGGGCGCGAGGAAGGACCGGTACAGGGACGAGTAGAAGGTCCGCCGCAGGCTGTCGTCGCCGCCCTTGACGCGTACGTCGTCGAGCCGGTCCTCCCAGGCCCGCTCGGCCCCGCGGCGCACGGCGTCGAAGGAACGCCCGCCCTCGGCGCGGAGGTTGACGGCCGCGCCGTGCGCGTCGACGTAGGACAGGGCGGTGGTCGCCTCGACGGTGCGGTCCTTCGTCGTGTCGAAGCGGACGTAGGCGCCGTCCCGGCCGGTCCTCGAGCCCGAGGTCACGGTCGGGCCGTCCCAGGTGCCGTACGCGGTGAAGGGCCGGTCGAAGCGGGTGATCGTGTAGACGGTGTAGGGCTTGGTGTCCTGGCAGAAGCCGCGGCCCGTGATGGCGGTGCGCACGGTGCGGTTGTCGAGGATCTCGACCGTGGAGGAGACGCCGGTGTGCAGCGACTGGGCCGCGTTGAGCAGCACGTTGGCCTTGTCGGTGGCCGGGAAGGTGTAGCGCTGCACGCCGGTGCGCCGCGTCGCGGTCAGCTCGGCCCTGATGCCGGTCTTCAGGCCGACCTCGTAGTAGCCGGGGCTCGCCGTCTCGTCGTCGTGGCTGAACTCGGCGGCGTAGCGGGCGTAGTCGGTCTGGGTGACGTCACCGGTGGTGGGCAGGACCGGCAGGTCGCCGCCGAGGCCGCAGCCGACGCCCGACAGATGCACCAGGGAGAAGCCGCGGATGTGGTTCTGGGAGTAGTCGTAGCCGGTGTTGTGGCCGGTGTCGGGTGAGAACTGCACCATGCCGAAGGGCACGGCGGCACCGGGATAGGTGTTGCCCTCGTTCTCGGTGCCGATGAACGGGTTGACCAGGCCGGTCAGTTGAGCGTCGCTCGGCTCGGCGGCCCGGGCGGTGACGGGAGCGGCGAACAGCGCGGACGCCGCCACCACCCCCGCCGTGCACAGGCGCAGGCGCCGGGTCCATCTCATGTCGGGAGTCCTCCGGAAGGGGTGGGGGGTCAGGTGGTCGAGGGGCACCCTGCGGGAACCGCCCTGGAAGCGTCCTGGATCAGGGCCCGCTGGGCGGCGCGCACGCGCCGGGCGTCCGGCTTGAGCACCTCGCGGTCGTAGGTGAGCAGACCGTTGAGCTCGCCCTCGACGTCCGAGATCTGCGTGTAGACCGCGCCGTTGCCGCCCTCGCAGGCGAGAGCGCGCACCTCGGCGAGCTTGGCGAGGTAGTCGTCGGTGTAGGTCGCCGGGTCGACGTCGACGTACGACTGCTGCACGGACCAGGCGTGACCGGGCACCGCCAGCCCCAGGCCGCCGTACTCGCCGCTGACCAGGGCGCGTCGACCGTCCGGGTGGGGTGGCAGGGCGGGGCTGGGATAGCCGTGCTCGTCCATGATGTCGCCGGTGCCGCCATCGGCCCCGAGGTTCAGCCCCGACATGGAGTTGACCAGCCGGGACGGGTCCCAGGCCTTGGCCTGGTCGGCGATGCGGGCCATGTCGTACTGGCCCCAGCCCTCGTTGAAGGTGACCCACATGACCACCGAGGGGCTGCTGACGTGCTCGTCGACGATCTGCTTCATCTCGCGCTCGAACTCGGCGCGGGCGGCGGGAGACGGGTTCACCCCGGCCGTCATCGCGGGCATGTCCTGCCACACCATCAGGCCCAGCCGGTCGGCCCAGTAGAACCAGCGGTCCGGCTCCACCTTGATGTGCTTGCGCACGGCGTTGAAACCGAGCTGCTTGTGCACCTTCAGGTCATGGGCCAGGGCGTCGTCGGTCGGGGCGGTGTAGAGGCCGTCGGGCCAGAAACCCTGGTCGAGGGTGGCCATCATGAAGATGGGCTTGCCGTTGAGGAGGGTGCGCGGGACGCCGTTCACCTTCTCGACGGAGATCGAGCGCATCCCGAAGTAGCTGCCGACGTGGTCGGCGCCGACGGTGACCTTCAGGCCGTAGAGGAAGGGATCGTCGGGCGACCACAGGTGCGGTCTGTCGAGGGTGAGCGTGAGCGGGCCGCCGGTCCGGCCGCGCGCCGTGGCGACCTCGCGCTTCCCGTCGTACGCCGTCACCGTGATCGGTACGCCGGCGCGCACGCCCTGCGCCTCCACCGTCAGCCGGCCCTTCGCGACGTCCGGGACGAGCTTCAGCGCGTCCACGTGGTCGGGCGCCACCGGCTCCATCCACACCGTCTGCCAGATGCCCGAGGTCGGCGTGTACCAGATGCCGCTCGGGTCCAGACGCTGCTTGCCGAGCGGTGGGTTCTCGCCGTCGGCCGCGTCGGTGGGGTCGTACACGCCGACGATCAGCTCCTGCGCGCGGCCCGGCTTCAGCGCGTCGGTGATGTCGGCGCTGAACTTGTCGTAGCCGCCCTGGTGTTCGGTGACCTTGGTGCCGTTGACGTAGACCTCGGCCCGCCAGTCGACGGCCCCGAAGTTGAGCCGCAGCCGTTTGCCCGAGCCGATCTTCCAGCCGGCGGGGACCGTGAAGGTGCGGCGGTACCACATGCGGTCCTCGTGCCGTTCCAGGCCGGAGAGCTGGGACTCGACCGGGTACGGGACGAGGATGTGCTCGGCGAGGTTCTGGCCGACCGGCGGCCGCTCCCCCGCCGTCGCCGCGGCGAACTGCCAACGCCCGTTCAGGTTGCGCCAGTCGGCGCGGGTCAGCTGCGGGCGCGGGTACTCGGGGTGGGCGTTGTCCGGGCCGACCTGGTCGGCCCATCTCGTGCGCAGTTCGTGGGTGGAGCGGTTGGGGCCGCTGGACCAGAACGCCTTGACAACGTTGCCGTCCGCGCGGGTGAGGCCGCCGCTGCCGTCGTAGCGGACGTCGGCGGTGCCGCGGGCGGTACCCGTCTTGGTGCCGACGACGGGCTGGGTGAGCGGGATCAGCAGCGACCTGCTGTCGGACGGGTCCAGGGTCGCGTTGCCCAAGGGCCACTTGGCTCCGCCGATCACCGCTTGGAGGTGGTCGGTGAGGCCGGCCGGGGGTGCGGCGAGGGGGTGGGCGAAGTCGAGCCTCAGGGTGCGGCCGGTGGCGAGGACGGTGGTGGCGACGGCGCCGTCGTAGTCGAAGCCGTCGGGCAGCCGGAACGCGGACTGCGGGACGGGCACCTTGGTGCCGCCGGGCTCGGTCCAGCGCAGGTGGAGGTTTGAGCCGCCGTAGTGCTCGAAGTACTCGACCTTGATGTCGTAGGCGTGTCCGGCGGTCAAGTCGACCGGCCCGCCGGTCTGTTCGGTGTCCCAGTCGTCCACCCAGTGGTCGATGACGAGCTGTCCGCCGATCCAGAGGCGGAAGCCGTTGTCGCCGATGACCGAGAAGGTGTGCGGGCCGGTCCTCTCCGGGACGATCTTCCCGGTCCAGCGGACGCTCACGTCGTCGGACCGTCCGGTGGTGAACGCCAGGCGCGGCTCGAGGTTGTCGAAGTCGAGGTTCGGGTCGAAGCCGGTCGCCTTGAGCTCGTGGAAGTCGAAGGCGCCGGGCGCGGACTGGGTGTAGTACTCGCCCTTCAGGCCGTGGACCTCCACCGGGTCGCCGGCGGCGGTCGCGGCCGGGACGGCGGCGAGCCCGGCGATGCCGAGTGCGAGGGCCAGCAGTAACGCGAGTCGGTCTCTGAGGCGTGTCAGGTGCACGGAAAACCTCCATAACAACGTTGTCATGGACAGCAGTTGGCATGACAACACGGATTCCGCATCGCGTCCAGGGACATGACAAGACAGCGGCCCCGGTGGCCGGGCCGCGAGAGGGGCGGAGAATGGGACAAGGGGTCGATCTCTGCGGGAAGAAGGCGAGAGAGATGCCGAAGGTTTCCAGGCAGTCGGCCACGCAGGGCGGGGACTTCGGCCCCGTCGTGGACCGCGCCGAGGAGGTCGAGTCCTACGCCGTGGACTTCCTGACGTTCCGCGAGGACATCGACCACCGGCCCCTGCTCAAGGGGCTGCCCGACGACCGGTGCCAGTGCCCGCACTGGGGCTATGTCTTCAAGGGGGAACTCGTCTTCCACTACGCGGACCGGGACGAGACGTACGAGGCCGGCGACGCCTTCTACGCGCCGCCGGGCCACGCGCCCACGCACACCGCGCCGGGCACCGAGTACCTCCAGTTCAGCCCGGCCGACGAGCTGCGGCGGACCAGCGAGGTGATCATGAAGAACTTCGAGTCGATGCGACCGCCCGGCTGACCCTCCCGCCCGCTACGACACCACCTGCCCCTTTCCTAGGGCGATCACCCCGCCCTTGGAGACGGTGTACAGCTCCGCGTCCCGTTCCGGGTTGACGCCGATCGTCGCGCCCGGCGGCACCTCCACGTTCTTGTCCAGGACCGCCCCGCGCACGATGGCACCGCGCCCGATGTGGACGTTGTCGTGCAGCACCGAGCCCTGCACCACCGCGCCCGGGTCGACCAGGACTCCCGGCGACAGCACGGAGCGGGTGACCTGGCCGCGGATCAGGCAGCCGGCGCTGATGATGGACTCGCTCGCGATGCCGCCCGCGTTGAAGCGGGCCGGGGAGAGCTGGTAGGAGTGGGTGTAGATGGGCCACTGCCGGTTGAAGAGGTTGAAGGCGGGCCGCTCGGCGATCAGGTCCATGTGGGCGTCGTAGTACGCGTCGAGGGTGCCCACGTCCCGCCAGTAACCGCGGTCGCGGGTGGTCTCGCCGGGCACGTGGTTGGCGCTGAAGTCGTACAGCTGGGCCTCGCCCCGCTCGGTGAGCTGGGGCAGGATCGAGCCGCCCATGTCGTGCACGGAGTGCTGGTCCTCGGCGTCCCGCTGCAGTGCCTCGATCAGCGCCTTGGTGGTGAAGATGTAGTTGCCCATGGAGGCGAACACGCACTCAGGGTCGTCCGCGAGGCCCGGCGGGTCGGCGGGCTTCTCCAGGAAGCGCTCCACCGTCAGCCCGTCCGAGCCCGGGGTGATCACGCCGAACTGCGAGGACTCCGAGCGCGGCACCCGGATGCCGGCCACCGTGACGCCCGCCCCGCTCTCGATGTGCTGGGCGAGCATCTGCCGCGGGTCCATCCGGTAGACGTGGTCGGCGCCGAACACCACCACGTACTCGGGCCGCTCGTCGTAGATCAGGTTCAGCGACTGCAGGATCGCGTCCGCGCTGCCCAGGTACCAGCGGGGGCCGAGGCGCTGCTGGGCCGGGACCGGGGTGACGTAGTTGCCGAGCAGACTGGACATCCGCCAGGTGGTGGTGATGTGGCGGTCCAGCGAGTGCGACTTGTACTGCGTCAGCACACAGATGCGCAGGATGTCGCCGTTGACGAGGTTGGACAGGACGAAGTCGACGAGACGGTACGTCCCGCCGAAGGTGACCGCTGGTTTCGCGCGGTCGGCTGTCAGGGGCATCAGGCGTTTGCCTTCTCCGCCCGCAAGGACGATCCCGAGCACCGAAGGTCCGCCACGACGCATGGCCGCTCCCCTCACCGTGGTTGATCCATGCCTGCCCCTGGGCGAGGCGGAGTAAGCCTGTTCGAAGAACTCCCGACCGTTCTATTCCTGTTTGAGGATCTCTTCGTAAAGCCCGACCGTACGGCGGGCGACGGCGTCCCAGCCGAACTCCTCCACCGCGCGCACCCGCCCGGCCTCACCCATCCGCCCGGCCCCCTCAGGATCGCCGATCACCGCGTCCAGTGCTCGCGCGAGGGCCGCCTCGAAGTCGTCGTCCACCGGGACGAGTACCCCGGTACGGCCGTCGTCCACGACCTCGGGGATGCCGCCCACCCGGGAGGCCACCACCGGCGTGCCGCAGGCCATCGCCTCCAGGTTCACGATGCCGAGGGGCTCGTACACCGACGGGCAGACGAACACCGCCGCATGGGTGAGCAGCTGGATCACCTCCGGCCGCGGCAGCATCTGCGGGATCCAGTGCACGCCCGCGCGGACCCGGCTCAGCTCCTGGTAGAGATCGCGGAACTCCTGGTCGATCTCCGGTGTGTCCGGCGCTCCCGCGCACAGCACGACCTGCGCGGCCGGATCGATGTCCCGCACGGCCCGCAGCAGGTGCGGTACGCCCTTCTGGCGGGTGATCCGGCCGACGAACAGGATGAACGGGCGGCTGCGGTCGAGCCCGATCCGGTCGAGCACGTCGGTGCCGTGGTCGGGGCGGTAGAGCGTGGTGTCGATGCCGTTGTGCACGATGTGGACCTTGGCCGGATCCAGCGTCGGGTAGCACGTGAGGATGTCCTCACGCATGGCCCCGGACACGGCGATCACGGCGTCCGCGCTCTCGATCGCGGTGCGCTCGGCCCAGCTGGAGAGCGCGTAGCCGCCGCCGAGCTGCTCGGCCTTCCAGGGGCGCAGCGGCTCCAGCGAGTGGGCGGTCATCACGTGCGGGACGCCGTACAGCATCTTGGCGAGGTGGCCGCCGAGGTTGGCGTACCAGGTGTGGGAGTGCACCAGCTCGCGGCCCTCGAGGCCGGCGGCCATGGCGAGGTCCACGGAGAAGGTGCGCAGCGCGTCGTTGGCGGTGTCCAGGGCGGCCCAGGAGCGGTGCCGTACGACGCCCACCCCGCGGCCCTCGCCCCAGCAGTGCACCTCGAGGTCGACCAGGGAGCTCAACTCCCGGGCGAGGAACTCGACATGGACACCCGCGCCGCCGTACACGTCCGGCGGGTACTCCCGGGTCAGCAGTCCGACTCGCACCCGCAACTCCCTGTTTCGGCGACCGGTTCCTTCATGGTCACCCAGATGAGCCGCGCGCGGAAGAGCGCGGGGCTCGTATGAAGCAACAGTCACCGCACACTCCCCCGCCGGGCACCCGGTAGTAGAGGCAGCAGCTGCGGCGCCGGAGGGTGTCGGTGAGGGTTCCGGCCAGGAGGGGGTGGGCGAGGAGGGCGGCGGTGAGGGAACGGGTGCGGACGGCGGCCTCCTCAGTGCCTTGCACGCGGGCCCAGTGCTCCAGTTGGCGGGCGGTTCCGGCCAGCGCGGAGGCCGCGTTGCCCCACAGCAGGCCGGGGGCGACGCGCTGGTGGACGCGCAAGGCCGTGGCGAGCGGTTCGAGGTGGCCGTGCAGCACGACGTCCGCGATCGTCGCGGGGTCGGCGGCCAGGGGGCGGACCTCGGAGAGCCAGAGGTCGTCGGGGGCGCTCGCGCCGGGGTCCCAGCGCAGCAGCCCGGGGGCGAGGTCGGGGATGCGGCCGTAGCGGGCCGCGCACCCGAGGGTGACCGACCAGAGCCGGGCGGCGAGCCCCTGCTGGGCCACCGAGGCGGCGATCCGGCGTTCCGGGGCGCGCAGCGCGGCGGCGACCTTCTCCACCCGGAAAATCAGCGTATTTCCGTAAATCTCCGAGGGGCGGTTTTCGTACGTCTGCGCGAGACTGGGAAGCGGCGCCGCCGGTCCCGCGCCCACGCGCAGGACGAAGAAGCCGCCCAGCGCTTCGAGCGCGGCGAGATCGGGGTCGAGGTCGGGCTCCGGGTCCACGAACAGCAGTAGTACCAAGGTCCCTAGGGGTTCCTCCCCGGGGGTGTCCACCCCGGGTCACCCACCCTGGGGAGGACAGTGCCCGATTCGTACTCCATCGGCAGTAGGACCCATTGGGTGCTCAGGGACGACGACGGGAACAGATCGACAAGGCATCGTGTTCGCTATGAAGGCCGACCGTTCGCCGCGCAGGGGCAACCGCCCCCGCCTCACGCAGAGGAGCAGCTGCTCATGAGCGCCCTCGCGTTGTCCGTGATCCTCTCCCTCGTCTCCGCCGTCGCCTACGCCGGCGGGGCGATCGTGCAGGAGCGCGTGGCGGTGACCTCCCCCGGCGAGCAGTACGCACCGCTGCGCCGGCCCGGCTGGTGGGCCGCGGTGGCGCTGAACGGCCTCGGCGGTCTGCTGCACGTGGCGGCGCTGGCCTACGGCCCGCTCAGCCTGGTGCAGCCGCTCGGGGCCCTGACCATCGTGCTGGCGCTGCCGATGGCGGCGCTGTTCGTGGGCCGCAAGGCCGGTTCCACCGCCTGGCGGGGCGCGATCATGGCGACCGTGGGCCTCGCCGGTCTGCTGTCCCTGGTCGGCGCGTCCGACGAGCAGTCGCTGGACACGGCGCAGCGCGTGGCGGTGGCCGCGGTCACCGGCGGCGCGGTCGTGGCCCTCATGATCGCGGGCCGGGCCGCCCACCGGCACCCGGCGGTGCGCAGCATGCTGCTCGCCACCGCGTCCGGCATAGCCTTCGGCATGTCCTCGGTCTTCACCAAGGTCGTCGCGGTCGACTGGGCCGGCGGTGTGACGCTCTCGGACGTGCCCTCCCTCGCCGTGATCGGCGTCTTCGCCACGGCCGGACTGCTGCTGTCGCAGGCCTCCTACCGGGGCGCCGGCCTCGCCGCCCCGCTGGCCACGCTCACCGTCGTCAACCCGGTGATAGCGGCCGCGGTCGGCATCACGATGTTCGGCGAGACCTTCCGCTACGGCAGCACCGGCACCGCCCTCGCGCTGAGCTGCGGCGTGGTGGCGGCGGGCGGCCTGATCCTGCTGACGACGGAGCGCATCGCCCGCACCGCCGCCGAGGAGTCCGCGCCGGCCCTGCCCGAGCAGACCGTCACCGGGCCGGTCCCCGCCGAGTTCCCCCAGGAGCCGGCGGCCGAACTCCCCGCCGGGATCGTGGTCCCCACCCAGGTGGGCCCCACGTTCCTGGCGGTGGCCTACGTCGAGAACGACGAGGAGACTCCCGACCCCGCCCGCTACCGCTTCTACGGCCCCTTCCACGGCGGCTCGTACGTCCCGGCGCCGGCCGTCGACCGGCACCGGGAGCGGGTCAAATCCTGACGCCGCCGGCCCTCAGATACCGCAGAGGGTCGATGTCCGAACCGAAACCGGGCCCCGTCCGCACCTCGAAGTGCAGATGCGGGCCCGTGGCGTTGCCGGTGGCCCCCGAGCGGCCGATGCGCTGGCCCTCGCTCACGCTCTGCCCGGCCCGCACGGAGATCGCCGACAGATGGCCGTACTGGGTGTAGCGGCCGTCCGCGTGCCGGATCACCACCTGGTAGCCGTACGAGCCGCCCCAGCCGGCGGTGACGACCCGGCCCGCCGCGACCGACCGCACCGAGGTGCCGGTGGGGACGGGGAAGTCGACGCCGGTGTGGTAGCCCTTCGACCACGAGGAGCCGGCCACGTGATAGCCGGTGCCGATCGGCCCGCCCACCGGGGCGATCAGGGAGTGGTGACGGGTGGTGGTCCGCTTCTCCTCGGTGGCCGGAGCGGCCTCCTTCGTCGACGACTTGGTCGACGCGGTGTGCGTCGTGGGCGTGTGCGAGGTGGGCGCCTTGGCCCGCAGGTCGAGCCGCTGGCCCGGCAGGATGAGGTCGGGGTCGGCCCCGATGGTCCGGCGATTCGCCGCGTACAGCCGCTGCCAACCGCCGCGCACGTGCTGGGTGTCGGCGATCTCGGAGAGGCTGTCGCCGTGCACCACGGTGTACATCTCGGCCGTGCCCGCCCTCGACTGGGGGGTGGACTGCGGCTGGACGTCCCGTACGGACGTCTTCTTCCTCTTCGACGTCTGCTCGGACGTCTGGTGGGCGGACGTCCGGTGGGTGGACGTGCCGTCGGTGTGCAGGTCCGGGGTGTCCCCGCCGCGCGTCAGCCCGGCCTGGACCGAACACACGGGCCAGGCGCGCGGCCCCTGTCCCCGAAGTACCTTCTCCGCGACGGCTATCTGCTGGTCCTTGGTGGCCAGATCCGCGCGCCCGGCGTACACCGTGCCGCCGTAGGCCGCCCAGGTGGACTGGGTGAACTGCAGCCCGCCGTAGAAGCCGTTGCCGGTGTTGATGCTCCAGTTGCCGGAGGACTCGCAGGCGGCGACCTTGTTCCAGGTGGACACGTCGGCCGCGTGCGCGGTGCCGGCGCCGATCAGCGGGATCGCCATGCCCGCGCTGGAGGCGGTGACGGTGAGTGAAGCTCGGTTGATCCTGTTCGGCTGATACCGGCGGTGCCGGCCGCGTACGGCCATGGAGATCCCCCTCGACATGCGTCAGGAGGGCCAAAAGTAAGCGTGCCGAACAGGCCATGACAAGACGGCAATCGGCCGCCCTGTCCCGCAAGGAATCAGGAATAGACGGCAGTTGCACAGTGGCTGAGACAGGCGGGGCCCGTCGTGCGTATCTGCCTGCGGCGCACCGGGCGACCCGGACATGCGCTCGGCGTACCGGCACGTCAGGATGGTCGGTGGGGCGATACTGACGGGCACGAACGGCACCACCGACACCGGATCCTCAAGGAGCCAACCGAATGAGCAAGACAGCCCAGATCGGCGTCACCGGACTCGCGGTCATGGGCCGCAATCTCGCCCGCAACTTCGCGCGCAACGGCTACACGGTCGCTCTGCACAACCGGACGGCGGCGCGTACGCACGCCCTGGTGGAGGAGTTCGGGAACGAGGGCGACTTCATCGCGGCCGAGACCGCCAAGGAGTTCGTGGCGGCGCTGGAGCGGCCGCGGCGGCTGGTCATCATGGTCAAGGCGGGCGAGCCGACCGACGCGGTGATCCATGAGTTCGCGCCGCTCCTGGAGCCCGGCGACATGATCATCGACGGCGGCAACGCGCACTTCGCGGACACCCGGCGCCGGGAGCGCGAACTGCGCGAGCAGGGCATCCACTTCGTCGGCATGGGCGTCTCCGGCGGCGAGGAGGGCGCGCTGAACGGCCCGAGCATCATGCCGGGCGGCCCGAAGGAGTCGTACGACTCGCTCGGCCCGATGCTGGAGAAGATCTCCGCGAAGGCCAAGGACGGCGCTCCCTGTGTGACCCACGTCGGTCCCGACGGCGCCGGGCACTTCGTGAAGATGGTCCACAACGGCATCGAGTACGCCGACATGCAGCTCATCGGTGAGGCCTACCAGTTGCTGCGCGACGTCGCCGGCTACTCCCCGGCGCAGATCGTGGAGATCTTCCGCACCTGGAACACCGGGCGCCTCGACTCCTACCTCATCGAGATCACGGCCGAGGTGCTGTCCCACGTGGACGCGGCGACGGGCAAGCCGTTCGTGGACGTGGTCGTCGACCAGGCCGAGCAGAAGGGCACGGGCCGCTGGACGGTCCAGATCGCCCTCGACCTCGGCGTGCCCGTGTCCGGCATCGCGGAGGCGGTCTTCGCCCGCTCCCTGTCCGGGCACGCGGCGCTGCGCGAGGCCTCGCGCGGTCTGGCCGGCCCGAAGGCGCAGACGCTGGGCGAGTCGGAGGCGGCGGCCTTCGCGGACCGGGTCGAGCAGGCGCTGTACGCCTCGAAGATCGTCTCGTACACCCAGGGCTTCCACGAGATCGCGGCGGCCCGCGAGGAGTACGACTGGGACATCGACCTGGGTGCCGTGTCGGCGATCTGGCGCGGCGGCTGCATCATCCGGGCGGCCTTCCTGGACCGCATCCGCGCCGCGTACGACGCCCGCGCGGACCTGCCGAGCCTGCTGTCGGACGAGACCTTCGCCCAGGAGATCGCGGCCGCCCAGGACGACTGGCGTGAGGTCCTGGTCGCCGCGACCCGCCAGGGCGTCCCGACCCCGGGCTTCGCCGCGGCCCTCGCCTACTACGACGCCCTGCGCGCCGAGCGCCTGCCCGCGGCTCTGACCCAGGGCCAGCGCGACTTCTTCGGCGCCCACACCTACCGGCGCACCGACCAGGACGGCTCGTTCCACACGCTGTGGGGCGGGGACCGCTCGGAGGTCTCCGCGTAACGGAGGACGGCACGAGGCGGCGGGCGGCCCGAGCGGCCGCCCGCCGTCGTTTGCGGACCCCCGGTTCAGGTCAACGGCGGTCCCGGCTCCGGACTCGGTACGGGTTCCGGGCCCGGGGGGAACGGGTCGGGTGGTGGGGTCGGAGTCGGCGGGGAGGGCGGCTGCGGGGGCGGGGTGGGTTCCGGACCCGGGGGTGGCTGTGGAGTGGGGACCGGGGAGGGATACGGGTCAGGGGGTTGCGGGTCCGGACCCGGCCCGGGGGTGGGCGGAGTGGGGTCGGGGTACGGCTCGGTCATGGCGCCCTCCGGCCAGTCGGTGACATCGGCTCTGGACTCTTCCCCGCCTACCCGACGGACGCCTCCCCACTCACTCCCCCGAGCGACCTCCCCGACCCACCCGGCCCCACCCACCGGACCCCGCTTCCGCGCCGGCTCCCTGAGCGCCGCCCCAGGTGCCCCACCTGTTCGGCACGTTCCCGACCCCGACCGACAAGCCGCTCACGACGCCCGGCACGCGTGAGGCCGTCGCCCTCGGACCGCACCGGTTCCTCGTCGCCGCCCCCGGTCCACGACCTCGTCACACCCGCCGCCAGTCCACGGCGCGGGTGGGGCTTGGGTCGTCGCCAAGGACTCCGCCGAGGCCATCGAGCCCTGGGCCAGGAAAACGCGTCAGCCTGAGCGACGAAGTCAACCGCGCCGACCACGAACCGGACGCCTGCCCATCACCGACTACCGGTCCCCCACCTTGTCAGACCCGCCGGTCCCGTCGGCCCCCGACCATCCGCCGCCGACTGCGTCAGCCTCGGCGACGTCACCCCCCAACCGCCCACGCAGCCATCGCCAGCCCCCGGCGCGGACTGCACACCACCGGGACCCAGGTCATCGCCAAGGACTCTGCCGGACCATCGAACCTGGGCCAGGACCATCGCCTCGGCCCGGCGACGCAGTCAACCGCGCCGACCACGAACCGGACGCCCGCCCATCACCGCCCCCCGGCCCACAACCAAGTCACACCCGCCGGCCCTGTCGGTCACCGAACCGCCCGCGCACCCGCCGCCAGTCCGCGGCGTGGGCTGGACAGGATCGGGATCGGGGTCGTCGACAGGTGCTTCGCGGGGGCCATCGAGCCCTGGGCCAGGACGATCGCGTCGGCCTCGGTGACGCGGTCGGCCGCGGTGGCGACGAGTGTCGCGCAGCCCTCGGTGTCGCCCGCCGCGAAGCGGTCCCAGGCGCCCTCGACCAGCCGCGTCCGCACCGCGGCGGTACGGCCGGAAAGTGCCGCCTCCTCCTCGATCAGGGACACCGTCGGGCCGAGCGTGCTCTCGACGGTGGCGAGGACGACGATCCGCGGTCCGGCCGCCACGGCGGCGGCCGCCATCGGACGGTCCGAGCGCAGGACCGGCACCCCGGCACCGGCCCCCGCCGCCTCCGCGACTCCGCCGATCGTCGAGCAGGTGCACAGCACGGCCCGGGCCCCGTAGGCGACCGCCCTGCCGACGGCCGCCCGCACCCCGTCCGCCACCGTCTCCGGGCCCTCGCGGCGGGCCCGGGCCAGCAGCTCCTCGTCGACCAGGTGCCGCAGCGCGAGACCGGGGTGGTGCTCGTCGCGCAGTGCCTCGAAGACGGGGACGTGGGCGGGCGAGGTGTGCAGGAGGGCGAGCATGCCGTTCAGAAGCGGCCCGGATGCGCGCGCAGCCAGTCCCGCGCCGCGCGCAGCAGCTCCGGGTCGGCCGCCGGGGCCTGGTCGGGGTGGCGCTCGGCCCACTTCACGACGTACGGGCACAGCGGGGCGACCACGACGCCCTCGCGCTTGGCGATGGCGTACAACTCGCGGGCGAGGGAGCCCGCGATGCCCTTCCCCTCGTGGGCCGGCTCCACGATCGTGTGGACGGGGACCAGGGCGCGCCCCGGCGATTCGAGGACGAAGTACTCGATGTGGCCGACGACTTCGCCGTCCGTCCCGTCACCGATCGCCTCCAGGCGGCCCGCCGCCCGGTCGTCGCGGATCTCGATGTCGCTCATGGGCACGCTCCTGGTCCGAAGGACGAGTGAAAGGACGAGTGATCGGCGATCAGGCCGGTACGGCCTGCGGGCTGCGCTCCTGGTCCGAGCCCGGCACCGGCTCGGACGGGTCGGCACCCAGGGCCACGATGCGGTTGTCGCGGTCCACGTGCACCACCCGGGGTTCGAAGGCACGTGCCTCGGCGTCGTCCAGCTGAGCGTAACTGATGATGATCACCAGGTCGCCGGGATGGACGAGATGGGCGGCGGCACCGTTGATCCCGATCACGCCCGAGCCGCGCTCGCCCTCGATGACGTACGTCTCCAGGCGCGCCCCGTTGGTGATGTCGACGATGTGAACGAGCTCGCCGGGCAACAGGTCGGCCGCGTCGAGCAGTTCGGCGTCGATGGTCACCGATCCCACGTAGTGCAGGTCGGCCTGCGTGACCGTGGCGCGGTGGATCTTGGACTTGAACAGGGTTCGAAGCATTCAGCACTCCCGAAATTCGCTCCCTGCCTGCTTTCTGCAGGTCAAGGGCTGTTATCCAAGGCTACAGCGGCTCACTCACCGGTTGGCACCGAGGAGCCGTCGTCCGATTCACGCTTACCGCATGCTGAATTTTCTGACACCTCGCCGGCCAAGGGCCCAAGGCCGCTCCAAGGCGGTTCCGCCGCACTCTCAACCAGCGATCGAGATCAGAATATGGATCGCGGTGCCGCAAGCGCAGCGAGATCTGCATCACGTCACACACCGGCGGAGCAGGGAGGGTCCGGTGCCTTCGTCCGGAGTGTCGGACACGGGGTGGGAGAGCGCGACCAGTACATGGTGGATCCCTGCTCTCGTACTCGTGGGGCGACCGAACCTGTGCATTCCTGACCTGCCAGACGCAGGTGTGGAGCCACCCGGTTCGCCACCCTGGCGAGTACTCGAGACTCCCCGTGTGCACCGGTGGAAAACCGGTGTGGGCCACCTGGTCCGGCCCCTGGTGCAGGCGGTGCCGGCCCTCCTCCTCGCACCGCGGCAGCACAGAACAGAACTTCGCCCGGCCATGGGAGCACCGCGCCGTCGGCCCGCGCTCACGCCTGCGCGTCTCGCACACCGAGGGGAGGGGTGGGTGCCCAGACGGGCCTTTCCTGCAGACCGCCACCGCGGTGGCGCCGGACGGGCATGGCCATGGCCATCGCCTCCTTCTTCCTTCTCGTGATCTCATCGCCCGCCATGTGTCATGCGAGCCATGCGGACTCCTTGTGACGTATGCGTGGGGAGACGTCCGAGCCACCCGCGACAGCCGACGTGCCCGTGGTGCCGGGTACGGCCGCGTGCCCCAGGTGCCGGTGCACGAAGTGGATGGCCATCGCGCCCTCGCCGGCCGCGGAGGCCACCCGCTTCACCGAGCCGCTGCGGACGTCCCCCACCGCGAAGACCCCGGGCAGGCCGGCCTCCAGGGTCATGCACGAGCGCCCGCGGCCGTGCCACACCTCGGGGTAGGCGCAGGCTTCCTGGGCCTCCGGCCCGGTGAGGACGAAGCCGCGGGAGTCGAGGGGGACGGTGCCGGCGAGCCACTCGGTGTGAGGTTCGGCGCCGGTGAAGACGAACAGACTCCGTGCCGCGAGACGGCGGTGTACGCCCGTGCGGTTGTCGACCACGTCGAGCTCCTCCAGCACTTCCTGGCCGATGACCTCGGTGACCTCGGTGTGCAGCATGACCTCCACCCGCGGATGACGCTCGACCTGGTCGACCAGGTAGCGGGACATGCTGGCCCCGAGGTCTGTTCCTCGGACCAGCAGGTACACCTTCGGCGCGTACCCGGCGAGGAACAACACCGCCTGGCCCGCCGAGTTGCCTCCGCCGACGACGGCCACCGGGTCGGTGCGGCACTGCTGGGCCTCGTAGACGGTCGCCGAGTAGTGCACGCTCGTTCCCTCCAGGCGGTCGATGCCGGGCACCTGGAGCCGGCGGTAGCGGGCGCCCATGGCCAGGACGACGGCGCGGGCGGCGATCTCACCGCCGTCGGCGAACGCCACCACGTAGTGGTCCTCGTCCTTGGCATGGAGACCGGTCGCCTCCAGCGGAAGGCTGATCCCGGCGCCGAACTTGTCGGCCTGGAGCACGGCGCGTTCGGTGAGTTCGGCGCCGGAGATGCCGGACGGGAAGCCGAGCAGATTCTCGATGCGGGACGACGTGCCGGCCTGGCCGCCGGTGGCCATCGCCTCCACCACCGTGGTGCTCAGGCCCTCGGAGGCGGCGTACACGGCGGCAGCGAGGCCGGCGGGTCCGGAGCCCACGATGAGGACGTCGTCGTGACGGTTTCCGGCGGGTAGTGACGGCAGGCCGATGAGCCGGGCCAGTTCCGCGTTGCTGGGGTTGCGCAACAGGGTGGTGTCCCGCCAGATGACGAGTGGTGTGTCCGCCGGGCCGACGCCGAAGCGGCGCAGCAGCTCCTCGGCCTCCTCATCGGTCTCCAGGTCGATCCAGCGGTGCGGCAGCCGGTTGCGGACGGCGAACTCGCGCAGCCGCCTGGTGTCGGGCGAGTAGCGCGAGCCGATGATGCGGAAGCCGGCGCCCTGTCCGACGAGCAGCGCGCGACGGCACAGACAGGCGCGCAGCACGGTGTCCCCGATGGTGGAGTCCTGGGACACCAGGCGGCGCAACTGGTCCAGGGAGACGACGAGGACCTCGCCGGGCTCCCTGGCGACAGCGGTGTAGAAGGCCACTTGTCCGTGCAGCAGGCCGAGTTCGCCGATGAAGCGACCGGGGCCGTGCACGCGCAGCACGTGCTCCTCGGGAGTGCCGTGGTTCTCGACGACGGCGACGGTACCGCTGAGGACGACGAAGAACGTCTCGCAGCGCTCCCCCTCCCGGATCAGCACGTCGTTCGGCGCCATGGTCCGGCGTTGCCCGTGCTCCGCCAGACGCGCTGTCTGGTCTTCCGTGAGGCGCGGATACGCGCCGTAGATGTCCGGGGTCTCCCAGAAGGCGGCCTCGTCCGCTTCCTTCGGCACCGGTTCTTCGCCCGGCGGCGACTGGTCACCGGACATCAGGCGAACGCCTCGTGAACGTAGCACCAGCGCCATTCCTCGCCGGGCTGGAAGGACTGCACGATCGGATGGGCGACGGCAGCCGCGTGCTTGCGCGCGTGCTTGTTCGGCGAGGAGTCGCAGCAGCCGACGTGCCCGCAGGTCAGGCAGAGCCTCAGGTGGACCCACGGGGAGCCGAGCATCAGACACTCCTGACACCCTTCCGGGGTGAGCGGCTGGACCGGCCGGACAAGCGCGAGGTGGGGATCTGCGTGCAGGGTCATCCGGATCATCCTTTCCGGGCGGTGATCGACTGTTCCACCCACTGGCGCAGAGCGGGGGCGGGCGCCGCCCCCGCCTGCCGGGCGACCGTCTCGCCCCGGTCGAGGATCAGCAGTGTCGGTACGGCCTGGACCTCGAAACGCTGCGACAGTTGTGGGTTCTTGTCGACGTCGACCTTGACGAGTTTGATGCGGCCGGCGAGATCGGTGGCGACCTTCTCCAGTGCGGGGCTGACCATGCGGCAGGGGCCGCACCAGGTGGCCCACAGGTCGACCACGACGGGGATGTCGGCCCGCTCGGCGACCTGGGTGAAGTCGTCGTCGCCCGCGTCCACCATCCACGGCAGGGGCTGCTTGCAGTGGCCGCACTTGGGGCGGCCCTCCGCGGCCACGGGCACCCGGTTGATGCGCCCGCAGTTCGGGCAACTGACGGTCCGCGCCTGCGTCGTGCTCATGCCGCCCGCGCTCCCTTCACGTCTTCGGGCTGGTCGTAGGTGACCACCAGCTCTCCGTGTTCGGCGTCGACGCGGACCGTCGCGCCGTCCTGGACGTCACCGCGCAGCAGGGCGCGCCCGACCATCGTCTCGACCTCATGGGAGATGTAGCGGCGCAGCGGCCGGGCCCCGTACACCGGGTCGTAGCACTGGTGGGCGATCAGCTCGCGGGCGGCTTCGGTGAGTTCGACGGTGATGCGGCGTTCGGCGAGCCGGCGGCGCAGTTCGTCGAACTGCAGCTCCACGATCCGCTCGATCTGCCGTTCACCGAGCGGCTTGAACAGCACGATGTCGTCGACGCGGTTGAGGAACTCCGGGCGGAAGTGCCCGCGCAGCTCGCCCGTCACCAGAGCGCGTGCGTCCGGTTTGATCTCGCCCTCGGCGGTGACGCCGTCGAGGAGGTGCTCGGAGCCGATGTTGGACGTCATGATGATCACGGTGTTGCGGAAGTCGACGGTGCGGCCCTGGGAGTCGGTGATGCGGCCGTCGTCTAGGACCTGCAGCAGGGTGTTGAAGACATCGGTGTGCGCCTTCTCGATCTCGTCGAACAGGACGACCGAGTACGGCTTGCGGCGTACGGCCTCGGTGAGCTGGCCGCCTTCCTCGTAGCCGACGTATCCGGGCGGTGCGCCCATGAGCCGGCTGACGGTGTGCCGCTCCTGGTACTCACTCATGTCGAGACGGACCATGTTCTCCTCGGAGTCGAACAGGGCCGCCGCGAGGGTCTTGGCCAGTTCGGTCTTCCCGACGCCGGTGGGGCCGAGGAAGATGAACGAGCCGATGGGACGTCGCGGGTCGCGGATGCCGGAGCGGGCGCGGATGATGGCGTCGGCGACGAGTTTGACGGCCTCGTCCTGGCCGATGACGCGCTCGCGCAGGATCTCGTCGAGACGCAGCAGCTTCTCGCGTTCACCCTCCTGGAGACGGGCGACGGGGATGCCGGTCCAGGCGGCGACGATCTCGGCGATCTCCTCCTCGGTGACGACCTCGCGCAGCAGCCGGTTCTGCCCTTGTTTGGCGGCCAGTTGCTCCTCCTCTGCCTTCAGCCGGCGCTCCAGGTCCTGGAGGCGGCCGTAGCGGAGTTCGGCGGCGCGGTTGAGGTCGTAGGCGCGTTCGGCCTCCTCCGCCTCGAGGCGGACCTGCTCCAGTTCCTGGCGCAGCTCCTGCACGCGGCGGATGGCCTGCCGTTCGGCCTCCCACTGGGCGTGTTTGGCGTCGGCCTCGCCGCGCAGGTCGGCCAGTTCCTTGCGCAGTTCCTCCAGGCGGGCCTTGCTGGCGGCGTCGGTTTCCTTGGACAGGGCCGCCTCCTCGATCTCCAGGCGGGTCACCCGGCGGGTGATCTCGTCGAGTTCGGCGGGCATCGAGTCGATCTCGGTGCGCAGCCGGGCGCACGCCTCGTCGACGAGGTCGATGGCCTTGTCGGGCAGGAACCGGTCGGTGATGTAGCGGTGGCTGAGGGTGGCCGCGGAGACCAGTGCGGTGTCCTGGATCTTCACCCCGTGGAAGACCTCCAGGCGTTCGCGCAGTCCGCGCAGGATGGAGATGGTGTCCTCCACGCTCGGCTCGTCGACCAGGACCTGTTGGAAGCGGCGTTCGAGGGCGGCGTCCTTCTCGATGTGCTTGCGGTACTCGTCGAGGGTGGTGGCGCCGATCATGTGGAGTTCGCCGCGGGCGAGCATCGGCTTGAGCATGTTGCCCGCGTCCATGGCCCCTTCGGCGGCGCCCGCGCCGACGACGGTGTGCAGTTCGTCGACGAAGAGCAGGATGCGCCCCTGGGCGGCCTTCACCTCGGCGAGGACGGCCTTGAGGCGCTCCTCGAACTCGCCGCGGTACTTGGCACCGGCGACCAGAGAGCCCATGTCGAGAGCGAACACCGTCTTGTCGCGCAGACCCTCGGGGACGTCACCGCGCACGATGCGCTGAGCCAGGCCCTCGACGATGGCGGTCTTGCCGACGCCGGGATCGCCGATGAGGACGGGGTTGTTCTTGGTCTTGCGGCTGAGGATCTGGGTGACGCGCCGGATCTCCGCGTCCCGGCCGATGACCGGGTCCAGCCGCCCGGACCGTGCCTCGAGGACGAGATCGCGGCCGTACTTCTCCAGAGCCTCATAGGCCACTTCGGGGTTGGCGGAGGTGACGCGCTGGTTGCCGCGGACCTGGGTGAGCACGCTCAGGAACGAATCCCGGGTCACGCCATGCGCTTTGAGCAGGCGTCCGGCGGCGGTCGCCGAGCCCTCCTCGGCCAGGGCGAGCAGGAGGTGCTCCACGGACACGTACTCGTCCTTGAGGCGTTTGGCCTCCCGCTCGGCGGCGTCGAGCAGGCGGGACAGGCGCTGGGTGACGAAGACCTGGCCGGGTGCGGCGCCGGGACCGGTGACCTTCGGGCGGCGGGAGAGCTCCTCGCGCACGGCCGTGCGCAGTTCCTTCGGCTCGGTGCCGGCCTGTTGCAGCAACCGCGGGATCAGACCGTCCTCCTGATCGAGAAGCGCGAGCAACAGGTGCTCCCCGTCGACCTCGGTCTGCCCCATGCCGACGGCCGCGCTCTGGGCCTCCTGGAGGGCTTCCTGGGACTTCTGGGTGAGACGGTTCATGTCCATGGGGGTGTTTCACTCCTCGTACCGGCGCGGCGCAGGGCGGCTTCGAGCAGGCTGATGCGGTCCAGCAGGTCGAGCACCAGGCCGATGGATGCGTAGTTGAGGCAGAGTCCGGTGCGCAGCCGCTGGACGCGGGCGAGGGCAGCCGGTGCCGTCAGTTCGAACACCAGCTCTCCGGAGGCGTCGCGCTCGGCCTCGACCAGGCCCAGAGCGACGAACCGGCGGACGAGGTCGGGATGGACGCCGGAGCGGCGGGCCACGGTCTGCAGGGAGAGCCTGGGCACCGGCACGATCGCGTACCGGACGCGTGCCGGCGCGGGAGCTGTCGGCCGAGACGCCTGGCGCGCCCCTCCTCGTGGGTCACTCATCGTGTCCTCCTGGGGTCGAACGAGGAGACGGCGGCGAGCTCCTCGAAGAGTGCGCGCTCCCGGTCGCTGAGCCTGGGCGGCACCATGATCCGGAGCTCGGCGTAGAGGTTGCCGTTCGTGCCGCGCGGATTCGGCATGCCCTCGCCGCGCAGCCGCAGCCGCCGCCCGCTGGACGAGCCCGCGGGCACGCTCACCTTCGCCGTCGCCCCGCTCGGCGTGGGCACCGGAACCGTCGCGCCCAGCGCGGCCTCCCACGGTGTGACCGGAAGCTCCACGTACACGTCCCGGCCGTCGAGGCGGAACTGGGGGTGCGGCTGGATGCGCACGCGCAGGTACAGGTCCCCCGCGGGGGCGTCACCGTTGCCCCGGCCGCCCTCGCCCACCAGCCGGATACGCTGCCCGTCGGTGACACCCGGCGGCACGTCGACCTCGTACCGCCGCGGCTGCCCCGTGGGACCGGCCAGCGTGACGGTGCGACGGCCTCCCCGGTAGGCCTCCTCGACGGTGAGCGGCAGTTCGGCCTCCTGGTCGGCTCCGGGGACACGCATCCGTCCGGCGCCCCCGAAGAGCGAGCCGAACAAGTCGTCGACGTCGACGCCCTCCGCGCCGAAACCGCTGGTTGCATACCGGACCCGGGGGCCGTCCCCGGTGGACCAGCGGAAGCCGCCGCCGGGTCCCGCGCCGGCACCGACCCGCTCCTCCCAGTCCTCGGGCACCTTCCGGAAGTCCTCGCCGAAGCGGTCGTAACGGGCCCGCTGGTCGGGGTCGGACAGGACACTGAAGGCCTCGTTGATCTCCTTGAACCGCTCCTCCGCCTCGGGGTCCTTGTTGACGTCCGGGTGGTACCTGCGGGCCAGCTTGCGAAACGCCCGCTGGATCTCGTCCTTGTCGGCGTCTCGCGGGACCCCGAGAACCTCGTAGAAGTCGCGTGCCATGGCCGCTCACTCCCGCTTGGAAACGGTCACGGCGGCCGGCCTCAGCTGCCGCTCGGCCTCGCCGTAGCCGGGGCGCAGCACCTGCGCCACGGTGTTCGGCTCGGCGTCGGGGTCCTGGACCACGCCGACGACCTCGTGCCGGGAGGGGTCGAACGGCACGCCGGTCTCGGCGTGACGCTCGTAACCAAGGCGTTCAAGGATGGACACGGCCTGGTCGCGCACGGCGCGCACCCCCTCGACGATCGCCCCGGGATCAGAACCCGCATGGCTCAGGGCCAGTTCGAGGTTGTCGATGACGGGAAGGAACGCCGCGGCCGTGCGGGCGCGTTCGACCGCGCGCTCCCGGTCCAGTTCCCTGGCGTGTCGCTTGCGCAGGTTGTCGAGGTCGGCGAGGGCACGCCGCCAGCGGTCCTCGACCTCTTTGAGCGCGGCCCCGTACGCGTCCTCGGCCCCGGCCGGACCGGTGGCGGCGTCGGGCCCCGGTTCGGCCTGCGTGGTCGGCCGCGCGGGCTCGGGCAGGTCGCCCCGCGGCGGTTGTGCGGCGCCTTCGGGCGGCAGGTCGGACGATCGGTCCTGGGGAGGGATCGGCATGGCGGGCACCTCAGCCCTTGTCGAACTCGGCATCGATCACGTCTTCGTCGGCGCCGGCACCGCCCTGCCCGGAGGCGTCCGGCCCGGTGGTGTCCGACGGACCACTCGCCGCCGCGGCTCCGGCCTGGTGGGCTGCGAGCCCGGCATAGACCTGCTGGAGTTCGGAGATCAGTGGCCTGACCTTGTCAACGCCGGCCTCGTTCTTGACCGCGTCACGGGCCTCGCCCACCAGCATCTCGGCACGGGCCTTCTCATGCGCGGGCGCGGCGTCGCCCAGTTCGTTCACGCGCTTTTCGACCTGGTAGGCGATCGCGTCGAGTTCGTTGCGGGCGTCGACGGCCTCGCGCAGTGCCTGGTCCTGGCCCCGGTTGCTCTCGGCCTCCTGGACCATGCGTTCGACCTCGCTCCGGTCCAGGTTGGAGCTCTCACTGATGGTGATGCCCTGTTCCTTGCCGGTGTCCTTGTCGCGCGCGCTGACGTTGAGGATGCCGTTGGCGTCGATGTCGAAGGTGACCTCGACCTGCGGTTCGCCCCGCGGCGCCGGCCGGATGTCGGTGAGCTGGAAGCGGCCGAGCACCCGGTTGTCGGCGGCCCGCTCGCGCTCGCCCTGCAGGACGACGATGTCGACGGCCGGCTGATTGTCCTCGGCGGTGGAGAAGGTCTCGCTGCGGCGCACCGGGATGGTGGTGTTCCGCTCGATGATCTTCGTCATCACTCCGCCGCGCGTCTCCACGCCCAGCGACAGAGGGGTGACGTCGAGCAGCAGGACGTCCTTGACCTCGCCCTTGAGCACCCCGGCCTGGATCGCGGCGCCCAGGGCCACGACCTCATCGGGGTTCACGCTCATGTTGGGGTCCTTGCCGCCGGTCAGCCGACGCACGAGGGCCTGGACGGCGGGGATGCGGGTGGAACCGCCGACGAGGATGACCTCGTCGATGTCGTTCTCGCCGACCTTGGCGTCGCCCATGGCCTGCTTTACCGGACCGAGGCAGCGCTCCACCAGGTCGCCGGTGATCTGCTCGAAAGTGGACCGCATGATCGAGTCGGTGAGGTGCTTGGGCCCGGAGGCGTCGGCGGTGATGAACGGCAGGCTGACCTGCGTCTGAGTGACGGAACTGAGTTCGGTCTTGGCCTTCTCCGCCGCCTCGAACAGGCGTTGCAGCGCCTGCGGGTCCTTGCGCAGGTCGATGCCGTTCTCCTTCTGGAAGTCGTCCGCGAGGTAGTCGACCAGACGCCGGTCGAAGTCGTCGCCGCCCAGATGGCTGTCACCCGCCGTGGAACGAACCTCGACCACGCCGTCGCCGACATCGAGGATGCTCACGTCGAAGGTGCCGCCGCCCAGGTCGAAGACGAGAACCGTCTCGTGCTGCTTCTTGTCCATGCCGTAGGCGAGGGCGGCCGCCGTCGGCTCGTTGATGATCCGCAGCACCTCCAGACCCGCGATCCGTCCGGCATCACGGGTCGCGGTGCGCTGGGCGTCGTTGAAGTAGGCGGGCACGGTGATGACCGCCTCCGTGACCCGTTCCCCCAGCTGCTTGGAGGCGTCGTCGGCGAGTTTGCGCAGCACCAGGGCGCTGATCTCCTCAGGCGCGTACAGCTTGTCACGCACCTTGAAGCGGGCCTCGCCGTTCTCTCCCGGGACGACGTCGTAGGCGACGGCCTTGGCCTCGTCGGGGATCTCGTCGAAGTGCCGGCCGATGAACCGCTTGGCCGAGTAGATGGTGCCCTTGGGGTTGAGGATCGCCTGGCGGCGGGCCAGCTGGCCCACCAGGCGCTCGCCGGTGTCGGTGAAGGCCACCACGGACGGTGTCGTCCGGTTGCCCTCGCTGTTGGGTACGACGGACGGCTCGCCGCCCTCCCACACGGCGATCACCGAGTTGGTGGTGCCCAGGTCGATGCCCACTGCCTTGGCCATGAGGAACTCCTTCCGCGGCGGTCGACGTCCGTCGGCGACCGTTCATCCTCCGGGCCCTGTCCGCCCGGCTTCGAGACTCGTTCAGCTGGGGGCGGGGTCGCTGCGCGGGCGCCGGCCCCTGGAGGAGGCGCTCTCCCTGGCCGCACCGGCCCTGCTGTCCAGCTCGGCGACAAGACGGGCGGCCTCATCGGCGACGTCCTCGTCCGCCACCACGTCGTACCGGCTGGGCTCCATCGAACGGACCGAGGCGAAGTCCCGGCGGCCGCCCTGGGCCGCGTGCAGGAACAGGGCGAGCAGCGCACCGACGACCGCTCCGAAGATCAGCCCGTACAGGGCGAGGAGCAGACCGGAGACGACCGGATTCACCCAGTTCAGCAGCCCGAAGATCCAGCCGACGAGTACGCCGGGCAGCGCTCCGGAGGCCGCACCGTGGAGGGCGGCCTCGCCGTACCCCATGCGACCGATCACCTGTTCGACCAGGCGCACGTCCTGACCGATGATGGCCACCTTCTGAACGGGAAATCCCTGGTCGGCGAGATGATCGACGGCGCGTTCGGCTTCCTGGTACGTCGCGTACGAGGCAATGGCACTGCGGGCCTGCTCGGCCATGATTTTCCTTTCGTCCGAGGACCGCCGAGCGGTCCCGACCATCCCCAGGGTGGTTGTTCGTCCGGTCACCCGCCTGCGCCCGGCGGGTCGAAAAGTGGCACCGGCGGTCGGTCTGCGAGGACAGGAGGCGGGACGGCGATTCGGACTCGGCTCGCGGCCGGGTACCTCATAGGACTCCTTCCTCCTCTCCGGGCTGTACGGCGCACCGCGGCGCTCCTGTCCCTGGGCATGGCGACGTTCGACTCAGCTGCGCGACGCCGGGCCCGGCGGCCGCGCGGAGCACGGGGGACGTGGGCACGCTCTCCACCCCCCGGGCCGGTCAGTGCGCCTGGGCGAACTGCTCCACGACTGCGGCGCAGAAGGCAGGCAGGTCGGCCGGGCCGCGGCTGGTGACCAACTGCCCGTCGACGACCACCTCCTGGTCGGCGACGACCGCCGCGCCGGCGTTTGTGCAGATCGGTGCGGATGCTGGGCCAGGAGTCAGGCGGCGGCCGCGCACCGCGTCGGCTTCCGCCAGGGGCCACAGGACACCCGTGACGGCCCGTCACGGCCGAAGATGCCCCGAGCGTGTGTGTGCGCGATCAGCCGGAGCTGCCGACGAGGACTTCGGTATGCCGGTTCAGATGGGTGACGTGCACCGGGGCGGGTCCGCTACAGGAGCCGGTCGAACACCGCGGTCGCGCCCTCCCAGTGGTTGGTCTGCGGGTTCTTGACGTCCGGGTACATGACTTTGAACGTCTCGGCGAGGGCGACGCTGAGACCGCCGATGATCTCGGGATAGCGCTCTTCGGTCTCCTGGGTGGGTGTCCTGTCGAGGGGAGGATGCGCAGCGAGCTGTTCCAGAATCGGCTTCAGGTCGACCTCCTCGTCGAGCCGCCGGAACCGGTGGATGCTCTCCTGGAGGCCCTTGGTGATCGGCAGGTCCCACGGTTCGACGGTGTCCCGGCCGTTGGCCTTGGCCGACGCCTGGCCGACGACCAGAAGGTCGTAGAGCTTGGCGTCGACGAAGTCGCCGTACCGCTTCAGGTCGTTCTTGTCCACATCGAGACCTGCGGCGGCGCGGAAGAACCTCTCGAACTTCGACACACCCATCACGGTCATGCCTCTCGCCTCCTCACCGGGAACCGGACGGCATCGTTGGCTCCCGCCGGCGCCTACATCGGCTGTTACCCGTCGAGATTCACAGAGCCCGCCTGCTGAGCGCCTCCGTACCCCAGGCCGAAAAAGAACGCCCCCTCCTACCCTGGCAGAGCAGCATCGAATGCCCGCGAGAGCGCGGACGTGGCCGAACTCGGGCGGCGGCTCTGCCGATTCGACGTGAACCACACAGGACCCGGGTGCCACAGCTTGCCGTGGCATGGGACGAGTCAGCACGTGTGAGCGGGTCCGGGCGTGGAAACCCGAGGTGCCCCGACTCCAGGGAGGCGTCATGGACGCCCATGTCACTGCCCAGGGAAGCCCCATCGCCACGGTCAACCCGTACACCGGTGAAAGGGTTCGTGAGTTCCCTCCGCTGAGCGAGGAGGACGTAGGGCGCGCGATCGACGCGGCGCACCGTAACTTTCCAAACTGGCGTGCCCGTTCGGCGGCCGACCGAGGGGCCCTCGTGCAGCGCGCCGCCCGGCTGATGAGGGAGCGCAAGGAGGAACTGGCGCACCTCCTGACCCTTGAGGTCGGCAAGCTGATCAACTCGAGCCGCGCAGAGGTCGACCTCGCGTGCGACATCCTCACCTACTACGGCGAGCACGGCCCCGAGCTGCTGGAAGAACGACCCCTGCCGGTGCCCGAGGGAACCGCCGTGCTGGTGAACGAGCCGCTCGGCGTCCTTCTCGGTGTGATGCCGTGGAACTTCCCGCTGTACCAGGTCGTCCGGTTCGCGGGTCCGAACCTCGTCCTCGGCAACACGATCCTGCTCAAGCACGCGAGCAGCTGCCCCCAGTCCGCACTGGCACTCGAGCAGCTGTTCACGGATGCGGGTGTGCCGGCCGGGGTCTATACCAATCTCTTCGTGCGGGGAAAGGACGTCGGGAAGATCATCGATGACTCCCGTGTGCAGGGGGCGTCACTGACCGGAAGCGAGCGGGCGGGCGTGAGCCTGGGCGAGATCGCCGGCCGCAACGTCAAGAAGTCCGTCCTCGAGCTGGGTGGCAGTGATCCCTTCGTCGTGCTGGACGGTCACAACCTCGAGCGCACCGTGTACGCCGCGTTCCTCGGCCGGATGGGCAACACCGGGCAGTGCTGCGTGGCGGCCAAGCGCTTCATCGCCCTTGCCGACGTCCACGACGCCTTCGTCACCGGGCTGCGTGACCGGATGAGCGAGGTGCGACCGGGAGATCCGGCCGACCCCGCCACCACGCTCGGCCCGCTGTCCTCCGAGGCCGCGGCCGAACTGCTGATCGAGCAGGTTCGGGACGCGGTGGACAAGGGAGCCACGGTGGTGCTGGGCGGCGGGCGGCCCGACCTGCCGGGCGCCTTCGTCGAGCCGACCCTTCTCACCGACGTCACACCGGACATGCGGGCCTACCGGGAAGAGCTCTTCGGCCCCGTCGCCACCGTCTACCGGGTCGCCGACGAGGACGAGGCCGTGGCACTGGCCAACTCCTCCCCCTATGGCCTGGGAGGCGCGGTCTTCGCCGCCGACCCGGAACGTGCTCGCGGAGTCGCGGACCGGCTGGAGGCGGGCATGGTATGGATCAACCACCCGACCGCGTCCCGACCTGAGCTGCCCTTCGGCGGCATCAAGCGCTCCGGCTACGGGCGCGAACTCGGCGACGTGGGCATCGTTGAATTCGCGAACCGCAAGCTCGTGCGCTACGTGGACGTCGACGCCCCGATCGAAGAAGTGCTGGGCTGACTGCGGATGAGGGTTCCGGCGAGGCGTCAGGATCCGCCCAGCACGATCTTCCACACTCGGGTCGCCACCTGGAGGTTCAGCCGGTCCTCGACGTTCGCGAGGTCGTTGCCGCTGATGTCGCGGATGCGCTGGAGTCGATAGCGCAGCGTGCTGCGGTGGATCGCGAGGGATTCTGCGGTCTCGTCGTAGTTGCCGCCGCAGTCGAAGTACCGGGACAGGGTCTCCACCATGGTCGCGTGGTGCCGGGAGTCGTAGTCGATGAGCTGCCCGAGCCACTCCTGGACGAACGTCTCCAGTTCCCGGTGACCGCTGCCGGGTCCCAGGATGCGATAGAGGCCGAGCTCGTCGAAGAACGACGTGCCGTAGCGCTCGCGGGAGTGGCGGCGCACTTCCAGGGCGCGCTGCGCCTCCTGGTAGCGGTGGGGGATGTCGTTCACGGAGTTGCAAGGGGCGCTCACCCCGATCGTCCCGGACCGTGTTCCGGTCTCCCGGGCGAGCGCCTCGTACAACGCGCGGGCGTGCGGCCTGTCGCCGGCGATGAGGACGACGTGGTCGGAGCGGCGGGTCAGCAGCGAGCGCATGCCCACCGCGGAGGCCGCACGACCCACGGTCTGCGCGAAGGAATCGTCCGCAGTCCGGTTCGACCACTGCACCACGACGATGTACTGGCTTCGGCGCAGGTCGTGTCCGACAGCCTCGGACCGGGCGTAGGCGCTCGTCTCATCCGTCCCTGCCAGGAGGTCGTCGGCCAGCTCACGGAGCAGCCTCAGCTCCACTTCGGCCAGATTGCGCAGGTGCACCAGCTCCAGGGCGAGCGACGTGGCGGCATGTCCGAGCGCGAACACGGTGTGCTCGTCGGTCTCGGCCCGGGTATCGACCAGCGCCAGCACGCCCAGGATCTCGCCGTGCCGACGGACGAGGGTGGTCAGCCGGTCCTTTATCCGCACCGGTCCGGCCTCTTTGCCGATGGCGCGCAGCATTTCTTCCTGGCGGACGGGGTCCGGTTCGGGATAGGGATCCGGGCAGCCGGGGCCGATCCAGAACCTCAGCCGACCGAAGCGGTCCTCGACCAGCGCGGGAAGCCCGGTGAGCCTGTGCAGTGCGCGGGTGACAGCTTCCTCGCCGCCACCCGAGGCGGCAACGTCGGCCATGAGGGCGTGAACGGCTCGCTCGTAGCCCAGCTCGGCCACCACGGAGATCAGCTGCCGCTGGAGGGCTGTGCGTTCCTCCCTCAGCCGGCGCAGATCCAGCGCGTCCTCGCGCCCGCGGCGCTGTGCGAAGGCGACCGACAGTGCAGCAGCGGTGTGCCGGACGAGCGTGGCGAGCAGAGATCGCTCGGCCTTGGTGGGCCGGGAGCGGGACGTCACCACGAGGTAGCCGTGGAGTCCCTCGGGTCCGCGCAGCCCCAGGGCCCGCCCCCAGGGCCTGCCGGGTACGGTCACGCTGCCGTCCCGCCCGGCCAGCTCCCGCACCCTCCGGCCCACGGACAAGGCATGCGTCTGCCCGTTCCTCGGGCTGGGGATTAGGTCGCCGCCCACCTTGAGGTATCCGGCCTCGGCGTTGTACGGCCCCGCCGCGGCCACGTGGTCCATGGCCAGGCGCAGGATCTGGCCTTCGTCCGGCGTGTCGAACAGGGCGTGGGAGAGCGCGACCAGTTCATGGAGGGCATGGTCGGCCGGGGTGCGGGCGGGCAGACGGAATCCTGTGCGCGCGGCGGCGGTGGTGTGCCGCCCGGCGCTGCCCCGCGAAAGGCTGCTCTTCCGGTCGGAGTAGCGGTTGTACAGGCTGTGCACCCGACTGCCGACCATGGGATCACTCCGTCCCCCGAAGCCTTCAGAGGCCGAGCGGCATGTCGCCGCGGGCCTCGGGCCACAGGGGTACCCCCTCCCGGGCGGCCTACCCGAGCTGTTTGGAACCGACGGGTCGTCCAGTGCGCTAAGCGCTCCGCTGGAAGCTCCGCGCTGTGCCGTCGGTCGTCCGCGGCGCCGTCGTGGCCGGTCGCGCAGTACCCCGCGCCCCTTCGGGGGCGCTACCGAACCGCTGCGGACTTCACCATGTCCGCCTAGGCGTCGTCGCCCCGCTCGCCCTCCGCCTGGGATGGCTCGCTCCGGGGGACGTCCGGGTGCTGTTCCGTTGCGGTACGCTCGCCCGTCTCGTCCCGCTCGCCCTCGGCCTGCGAAGGTGTGCGCGAGTACCAGGCGTCGTAATCAGGAGTTCCGGATTTCATGACGGGCCTCCTTCGTGGCTCACCTCCATCCTCCCAGCTTGTCCCGGACCTCCTCGAGGTGCCCCTTTTCCGACGTCGCCTCGACGTAACCGAAGGCGTAGCCGATCGACCTGTGCTCGAAGGGTGTACCGCTCGGCGCGGAGATGCCCCTCAGCTTGCGGAACACCGTGTCGTCCTCGCTGCGCAACGCCTTTGAAAACGCCCGGGTGTGCGTCATGACCCGCACCCGGGCGAGGGCGGAGTGCGGCGTCAGCCGCCGGCCACCGCGCGCGCCGCCTCCTCGACCGGGGTGGAGCCGCTGATCAGCTCGAGGATGCGCCCGGCGGTCCTGGGCTCATGGAGCAGGGCGGCGAGCACCGCAGCCACGTCGTCGCGCGGCACTTGGCCGCGGTCGGTGTGCTCGGCGAGCGTGACGCGGCCGCTGCCGGGGTCGTCGGTCAGCATCCCCGGGCGCAGAATCGTCCAGTCCAGTCCCGGACGGGAGGCGATGTCGGCGTCCGCCTCGCCCTTGGCCTTCAGGTAGGCGGCGAACACCGGGTCGGTGCCGGGCGGCGGCGGGCTGTCCACGCCCATCGCGGAGATCACCAGGAAGCGGCGCACCCCGGCGCGCTCGGCCGCGTCGGCGAGGAGGACGGCCGCGTTCCGGTCCACCGTCTGCTTGCGGGCCGCGCCGCTGCCCGGTCCGGCGCCCGCGGCGAACAGCGCCGCGTCGGCGCCGCCGAGGTGGCCGGCCACCTCGTCCACCGAGGCGTGCTCCAGATCGCACACCACCGGTTCCGCGCCGTCCGCGCGCAGGTCGTCGGCGTGGTCCGGGTTGCGGATCAGCCCTGTGACGTTGTCGCCGCGCGCCGAGAGCAGCCGGGTCAGCCGGCGCGCGATCTTTCCGTGTCCACCCGCGATCACCATGTGCATGGGATCATCCTTGCCACACGCGACCGCTCACGCCGGGCTGCGGGACAGCCGCGGCAGGTCGGGTCCCCCGGTTGCCGCAAAGTCGGCGTACTCGCGCACCGCGCCGACGCGCGAGACCACCCGGTCACCGGGTCGCGCCGCAGATGCCCGGGGATTCGCGATCGCGATTCTGTCGTCAGGACCGCGCGAGCCGGGCCGCGAGATAGGGCGCCGTGGCGCTGCGGCGGGCCCTCGCCACCTTGGTCGGCAGCCCGGCTGCGACCACCCGCCCGCCCGCGTCGCCGCCGCCCGGACCGAGGTCGATGACCCAGTCGGCGGTGGCGATCGTGTCCAGGTCGTGCTCGACGAGGACGACCGTGTTGCCGGCGTCGACGAGCCGGTGCAACTGGCGCAGCAGCAGCGCGATGTCCGCGGGGTGCAGCCCCGCGGTCGGCTCGTCGAGCAGGTACAGCGCGTGCCCGCGGCGGGCTCGCTGCAGTTCGGTCGCGAGTTTGATGCGTTGCGCCTCACCGCCGCTGAGTTCCGTCGCGGGCTGGCCCAGCCGCAGGTATCCCAGTCCCACCTCCCGCAACGTCTCCAGACTGCGGGAGGCGGCCGGGATGGCGGACAGGAACTTGGCGGCGGCGTCGACGGACAGCGCCAGTACTTCCGCGATGTTCTTGCCTTGGTAGGTGACTTCCAACGTCTCGGCGTTGTACCGGGCGCCGCCGCAGGTCGGGCACGGCGCGTAGGTGCCGGGCAGGAACAGCAGTTCCACCGCGACGAATCCTTCGCCCTGGCAGGTCTCGCACCGCCCTTCGGGCACGTTGAAGGAGAACCGCCCGGCCGAATAGCCGCGCGCCCTGGCCTCGTCCGTCCCGGTGTACAGCTTGCGCACCGCGTCGAACATCCCCGTGTACGTGGCCAGGTTGGACCGGGGAGTCCGGCCGATGGGCCGTTGGTCGACCCGGACCAGCCGGTCGAACGACTCGACCCCCGACGCGTCCTGGACGTCGACCTCCAACTGCGCCTCGTCCGGCTCCTCGGGCACGAGTCCGAGGTGGCCGCGGACGACCTCGGCGAGCACCTGCGTCACCAGCGTCGACTTTCCGGAACCGGACACGCCCGTCACCGCCGTCAGCACACAGAGCGGTACGTCGACGGACACGTCCTGCAGATTGTGGCGGGAGACGCCGCGCAGGTGCAGCCAGCCGTCCGGTGTGCGCGGGCGGTGATCGAGCCGCTGTGCGCGCCCGAACAGGTACCGGCTCGTGGCCGACTCCCCGACCCGCTCAAGACCGGCGACCGGACCGCTGTACAGCACGCGTCCGCCGCCCTCGCCCGCGCCGGGGCCGATGTCGACCACCCAGTCCGCCCGGCGCACGACGTCCATGTCGTGCTCCACGACGAACAGCGAGTTGCCCGCAGCCTTGAGGCGGTCCAGCACGTCCAGCAGTGGTTCCGCGTCAGCCGGGTGCAGGCCCGCGGAGGGTTCGTCGAGGACGTAGACGACGCCGAACAGTCCCGAGCGCAGCTGAGTGGCGATCCGCAGGCGCTGCGCCTCGCCGGGCGACAGGGTCGTCGAGCGGCGCCCGAGGCCGAGATATCCGAGGCCCAGGTCGAGCAGTACGTCGATCCGCGCGACCAGATCGCCGCAGATCCGGACCGCGACCTCGGTCGTCTCCCCGGATCGGGCGGTCGACGTGGTGGCGTCCGCCTCGGACCGCCCCGCGACGGGCCGCAGCAGCGCCACGACCTCGGTGAGCGGCATCGCGTTGATCTCGGCGATGGAACGTCCGGCGAAGGTCACGGCGAGCGCCTCGGGCCGCAGGCCGCTGCCGTGACACGCGGGGCAGGGCACACTCCTGACGAACCGGAGCGCCCGTTCGCGCATCTTCTCGCTCTTGGAATCGGCGAGGACGTGCATGACGTGCTTGCGGGCGCTCCAGAACCTGCCCTGGTAGCCGTAGTCGACGCGGTCCTCCTCCGGCTCGATGTACACGGAGGGCTGCTCGTCCGTGTACAGCAGCCAGTCCCGGTCCTTCTTCCTGAGCCTGCGCCACGGCCGGTCGATGTCGATGCCCAGGCCGTTCACGACACTGCGCAGGTTGGCGCCCTGCCAGGCGCCCGGCCAGGCGGCGATCGCCCCCTCGCGGATGCTCAGCGAGGGGTCCGGGACGAGCAGGTCCTCGGCGACGTCGTGCACGACGCCCAGTCCGTGGCACTCCGGGCAGGCGCCGGCCGCGGTGTTGGGTGAGAACGACTCGGCCTCCAGCCGTGCGGCACCGGGCGGATAGGTGCCGGCGCGGGAGTACAGCATGCGCAGCAGGTTGGACAGCGTGGTGAGGGTGCCGACCGTCGAGCGCGAGCTGGGCGACCCGCGTCGCTGCTGAAGGGCCACGGCCGGTGGCAGTCCGGTGATCTCCTGCACGTGCGGTGCGCCGACCTGCTGCAACAGCCTTCGGGCGTACGGCGCCACGGACTCGAAATAGCGGCGCTGGGCCTCGGCGTAGAGCGTGCCGAATGCGAGCGAGGACTTGCCCGAACCGGAGACGCCGGTGAAGGCGACCATCGCATCCCGCGGAACCTCGACATCGATGTTCCGCAGGTTGTTCTCACCGGCGCCCCGGACATGCACGAAGGGATCGGTCGCATCCTTGTCCATCGTCCCTGAGTACCCGATCGCGCCGGGAACCGCGCGACAGGCGCCGTCACCGACCCGCTCACACGTCAGGCGGCGTTGGCGTCACCTCGGTGCATCCCTCTCCCTTCCCAGATGTGCCCTCGGTTGGTGGGCGTGCGGGACCGGAGGTTCCGCTGATCGGTCGGTGCGTGGTTGTTTCGCCGCGGGGGCGAGGGGGACCCGCCCGGAACGCCGCCGAAGCGCCGGAGCTCCGCCTGGCGGGCCGGTGGCGAAACCACCGTCCACCTGATCGAGGTGGAGCGGTCCGCTGAGGCGGGCGGAGCCACGGACCCCGTCGCAGAACTTCCGAGGGTCAGGCTCTTTGCGCCCTCTCCCTCACCACCATGCCGCGACGTTCCCCCGTCCGCGGCGGCAGCACCCCGCGAAGCGACGGCGGCCGCCGGCCAGTCAGCGAGCCGCTTGGGAGGCCTCCTTGCCCGACGGCTGCCGCACCTCGACCAGGCCGACGCGACCCGGCAGGGCGTCCCGGCGGGGCGGACACCCGTGACGTGGCCGCGGGCCTTCCGGGAGGTCGTGCGATCCGGGCTCACGATCGAGGAGACCCGGCTGGAGCCCCTGCTCGCACTGCGCGCGGCCGCTGGGGTGGCGATCGTCATCGGGCCGACACTGTGGCTGGTCTCCCCCGCCTACGCCGCGTCCGCCGCCCTCGGCGCCTACTCCGCGGGCGGGGCCACCTTCCAACGCAGCTGGCGTCCACGCAAAGTGGTCGCGCTCGGCGCGGGCGCGGGTCTGGCGCTCAGCACCTTCGTGGGCTATCTGGCGGCGGGGCGACTCGTGACGTTCCTGCCGCTGCTGGCCGTATGGGCCTTCGCCGCGGGCATGGCGTGGGCCGTCGGATCGACCGCTGGGATCGTCGCAGCGACGACCGTGGGCAGCATGCTGGTGACCATCACCTTGCCCACGAGCGTCGGGCGAGCCCTGGAGCACGCCGGGATCATCGCGCTCGGGGGCGTGACGCAGGCCGTGCTGATCCTGCTGTTCCCGATCCGGCGTTGGGGAGCCCATCGTGACGCGCTCGCCGACGCCCTGGCCGCCGTGGCGGACTACGCCCGCCGGTTGCGGCACGACCCGACCGCCCCGTTCGACCCGGAGCCGTTGATGACGGCCCGGGACGCGGCTGCCGTGACGCCGTCGCAGGCCCGCACCCGTCCCCCTGTCCTGCACGGCCCCCGGGGACTCGCCGAGCGCATTCGGCCAGTGGTCGCGGCGCTAGCCGACCCGGACGTGGGTGCCCCGGCGGAGGGACCCGGGCGGGACCGCGCGCGGGAGTTGCTCGACGCGGCCGGCGACGTGCTGGATGCGGCCGCCCGTTCGATCCGCCGCGGCACTCCCGCCGAGGTGCGGCCCGAGAGCATGGACGTCCTGCGCGTCGACGAGGAGCACGAGGTGCTGGAGGGCCCCGCGCGGCAAGCCGCCGAGCGACTCGTGGAACTGCTCGGCGAGGCGTTGGAGATCGCCGGGAGCGGCTGCGCGCGGCGGACGACGTCCACGCCGCCCGGCCCCGCCGACGCCCGGTTCTTGGTACGCCCGACCATGCTCCGGCTGGTCCCGGTCGTCGTCCGGGCGGTTCGTCGTGAACTCCGGCGGGACTCACCTGTGTTCCGGCACGCCGTCCGCCTGGCGGCCGTGGCCACGCTCGGCTATCTGATCGCCGCCCGGCTGCCCCTGGGCCACGGCTACTGGGCGCCCATCGCCTCGGTGATGGTGATGCGGCCGGACTTCCACCGGACGTACGCGCGTGCGGTGGCCCGTCTCGCCGGGACGCTGGCGGGGGTCGCGCTCGCCACCGGCGTGGTGCGGGCCCTGGGCCCGGACGCCCATGTGTCCGGCGCGCTGGCGGTGGTCTCGGCGGGCCTGTCGTACACGCTGAACCGTACCGGCTACGCCTACTCCCAGTGCTTCACCGCCACGTACGTCGTCTTCCTGCTGGGCATGGGCGGTCAGGCATGGGAGCAGACGGTCCCGGAGCGGGTGGTGCTCACCCTGCTCGGCGGGGCCCTGGCGATGCTGGCGTACGTGGTGTTCCCCGCATGGGAGACCCCCCGGCTGCCGGGCCGGCTCGCGGACTGGCTCGCCGCCAACGGCCGCTACGCCGCCGCCGTGCTCCGCGACTACGCAGAACCGACCCGGGAGCATCACGCCGATATGCGCCGGGCGCTGCTGGAGAGCAGAAGGGCACGTGCCGCCTGGCAGGAGGCATACGACCGGGCACGGCAGGAACCGGTCCGCCCCAGGGGTCTGACGTCGCGGGAGGCGCAGGAGGCGCAGGAGGCGCTCAAGGGGTTCGGCCGCGCGGCGATGCTGATGGAGAGCCACGTCCCGCGAGCCGGCAGCCGGGTCGTTCCCGAGGCGGAGCGGTTCGCCGAGGCCCTGGAGGCGGACACCGCGAAGGCGGCGGTCGCCGTGCGCGAGCACAGGAATCCGTACTGGGGACGCCTGGCGGAGGCGCTCCACACGTGGGAGGACGCCGCCGACAAGGGGAGCCAGGTCGTGCGGCGCGAGGCGGAACTGGAAAAACGGGCCTTGGAGGACCTCGCGACAGCCGTGAGCCGCACCCCCTTGGAACGGGACCTCGGCTCTGCTCGTGAGGAGCAGCGGGTGCGGGCGACCCTGGCTGAGGAAAGCAACGGATGACGGCCCGCGCACTGAGGCGGGTGACGGTCGCTGTCCAGCCACGCATCACGCCTTCCGAGCAGGGCGATGAGCGGCGCAGGGCCCTGACCTGTGGAGAAACTCCCGATCTGTCTGCTCCCTGCCTGCTCAGCGCAGGTCAAGGGCGGTCCTCGGAGAGCACAACGAGTCACGCGTCCGGTCAGCCGCCGCTCATGTTCGCTGGAGCACACGGTGACATCAGGCCACGCGAGGCCGGTCACCACCGGAAGAAACAAGGCTCAAATGTTCAACACAAATTACACACATCCTCTCTTCACACCGGTTCCCATGGTCTAGATTGACCTTGCTTCGGCGGTTCGGACACGAGGCGACCACTAGTGGGTCCATTGGTCCAACGCTGCGCAAAGCCAGTCAACGCGTCCTCGGCGCCAGACGTGGGGGTGATCATTTCTCGGAACCCGGGGGGCTTGGGTTCCGAGAGCGGCCGAGGTTTCGGGGGGTCCGACGCGCCCCGAAAGGCTGGCAGGACATACGACTGCGCTGGCGCGAGGGCGAGTTGCCCGAGTAGCGCTGAAACAGCCGGATGTCATGCGTCTGGGGGGCGGGGGCCTCCCCAGGGGAGGAACAGCACGGGGGGTGTGGGGCCCTCCCGGCGGGAGGAACGGTGTTGGGCGAACACGTCGAACCAATGCGGAACCTGGGGGGTTCTGTGCGTCAAGGGGGAGTAGTCAACTCGTTTCCGTCGGCACCCCAGCATGTACCGAACGGGACCATGAAACAGCCCGCGATCGCCTGGGAGCAGCGGTACCGGCGTGCCGTGATCACCAGCGACACCGTGGCGACCGCCATCGTGGTGACGGCCATCGGCGAGTTCTTCGGGGCCCGGGACGCGGCCAACTGGCATGAGAAGTGGGACATTCTCGCCTTCGGCACCGAACTGCTCGTGCTGGGGGCGCTCGGGGTGGGGCGGGCGTGGGCTCCGGCCGTGCTCGGCCAGGGCGCCGAGGAATTCCGCCGGCTCGGCCGCTCGCTGTTCGCGGCGACCGTCGTCCTGGCCCTCGGCGGCATAGCCCTCACCTCACGCAACATCAAGCTCTGGATCTTCGTCGCGATCCCCGCGATCGCGGTCGTCACCATGATCGCGCGCTATCTGCTGCGCCTCTGGCTGCACAAACAGCGCAAGGAAGGCCGCTGCCTGAGACCGGTGCTCGCAGCCGGGAGCCCAGCCACCGTGCACGACCTGATCACCCGCACCCGCAAGTTCCCGCACCTCGGTTGGCGGGTGGACGGGGTGTGCACGACGGACGATTCCGAGATCGACGGCGACCACCTGGACGGAGTGCCGATCGTCGGCCGGCTGTCGGACGTGGCGCAGCGCGTCCGCCGCGACGGCTACCGCGTCGTCGCGGTCACGCCCGACGCTCACTGGTCACCGGACCGGCTGCAACGGCTGGCCTGGAACCTCGAGGGCAGCGACGCCGAGATGATCGTGGCCCCGGTGCTGATGGAGGTGGCCGGACCACGGCTGCACGTCGACGGCGTGCTCGGTATCCCGCTGCTGCGGGTCAGCATGCCGGCCTTCACCGGAGGCCGCAGGGCGGTCAAAGCGGTCGTGGACCGGGTCGGCGCAATGATTCTGCTCCTGCTGTTCGCACCCCTGATGGCGCTCGTCGCCCTGCTCGTGATGATGGACAGCCGGGGTGGGGCGTTTTACCGCCAGCGCAGAGTCGGCAAGGACGGACGCGAGTTCACCATCCTCAAGTTCCGCACGATGGTCACAGGGGCCCACGCAGCGCGTGCCGAACTGGCCGACCTCAACGAGGGCGCGGGAGTTCTGTTCAAGGTCCGCCGGGACCCGCGGGTCACCCGGGTGGGGTCGGTACTGCGCCGGTACTCGATCGACGAACTCCCGCAGCTGTTCAACGTGCTCACCGGATCGATGTCGCTCGTCGGTCCCAGGCCGCCGCTGCCGGAGGAGTCCGCCGCCTACGGTCCGGACATCCGGCGACGGCTGCTGGTCAAGCCCGGGCTCACCGGCCTGTGGCAGATCAGCGGACGCAGCGACCTGCCGTGGGAGGAGGCGGTCCGCCTCGACCTGCGGTACGTGGAGGACTGGTCGCTGGCCCTGGACACAGTGATCTTGTGGAAGACCCTGCGCGCGGTGATCCACGGGCAGGGAGCCTACTGATGCGCGGGGAGCATCGTCCGGCTGGTGTGCCGAACGCAGGCCACAAGGGCCTGCCCGGGGGGAGGAACGGGTCATGAAGGTCAGCGTTTTCGGGCTCGGCTACGTGGGCTGCGTGTCGGCCGCGTGCCTGGCCAGCATGGGCCACGAGGTCATCGGGGTGGACGTGAACCAGGTGAAGGTCGACCTGGTCAACGACGGCAAGGCGCCGGTGGTAGAGGAGCGGATCGGCGAACTGACCGCCGAGGTCGTACGGACGGGCGCGCTCCGCGCCACCACCGACGTCCGCGAGGCGATCATGGACAGCGAGATATCGCTGGTCTGTGTGGGCACGCCGTCGGAGCCCAACGGCAGCCTGTGCACCACGTACCTGGAGCGGGTCACCGAGGAGATCGGCGCCGCCCTGGCCGAGCGGGGCGGGCGGCACACCGTCGTGTTCCGCAGCACCATGCTCCCGGGCACCTGCCGGAACCTGCTGGTGCCGATCCTGGAGAAGTACGTCGGCGGCACGGCCGGGGTGGACGTCGGGGTCGCGGTCAACCCGGAGTTCCTGCGCGAGGGCACGAGCGTGCGGGACTTCTTCGACCCGCCCAAGACCGTCATCGGCGAGCTCGACACGGCGAGCGGCGACGCCGTGCTGGCGCTGTACGAGGGCCTGCCCGGCGAGGTGTTCCGGGTGCCGGTCCCGACGGCCGAGGCGATCAAGTACGCGGACAACGCCTTCCACGGCCTCAAGATCGGCTTCGCGAACGAGCTGGGCGCGGTGTGCCAGGCGCTCGGGGTCGACTCGCACCAGGTGATGGACGTGTTCCTGGCCGACCGCAAGCTGAACATCAGCCCCGCCTATCTGCGCCCCGGCTTCGCCTTCGGCGGTTCCTGCCTGCCCAAGGACCTGCGCAGCCTGGTGTACGCGGCGCAGCGGGCCGACGTGTCGGTGCCGATCCTCTCCCATGTGCTGCCCTCCAACTCCGATCATCTGCAGCGCGCGGTCGACATGGTCGAGCGGACCGGCAAGCGCCGGGTGGGCCTGTTCGGGCTGTCCTTCAAGCCCGGCACCGACGACCTCCGTGAGAGCCCGCTCGTCGAGCTGGCCGAGAGGCTCCACGGCAAGGGCTACGACCTGCGGATCCACGACGCCAACGTGAGCCTGTCCCGGCTGATCGGCGCCAACCGCGAGTACATCGAGACCCGGCTGCCGCACCTCGCGCAGCTGCTCGCCGACTCCGTCGACGACGTCCTCGAACACGCCGAGGTGTGCCTGGTCGGGACCAAGGACCCGGCCGTGCTGTCGGCACTCCCCCACGGTGACGGCCCGCTGATCGTCGACCTCGTCCGCCTTCCCGACGCCGACGTGCGCCGGACCGAACCGGGATACATGGGCCTTGCTTGGTAACGCAGTCGGCGGTGACGGGTCGAGCCCGCGCGCGCTGATCCTGGTGGAGAACCTGTCCGTGCCGTTCGACCGGCGGGTGTGGCAGGAGTGCACGACGCTGCGCGACGCCGGCTGGGAGGTGCACGTCATCTGCCCGCAGGGCAGCAAACGCGACACCGAGGCCGAGGCCGAGATCGACGGGGTGCGGATCCACCGCTACCCGTTGCGCGCGGCCACCGGAGGACCGGCCGGCTATCTGCGGGAGTACGGATCGGCGCTGTGGCACACGGCCCGGCTCGCCCGCAAGGTGGGCCCGGTCGACGTCGTCCACGCCTGCAACCCGCCCGACCTGCTCTTCCTGCCTGCGCTGTGGCTGAAGCGGCGCGGCGCGCGGTTCGTCTTCGACCAGCACGACCTGGTGCCCGAGCTGTACCTCTCCCGGTTCGACCGCGGCGAGGACCTGCTCTACCGCGCGGTGTGCGCGCTGGAGCGGCGGACCTACCGGACCGCGGACATCGTGCTGGCCACCAACGAGAGCTACCGGGACGTCGCGGTGCGCCGTGGCGGCAAGCGCCCGGAGGACGTCTTCGTGGTGCGCAGCGCGCCCCAGATCGAGCGGTTCCAACCGGTGCCGCCCGAGCCGGAGTTGAAGCGCGGCAAGCCTCATCTGCTCTGCTACCTCGGCGTGATGGGCCCGCAGGACGGCGTCGACTACGCCCTGCGCGCCCTCGCGAAGCTGCGCGACGAGTTCGGGCGGACCGACTGGCACGCGGTGTTCGTCGGCTCCGGCGACGCCTTCGACGCGATGGTGGAGCTGTCCCGGGAGCTCGGCCTGACCGAGCAGGTGCAGTTCACCGGACGCATTCCGGACGCCGACCTGGTGCGCTACCTGTCCACCGCGGACGTGTGCCTCTCCCCCGACCCGCGCAATCCGCTCAACGACGTGTCGACCATGAACAAGGTCCTGGAGTACATGGCGATGGGCCGGGCGATCGTCTCCTTCGACCTGAAGGAGGCGCGTGTGTCCGCCGGTGACGCCGCCGTCTATGCGCCCGCCAACGACGAGGCCGAGTTCGCCAAGCTGATCACGGTGTTGCTGGACGACCCGGAGAAGCGGGCCCGGATGGGCGGCATCGGCCAGGAGCGGATCAGCGGTCCGCTGTCGTGGCGCAACTCGCAAGCTTCGCTTCTCGCCGCCTACGCCGCCGCGAGCCGCGATCTAACCACGGAATCCGCGGGCGACCCGGTCCGCACGGGGAAGAGGCAGCGGCGTTGAATGAGGACACGATCCGCCTAGCCACCATCGGGCGGATACTGCGTTGGCGGTGGCGACTTCTGGTCGCCCTCGCCATGGTGGGCGCACTGGTCGGCTACGGCGCCTCGGTGGCGGTGTTCCCCACGCGATACACCGCGTCGGCACCAGTGCTGCTGTCGGGGCAGTGGGAAGACCGCCAGCTGCTGACCCAGGTGGACATCGCCACCAGTTCGGCGGTGCTCGACCGCACGGCCGCCGCCCTGCACTGGTCCGGCGTCAGCGGCACAAAGCTGCAGGACCGGGTGAGCGCCAAGGCGGCGGACGGGAACATCATCAAGATCTCGGGTACGGCTGACACCCCGGCGCGCGCACAGCAGCTCTCCGACCAGGTGGCACAGCAGTTCGTCGCCTTCGCGACGGGGATCTCAGCGAGCAGCACCGACCCGGCGGCCTCGGGGACGGAGGCACTGCGCAAGCAGGTGGCGGAGATCAACCGCCGCATCAGTGAGCTGGCCAAGGCGGCGGATCCTGGACAGACCGTGGAGAGCGTGCAAGCCCGCACCGAGCTCGAGCAGCTGCGCAGCTCGCTGGAGGACGCCGTGCAGAAGCTGGACCAGGCCGACCCTGCCACCGACAAAGCAGGCATGGTCGTCATGGGTCCGGCCCCCAGGCCGACCGGTGAGGCGCCACCCACAAGGCTGCAGCTCATCGTCGCCGGCGCGCTGCTGTTCTTCGTGGTCGCCCTCATCGGCCATCTCGTCGCCGCGCGGATGAACCGCCGGCTGCGCACCGAACCGGAGATCGCCGCGGCGCTGGGCTCGACGCTCCTCGGCACCGTCGACGTGCCCGCTGAAAAGCGGGCGCGCCGGCCGAAAGGCGGGGGGGCACGAGCCCTGTTCCGCCGCCTCCTCGGCACGGACACACGGTGGGACATGCCCGCTCCGCGGAAGTCCGGCGACCAGGCCGGCAGTCGGATCCGCTACCGGCGGGTGTGCACTCGCCTGAAGGAGCGACTGCCCGGAGCCCAGAAGCTGCTGGTCGTCGTACCGGACGGCGACGAGACCGCCCGCCGGGCCGCAGGGCAGCTCGCCGTCGAAGCCAAGAACGGTCTGCAGCTGCGCGTGGTGGTGGTCTCGGTGGACCAGCCGACAGTGCCGGACCGCGACACGGAGTCCGGCGCCCTGGTCGTCCTCAGCGCAGGCCGCTGGACCGCGGAGGAACTCGCCGGCATCGCCGAGGCGTGTGCGGACGCCAGGCTCGAGGTCGTCGGCATCGTCGTCGCCGGCCTGGTCCTGGCCCATCCCACGCGATCCGCCGGCCAGCTTCCGGACGACGCCACCCTGACGCTCGCGGTGCCCGGGCACGGAACGGGAGGTTCAGCGTGACGACGAGCACCACGTCGGAGTCGACGGCCGCCGCCCCGCTCCTTGACCTGCACACACTGGTGGTTGCGGTGCGCAGGCGCCGGCGCCTGTGGGGCGCCTTGGCGCTCATCGGCCTGCTGATCGGGGCCTCGGTGGCGATCCTGATGCCGGCGCCTCCGACCGCGGTGACCAAGGTGCTGGTCGCCCACGCGGAGGACCAGCCGACCGACCCCGGAACACTGATCCGCACCGACGCCGCGCTGCTGCATACCACGCGAATCGCCAATGCCGCCCTCAAGAGCCTCAAGTCCCCGGAAAAGCCGGAGACCTTCATGCGGGACTACAGCGGCATCGGCCTGACCAACAACCTGCTGCAGATCACCGCGACAGGTACCAGCGACGTCCAGGCGGAGAGGCGCGCCAAGGCCCTGGCCGACGCATTCGTCGCGGACCATGTACGGCGGATACAGGAGACCTCGAACGCCCAGGCCCAGGCCCTCCGCAGCCAGCGTGACCGGCTGCGGGACGAACTCGCCAAGGTCAACAAGGCGATCGGGGAAGGATCGACGGCGAGCGGGACGAAGACGGCGGCGGATCTGGAGACGCTGTTCGCCCGCCGCGCCGACCTCACCTCGAAGATCACCGATTTCGGCGAGCGGGCCGCGGAGGCCAGCGTCGGCACGCCCCAGCTCATCGCCGGCACACAGATCGTGGACGCCCCGCACGCCGTGCGGCACTCGCTGCCCAAGGCCGCCGCCACCGACGCCGCGATCGGTCTCGTCCTCGGACTCGTCCTGGGGCTTGCGGTGGCCTCGGTCAGCGCGGTGGTGGCGGACCGCCCCGTGCTGCGCCGGGAGATCTCGGCGAGCCTCGGTGCCTCCGTCATCGCGGAGCTGCCCGCCCGGTCGCCCAGGGTGTGGCACCGCCGACGGAACCGGGCAGCGGGCGAACGCCTCACCGGGTTCCTGGTGCGGACCGTGCGCGGCTCCGAGGAAGGGGTCTCGCTGCTGGAACTCGGCTGTGCGCGCACCACGGTGGTGATCGCTCTGGACCTCGCCCGGTCACTGGCGGCGGATGGGCCGGTCGTCGTCATCGACGGTCTGCCCGGATCGCAGCTCTCCGAGCGCCGCCAGAAGCCGGGAGACCCAACCGTGGTCAGCGGCGAGCGTGCCGGGGCCCGACCGCCTCAGGAGCGCGCGATCGGCGTCGGCTCCGTGGCGCCCGGCACCGCGTGGACCGACCTGCGGTACCTCGGCACGCAGACCGTGCTGGTCGTGCGGGCCGGGCACGGCAACGCCGCCTGGCTGCACACCGTGGCGCGGCAGCTCGCCGACCAGCGCATCGCGGTGATCGGCGTGGTGCTGATCGACCCCGATCGGCGCGACCGGACCGACGGCACGCTCTGGGACGGACTGCACACCGCCCTGCGCGGTCAGAACGACCGGTCCGCCCGGCAGAACGGGATCGGCCGGCACCGGCCGGACCGCCAGCCGACGTGGGCCGCACGGGTCCCGGACAGCGAGCAGGAGGCGCGGTAGGCATGTGTGGCATCGCAGGCACGTACCGGTGGCCGGACGGGAAGATCGTCACCGACCGGCTCACCGAGACCCTCGCCCACCGCGGCCCGGACGGGGCCGGCCGCTACGGCCACCCCGCCGGTGACGGCGAAGTGCAGCTCGGGCACCGCCGGCTGTCCATCATCGACCTGTCCGAGACCGGCGCCCAGCCGATGGTCTCGGGCGGTCTCGCCCTGACGTACAACGGAGAGCTGTACAACGCGCCCGAGCTGCGCGCCGAACTCGAGGCCGCCGGGGTGCGCTTCCGCGGCACCTCCGACACCGAGGTGCTCCTGGAGGCATGGCGGCGCTGGGGCACGGACTGTCTGCCCCGGCTGCGCGGCATGTTCGCGTTCGGCGTCTTCGACGAGCGGACCGGCGAGCTGGTGCTCGTCCGCGACCAGCTCGGCATCAAGCCGCTGTTCCTGCTCCGGCGCGGCGAGGGTCTGGCGTTCGCCTCCGAGCTCAAGGCGCTCGCCGGCGCGACCGGCGGATCGCTGGAGGTCGACCACGCGGCGCTGGTGGCCTCGCTGCTGTACTACTGGGTGCCCGACTCCCGCTGTGCGTTCCGTGAGGCGGAGAAGCTGCCGCCGGGGACCTGGCTGAAGTGCCGGCCGGACGGCAGCATCGAGCGGGGCCGGTTCTGGAACCTGAAGGACGTCGCCGCCGAGGGCCGGGAGCGGGCCCTGGCCGGCGAGCAGCCGGACCTGGCCGCCGTCGTCGAGGAGTCGACCCGGCGCCACCTGCTCTCCGACGTGCCCGTCGCGACCTTCCTGTCCGGAGGCCTCGACTCCAGCTATCTGACCGCGCTGGCGGCCCGCCACCAGCCGGGGATCTCGGCCTACACGATCGGGTTCCGCGCCGAGGACGCCAGATTCGAGGCGATGCCGGACGACCTGCGCTACGCCCGGCAGGTGGCCGAGCGGTTCGGCGTCGACCTGCACGAGATCGAGATCGCCCCGAACGTGCTCGACCTGCTGCCGCAGATGACGTACCACCTGGACGAGCCGATCGGCGATCCCGCCGCGATCAACACCTTCCTGATCTGCACGGCCGCCCGGGAGGCCGGGGTCAAGGTGATGCTCTCCGGGATGGGCGCCGACGAACTGTTCGCCGGGTACCGCAAGCACCTGGCCAACCTGCTCGCCCTGCGCTACCAGCGCGTCCCGCGGCCGGTTCGGCGCGGTGTCTCCGCGGCCGTGAACCGGCTGCCGGTCGCCACGTCCCGCCGGGGTCTGAGGTCGGTGCGCTTCGCCAAGCGGTTCCTCTCCTTCGCCGATCTGCCGGAGGAGACGGCGTTCCGGCGCAGCTACACCATGTACGGCCAGGACGAACTGCTCGGCCTGATCGATCCGGATCTCGCCGGGACGGTCGACGACGTGCTGACCGAGCATGCCGACGTCTACGCGGACAACGAGCTCGACGACTTCGTCAACCGCATGTGCCTGGCCGACGCCCGGCTGTTCCTGCCGGGCCTGAACCTCACCTACACGGACCGCTCCAGCATGGCCGCGTCGACCGAGGTGCGGGTTCCGTACGTGGACGTCGAGGTCGTCAAGGCGGCGTTCGCCGTGCCCGGCGACCGCAAGATCGCCGGACGGCAGGGCAAGGCGGTCCTGAAGGAGGCGGCCACCTCGATCCTGCCCCGGGAGATCGTCTACCGGCCCAAGGGCCTGTTCAGCGCCCCGCTGCGCGCCTGGATGAGCCGGGATCTGGCGCCGCTGGTGCGCGAGGTGGTCAACGACGGCGAGCTCGTCCGCTCCGGTTTCCTGCGCCGCGACGCGCTGGCCCGGATGGTCGCCGAGGACGCCGCCGGGCAGCAGGACTTCTCCAAGCATCTGTGGCATGTGCTGACCCTCGAGTACTGGTATCGCGACGCGACCTCTGGGTCCGGCCAGAGCACTCGGCAAACGGCTTAGGAATCAGGGGAGTTCCCGGTGAAACAGGTTGTACAGAACTACAAGAGCGGCGAGCTGGCGGTGCTCGACGTGCCGGTGCCGGGCTGCAAGCCGGGCGGTGTGCTGGTCCGCAGCGCCTTCTCGCTGATCTCCACGGGCACCGAGCTGATGAAGGTCTCCGAGGCCGGCATGTCGATGCTGGGCAAGGCCCGCTCCCGCCCCGACCAGGTGGCCAAGGTCATGCAGAGCGTGGCCACCAACGGCGTGCCCGCCACGTACCGCAAGGTGATGGGCAAGCTGGACTCCTACACGCCGCTGGGGTACTCGCTGTGCGGGGTCGTCGAGCAGGTCGGTGCCGGCATCGACGACGTGAAGGTCGGCGACCTGGTGGCCTGCGCGGGCAACGAGCACGCGCTGCACGCCGAGCTGAACTGGGTGCCGAAGAACCTCTACTCCCCCGTCCCCGACGGCCTCGCGCCGCGGCACGCGGCCTTCGGCACCGTGGGGTCGATCGCGCTGCAGGGCGTCCGCCAGGGCGAGCCCCAGCTCGGCGAGGTGGCGCTGGTCATCGGTCTCGGGCTGATCGGGCAGCTGGTGGTGCAGCTGCTCACCGCCGCGGGGGTCCGCGTCGTCGGCGCCGACCCCGACCCGTCACGCTGCGAACTCGCCGAGCGCCTGGGTGCGGCGGCCTGCGGCGACCCGGCGTCCACGGCCGTGGAGAACGCCGTCGCCGAACTCACCGACGGTCACGGCGTGGACCAGGTGTACCTGGCCGCGGGCGGTGGCAGCAACCAGCCGGTGGAGCTGGCCGCCAAGCTCTGCCGGGACCGCGGCCGGGTCGTCGACATCGGCAAGTGCCGCCTGGACCTGCCGTGGAACGCGTACTACGAGAAGGAACTCGACGTCCGGTTCTCGCGCTCGTACGGACCCGGGCGCTACGACCCGTCGTACGAGCTGGAGGGGCGCGACTACCCGATCGGCTACGTGCGCTGGACCGAGCGCCGCAACCTGGCGTGCTTCCTGGACCTCCTCGCCCGCGGCCGCGTGGACGTGGAACCCCTGATCTCCCACATCGCCGACTTCGACGACGCCGTCGAGACCTACCGGCGCCTGAAGGACGGCGAACTGAAGGCCGTGGCCGTGCTGTTCCGCTACCCCGAACTCACGGCGGAGGCGGAGGAGGGGGCTCAGCCGGCGGCCGTGTCGGTGGCGGTGCCCGCGGTGAAGGTGCAGTCCAGTCCGGCCCGGCTCGCCAAGTCGCCCGTGCGGCTCGCGTTCATCGGCGCGGGCAACTACGCGACGTCGATGCTGCTGCCGCATCTGGCGCAGCGCGAGGGCGTGGAGTTGTCGACGGTCGTCACCACGACGGCGCTGTCCGCGGCCAACGCGCAGCGGAAGTTCGGCTTCGCCGAGGCGACCACCGATCTCGACGCGGTGCTCGGCGACAAGTCCGTCGACGCGGTGTTCGTGGTCACCCGGCACAGCTCGCACGCCGAACTGACCCGCAAGGCGCTCCTGGCCGGCAAGACCGTTTTCGTGGAGAAGCCCCTCGCCCTCAGCGAGGACGAGCTGGCCGGTGTGCTCGCGGCGGTGGAGGAGTCCGGCAACGACCGGCTGCAGGTGGGCTTCAACCGCCGGTTTTCGCCGCTGCTGCACGAGGCCAGGGAGCGCTTCGGCGCCCGGACCGGCCCGGCCAACCTCCGCTACCTGGTCAACGCCGGTCGCCTCGACCACGGCAGCTGGTATCTCCAGCAGGGCTCCGAGGGCTCGCGGTTCGTGGGTGAGGGCGGGCACTTCGTCGACACGGCGAGCTGGCTGCTCGACGCCGACCCGGTGTCCGTGTACGCGACCGCCCCGTCCGGCAACGAGGACCTGCAGATCGTGCTGCGCTACCCGGACGGGTCCACCGCCACGATCAGCTACGTCACCTCCGGCCCGTCGGCCTTCCCGAAGGAGACGCTGGACCTGATCGCCGACGGGCGGGCGCTGCGGCTCGACGACTTCGTGCGTGCCTCGGTGTATTTCGAAAAAAGCACAGCCGGCCAGAAGCGCTGGGTCAGTTCGCGGCTGCCCAAGGCCCGGGACAAGGGCCAGAACGCCGAACTCGCCGCGTTCGTCAAAGCCGTGCGGACCGGCGGGCCGATGCCGGTGCCGCTCGAGTCGCTGGTCGCCACCACGGCGGCCACCCTCGCGGTGCAGACCGCTCTGGCGAGCGGCGCCCCGGTGACGCTGGCGAGGGCACTGTGACCATGAGCGCGGGCTGGTACCTGCGGCGGCTGTCCCGGATGGGACCGCAGGAGGTCGCGGGCCGGGTGGGCGACGCGGTGCGCCGACGGCGGTGGCGTGCGGCGCCGCCCGAGGGCCCGGGCGTCACCGGCGCGCGCTTCACCGCGGTCCTGCCGGCCGGGACGACCGCCGCTGTGCCTCCCGACGCCGTGAAGCGTCTCGTCGCCGACGCGGACCGGCTCATGGACGGGCACGCCGAGTTCTTCGGCGTGCTCCGCGACGACCTGACCGACCCGGACTGGTGGTTCGACCCGAAGACCGGGCGCCGGGCCCCCGCGGGCTACGCCTTCGACGTGCCGTACCGCAGCGAGGACGCGGTCGGGGACATCAAGCAGATCTGGGAGCCGTCCCGGCACCAGTACCTCACCCAGCTCGCCGCCGCCTACGCGGTCACCGGGGACGAGCGCTACGCCGAGCGCGTGGCCGCGCACCTGCGGTCCTGGTGGGCGGTCAACCCGCCGCTGCGCGGCGTCCACTGGATCAGCGGCATCGAGCTGGGCATCCGGCTGCTGTCCTGGGTGTGGATCCGCCGGCTGCTGGACGGCTGGTCCGGCGCGGGCGGGCTGTTCGAGGACAACCCGGTGGCGGTGCGGCAGATCTGGCATCACCAGCGCTGGCTGGCCGCCTTCCCCAGCCGGGGATCGTCGGCGAACAACCATGTCATCGCCGAGGCCGCCGGGCAGTTCGCCGCCGCCTGCGCCTTCGACTGGTTCCCCGCGTCGGCGCGCTGGCGGGCCGACGCGCTGCGGTCGCTGGACCGGCACCTGCGCGGCAACACCTACCTCTCCGGCATCAACCGGGAGCTGGCCACCGAGTACCACGGGCTCGTCCTCGAGCTCGGCCTGGCCGCGGTGGCGGAGGCGGACGCCGCCGACGTGCCCGTCCCCGCGTCGGTCCGCCTGGTGCTGCTGCGCATGACGGACGCGCTCGCCGCCATGGTGGACAACCGGCTGCGGCCGCCGCGTCAGGGCGACGCCGACGACGGCTACGGCCTGGTCGTGGACGGCGCGGGCACCGACCGCTGGGGCTCGCTGCTGGCCACCGGCGAAGCCGTGTTCGGCCGCCTCCCCTGGTGGCCGACGGTGACCGGCACCGACGTACGCACCCCGCTGCTGGCCGCGCTCGTCAAACCGGCGGAGCCGTCTGCGCGCCGTCCGGCGGAGCGGCCGGCGCACTTCGCGGACGCCGGGATGACGATCCTGCGCGGACCGGAGGAGATCTGGTGCCGCTGCGACGGTGGTCCGCACGGCTTCCTCTCCATCGCCGCGCACGCCCACGCGGACGCGCTGTCCGTGGAGGTCCGGCACGACGGTGTCGACGTGCTCGCCGACCCGGGGACGTACTGCTACCACGGGCAGCCCGAGTGGCGGCAGTACTTCCGCTCCACCCTCGGCCACAACACCCTGCAGTTGGACGGCGCCGACCAGTCCGTCTCCGGCGGACCGTTCCTGTGGACCCGGCACGCCGAGACCCGGGTCCTGCACGTGGACACCTCCGGCGAGGAGGTGGCCGCCTGGTCCGCCGAACACGAGGGCTACGAGGGCTCCGTGCACCGCCGCCGGGTGGAACTGACGTCCGCGCGCCGGGAGTTGCGGGTGATCGACGAGGTCCGCGGCCCGCGCCGGGCCGTACGCCTGGCGTTCCACCTCGGCCCGGCGATCACCGCGGACCTGGAGGGGAACCTGGCACGGCTCACCTGGACCAAGGACGGCGAGGACCGTTCCGCGGTGCTCGAGCTGCCCGGGCAGCTGTCCTGGCAGGCGCACCGCGGTGAGACGGATCCCGTGCTGGGCTGGTACTCGGCCGGCTTCGGACGCAAGGAGCCCGCCACCACCCTCGTCGGTTCCGGCTTCACCGACGGCACGGAGGGTTTCACCACCGTGCTCGGGTTCCGCGGCCAGGGGGGCGCGTGAGGATCGGGACGCGGCCCTGGGCACCGGCGGTGGCACCGCTGGTGCTGGCCCTGCTGCTGGTGAGCGGCTGTGACGGCACGCAGCACGCGACGCGTGAGAAGCCGACCGCCGTGCCCACCACGTCCGGGGCGCGGTCCGACTCCCTGACCCGGGTGTGCGCCCGTCCCCCGGCCGGGCCGACCAGAGCGCCTGAGGGCGCGGTGACGGTCGACCCCGCCGTGATCGGTGATCTGGCCGTGAAGACCCTGAACAGCCCCCCGCACACCACGTTCTGGCTCAAGCCGGGCAAGCACAGGCTCAGTCCCGATGACTACGACCAGGTGACCCCCAAGGAGGGGGACGTCTACCTCGGCGCACCGGGCGCGGTGGTCGACGGCCGGAAGGTCAACCAGTACGCGTTCGGCGGAACCGCCGAGGACGTCACCATCCGCTACCTGACCGTGCAGCATTTCGTCGCCCCGCAGAACGAGGGCGTGGTCAACCACGACTCGGCCGACGGGTGGGTGATCGAGCACTCGACGGTGCAGGACAACTCCGGCGCCGGTCTGATGGCCGGTTCGCGCCAGCATGTCCGCGCCAACTGCCTACGCGGCAACGGCCAGTACGGCATGAACGCGTACAAGGCCACCGGTGTCACCGGCCTGGTGGTCGAGGACAACGAGATCACGGGCAACAACACCGACGACTGGGAGCGGCGGCAGCAGGGCTGCGGATGTACCGGAGGCGTGAAGTTCTGGGCCGTCAACGGTGCGGACGTGCGCGGGAACTGGGTGCACGACAACCGAGGAACGGGGTTGTGGGTGGACACCAACAACAACGACTTCCGCATCGAGGACAACGTGATCGAGGCCAACGACGGTGCCGCGCTGATCTACGAGGCCAGCTACAACGCGGTCATCCGGTACAACACGATCCGGCGGAACAACTGGGTCGAGGGGCGTGCGGCGGCCGACCGTGGCGACAGTTTCCCGTTCGCAACCGTCTACCTGTCCGAGTCCGGCGGCGAACCACGTATCAGGGCCCGCACCAGCGAGATCGAGATCTACGGGAACATGCTGGAGAACAACTGGTCGGGGATCACCCTGTGGGAGAACGCCGACCGGTTCTGCAACAGCCCGGCCAACACCTCGTCCGGTGACTGCACGTTGCTGGTGAAGAATCCCAAGCGCTGCGTCCAGCCGGCGATCGCGAAGGCACCGCTCTACTCGGACTGCCGGTGGAAGACCCAGCGTGTGGACATCCACGACAACCGCTTCGTGCTGGACAAGTCCGTCGTCAAGTGCACGGTGAAGTGCGACCGCATGGCGCTGCTGTCCAACTACGGCACCTTTCCCGACTGGTCGCCGTACAAGGGTGAGCGGGTGGCCGACGCGATCACCACCCAGCAGCACAACCGCTGGCTGGACAACGTCTACGTCGGCCCATGGAAGTTCGTCACGCACGACGCGAGCCGCGTGCTCTCCCGCGCGCAGTGGCAGGGCACGCCGTACCGGCAGGACACGGGCAGCACCTTCCGCGCAGGGGACGGTGGCTGAGATGGAGACGGACCGCACATCGAAGATCATCGGGGCAGCCTGGGGGCTGCTGATCCTCAACACCCTCGGCTCCACCGGGGCGAAGACCATCATCCCGCTGCCCCGCTCTCTCATCCAGATGGTCACCATGGGCGCGCTGGTCGGCGCGTTCGTGCTGGCACTCGCGGTCAATCTCCGGCTGCGCATCCGACCCAGTGCGTACCTGTTCCTGCTGACCCTCCTCCTGGCGGCGAGCGTGGTCTCCAGCGCACGCCTGGAGTCCGGAAGCGGCTCGCTGTTCCGCTGCGCACGGCTGGCTCTCTTCGTCGCCACGCTGTGGCTGCTGAGCCGCTGGTGGGACGGCAGCGTGACGTTCGTTCGGCACCACATCCGGATGTACTTCGTGGTACTCGTGTCGGTGGCCGCCGGCCTGGTCGTCTCACCGGGGGCCGCCATGCCGGGTGAGTACGAGGGGCGGCTGGTCGGCGCGTTGTGGCCGCTCACCCCGCCGCAGATCGGACAGTACGCCGCGGTGATCATCGGTCTCACCGCGCTGCTCGCTGTGGGCCGACAGATCAAGAAGGGCGACGCGGCGATGGTCATCGTGCCGTCACTCGTCCTGCTCGTGCTGACCCATACCCGGACGGCCACGCTCGGCCTGATCGTCGGGCTGGCGTTGGCGATCAGCTCCCTGATCCTGACCAGCGGCGCCGCGCGCCGGTTCTTCTCCTGGGTGGTGCTGTCCGCAGCGGTGACCGCGGTGGCGTTCAGCTCCGCGGTGCAGGCGTGGTTTCTGCGCGGACAGAGCCAGGAGAACTTCGCAACCCTCACCGGACGGGCGAAGGTCTGGGACGCCCTGCGGGCAGCCCCCCGGACGCCCTCGGAGGACGTGTTCGGTGTGGGCCTCGGCGACAAGTCGTTCGGCGGCCTGCCGATCGACAACAGCTGGCTGGCCGTCTTCCACGAGCAGGGTCTGCTCGGCGTCGCCCTCGTGGCGGCGATCGTCATCGTGATGGGAGGCATCACGCTGCTGCGACCTCCGTCGCTGCCGAGGGCGTGCGCGATCTTCCTGATCAGTTACTGCGCGATCGCCTCGTACACCGAGGTCGGTCTGGGTGACGCCTCGCCGTACCTGCTGCATCTGGCCGTGGCAGCGTCGCTGCTGGCGGCACCTGCCGAGGCCACGTCCTTCCCGCCGCCGCCCGCGGGCCGCCGACGGCGTCTCATCCTGCCCCGGCTCCGGGAGGTGGTCTGAGCATGCACATCCTGGTGGTGCACAACCGCTACGCCTCGGCGCAGCCGAGCGGGGAGAACAAAGTCGTCGACCAGGAGGTGGCACTGCTGCGGGCGGGCGGCCATCGGGTCGAGGTATTCGAGCGGCGCAGCGACGACATCGGCGCCATGTCCCTCCTCGGCAAGGCAGCGGTGCCCCTGCGGGTGCCGTGGAACCCGGCGGTCCGCAAGGAGCTCGCGGCCCGGCTGCGCTGCGAGCGGCCGGACGTGGTCCACGTCCACAACGTCTTCCCGCTCCTGTCGCCCGCGGTGCTCGCCGCCTGCGCCGACGCCGGTGTGCCCGCCGTCGCCACGCTGCACAACTACACGCAGGTCTGTCCGCCCGGCACCCTGCAGCGGGACGGCCGCCCGTGCACGGAGTGCATCGGATCGAGTGTTCCGCTGCCCGCCGTCCGGCACGGCTGCTACCGCAACTCCCGTCTGGCGACGGTGCCGCTCGCGGTCGGCCTGTCGGTCAACCGGCGGCGGTGGTGGTCCGGCGTGGAACGGTTCCTCTGTATCTCCGCGGCGCAGCGCGACGTACTGGCGCGGGCCGGCATGCCGAGCGAGCGGCTGGCGGTGAAGCACAATTTCGTGCCCGATCCGGACGCCCGTCGATCGGGCGACGGTGAGCATCTGCTCTATCTCGGCCGACTGGCCGAGGCCAAGGGCGTACGGCTGCTCATGGCCGCGTGGGACGAGCTCGCAGCGAGCGGCGGGCTGGGCATCCCGCTCGTGATCGCCGGCACCGGACCGCTGGAGGCAGAGGTCACCGCCTGGGCGGCGGGCCGGGAAGACGTGCATTACGTCGGCCTGTACGACTCGGCGGAGTGCCAGAAGGCCATCGCGCGGTCCGTAGCCGTGGTGGCTCCCTCGACGTGGCTGGAGGCGTTCGGCCTGGTGGTCGTGGAGGCGATGGCGGCCGGGGTCCCGGTCGTCGCCGCCGGCCACGGCGCCTTCATCGAACTCGTCGAGGACGGCGTGACCGGGCTGCTGCACCGGCCGGGCGAGTCCGCCTCGCTCGCGTCCTGCATACGCCGGGTGGGGACCGATCCGGGCCTGGGCCGTGAGATGGGCCGGGCCGCCCGGCTCCGTTACGAACAGGGTTTCAGCCCGGCCGTCGGGCTGGAGCGCCTGGTGGAGGAGTACCGGACCGCGATCGCGGTCCGGTCAGCACGAACTCGCGCCGGGGACACCCCCGCGAGCGGGGGGGATGGGAACAACAGATGACACGATGCCGACTCTGCGGCTCGGCGACGCTGGCGAGCGTCGTCGATCTGGGGGCGACCCCGCCGTGCGAGAGCTTTCTCGCCGCGGACCAACTGGACCAGCCGGAACCGGCGTACCCGCTGCACCTGCGGGTCTGCACCGACTGCTGGCTGACGCAGATCCCTCCGCTGATCACACCGGAGGAGACCTTCAGCGAGTATGCCTACTTCTCCTCGTTCTCCACCTCCTGGGTGGAGCACGCACGGACCTTCGTCGCCGACGCCGTGGAGCGGGTGCGGCTCAACACCGACGCCTTCGTGGTCGAGGTGGCGAGCAACGACGGGTACCTGCTCCGGCACGTGGTGGACCGGGGGATCCGCTGCCTCGGCATCGAGCCGTCGGTGAACGTCGGCGCCGCGGCCCGCGAGGCGGGCGTGCCCACGCTCACGGAGTTCCTGAGCCCACAGACCGGCGCGGCCGTCCGCGCCGAGCACGGCCCGGCGGACCTGGTCGTCGCCAACAACGTCTACGCGCACATTCCCGACGTGGTCGGCTTCACCCAGGGACTGCGCGCCCTGGTCGCCGACGACGGCTGGGTCTCCATCGAAGTGCAGCACCTGCTGACCCTGATCGAGGAGAACCAGTACGACACGATCTACCACGAGCACTTCCAGTACTACACGGTCGCCTCCGCGATCCGGGCCCTCGCGAGCGGCGGACTCTCCCTCGTGGACGTCGAGTTGCTGCCCACGCACGGCGGCTCCATCCGGCTGTGGGCGCGGCCCACCGAGGTGGCCGAAGAGCCGACGCAGCGGGTGGCCGACGTGCTGGCCCGGGAGAAGGCCGCCGGGCTGCTGGAGCTGTCCGGGTACACCGAGTTCTCCGACCGGGTGGCCAAGGTGCGCCGGAACCTGCTGAAGTTCCTCATCGAGGCCGCCGAGCGCGGCGAGACGGTCGTCGGCTACGGCGCCCCGGGCAAGGGCAACACCCTGCTCAACCACTGCGGCATCCGGCCCGACCTGCTTGCGTACACCGTCGACCGTAACCCCTACAAGCACGGCAGGTTCACCCCGGGCACCCGCATCCCGATCCTGCCACCCGAGCAGATAGCCGCCGACAAGCCGGACTACGTCCTCGTCCTCCCCTGGAACCTGCGGGCCGAGCTGGTCGAGCAGCTGTCCTACGTCCACGACTGGGGCGGCCGGCTGGTCTTTCCCATCCCGGAACTGAGCGTTGTCGAGGTGACGTCATGAAGGTCGTTCTGTTCTGCGGCGGTTACGGGATGCGGATGCGCAACGGAGCCTCCGACGACGTGCCCAAGCCGATGGCGATGGTCGGCCCCAGACCGCTGATCTGGCACGTCATGCGCTACTACGCGCACTTCGGGCACACGGAGTTCATCCTGTGTCTCGGATACGGCGCGCACCACATCAAGGACTTCTTCCTCGGCTACAAGGAGACGACCTCCAACGACTTCGTGCTGCGCAACGGGCAGCCCGAGCTGCTGTCCACCGACATAGCCGACTGGACGGTCACCTTCGCGGATACCGGTATCGAGTCACCGATCGGGGAGCGACTGCGCAGGGTGCGGCACTTCCTGGACGGTGACGAGATGTTCCTCGCCAACTACGCCGACGTGCTGACCGACGCCCCGCTGCCGGAGATGATCGAGAACTTCGCCCGGCGCGACGCCGGGGCGTCGATGATGGTGGTGCCGCCACAGTCGTCGTTCCACTGCGTGGAGCTGGGCGAGGACGGTCTGGTGGGGGGCATCACCGCGGTGAGCGAACTGCCGCTGTGGGAGAACGGCGGCTATTTCGTGCTCCGGCAGGAGATCTTCGACAACATCCCGGAAAACGGGGACCTGGTCGCCGACGGCTGCGCCCAACTGGCCAAGCGCGGACGCCTGGTGGCATACCAGCACCGCGGCTTCTGGCAGCCGACGGACACCGTGAAGGAGCGGGCCGTGCTCGACGCCGCCTATGCCCGGGGCGACCGCCCGTGGGCCGTGTGGGAGCGGGACAGCGCCGGGATGAGCGCGTGATCGGGCTCGGGGCCGGGCGTGCGGAGCGGATCGTCGCGGTGGGCGCCCACTGCGACGACATCGCCATCGGCGCCGGTGGCACACTGCTGACGCTGTGCCGTGCGCGGCCGGGCATCCGCGTCGACGCGCTGGTGCTCTCCGGCGGCGGCGGCGAGCGGGAGCAGGAGGAGCGGGCCGCGCTCGCCGCGTTCTGCCCGGACGCCGACCTCAGGCTGACCGTGCACAAGCTGCCGGACGGCCGGCTGCCCGCGCACTGGGAGGAGGCCAAGGCCGCCGTCGAGGAACTGCGCGAGCAGACCGACCCGGACCTGATCCTGGCCCCGCGCACCGACGACGCCCACCAGGACCACCGGGGCCTGGCGCAGCTGATCCCCACCGCCTTCCGCGACCACCTGGTCCTCGGCTACGAGATCGTCAAGTGGGACGGCGACCTCGGCCGGATGGCGGCGTACCAGCCGCTGTCCGTGGAGATCGCCGAGGAGAAGGTGCGGCTGCTGCAGGAGCACTACGCCTCACAGCGCCACCGGCCCTGGTACGACCGGGAGGCCTTCCTCGGCCTCGCGCGGATCCGCGGCATCGAATGCCACGAGCGATACGCCGAAGCGTTCGCCGTCACCAAACTCACGCTCAACCTGGGGGGTTGAACCATGCGCGTACTGCTGACCGGACACCAGGGCTACCTGGGAACCGTCATGGCCCCGGTCCTCGCCGCCGCCGGGCACGAGGTCGTCGGCCTCGACTCCGGCCTGTTCGCCGACTGCGTGCTGGGCCCGAGGCCCGCCGACCCGCAGGGGCACCGGGTGGACCTGCGCGACGTCACGGCCGAGCACGTGGCCGGCGTCGACGCCGTGATCCACCTGGCCGCGCTCTCCAACGACCCTCTGGGATCGCTGGCGCCGGAACTGACCTACGACATCAACCACCACGCCTCCGTCCACCTGGCCCGGCTGGCCCGTGAGGCCGGAGTGGGGCGCTTCCTGTACGCGTCGACCTGCTCGGTCTACGGTGCCGCCGGCGGCGAGGACCTGGTGGGCGAGGACGCCCCCTTGCGCCCGGTGACCCCGTACGCGGAGTCCAAGGTGCGGGTCGAGGACGACCTGCATGAGCTCGCCGACGACCACTTCACCCCGGTGTACATGCGCAACGCCACGGCCTTCGGCTTCTCGCCCCGGCTGCGTGCCGACATCGTGCTGAACAACCTGGTCGGCCACGCGCTGCTGTCCGGCGAGGTGCTGGTGATGTCCGACGGCACGCCCTGGCGCCCGCTGGTGCACGCCGCCGACATCGCGCGGGCCTTCACGGCCGCCCTGACCGCGCCGCGCGAGGCGGTGCACGACAGGGCGTTCAACATCGGCAGCGAGACCAACAACGTCACCGTCGCCGAGATCGCCGGGCAGGTCGCCGAGGCGGTGCCCGGCTCCGAGGTGGTGATCACCGGCGAGACCGGCGCCGACCCGCGCTCCTACCGGGTGGACTTCTCCCGGTTCCGTGCCGCGATCCCCGGCTTCGACTGCGAGTGGACGGTCAAGCGGGGCGCGCTCGAACTCGCCGACGCCTACCGCGCGCACGGCCTGACCCAGGAGGCCTTCCAGCAGCGCTTCACCCGCCTCGCCGTGCTGCGCGCGGCCACCGACGCCGGCACGGTCGACGACACCCTGCGGCGGCGTCGGTGACCACGCATGGAGAAGTAGGTGCCGGCGACGAGATGTACGCCCTGGTGGAGCGGCTGTACCCGCTCTGCCGGAGCATCACCGGCGACGGCGTGCGCGCCACCCTGGACATCGTCGGCGAGTACATCCCGCTCGACGTGCACGAGGTGCCGACCGGAACCCAGGTGCTCGACTGGACGGTGCCGCAGGAGTGGAACATCCGGGACGCCTACATAGCCGACCCGGACGGCAACCGGGTCGTCGACTTCGCCGCGTCCAGCCTGCACGTGCTCGGCTACAGCCTGCCGGTGGCGAGGACCATGCCGCTGTCCGAGCTGCGCGCGCATCTGCACACGCTGCCGGACCAGCCGTCCTGGGTGCCGTACCGCACCAGCTACTACAAGCCGGACTGGGGGTTCTGCCTGGCCCAGGAGACCCTGGACGCGATGCCGGACGGCGAGTACGAGGTGCGCATCGACTCCACGCTCGCCGACGGCCATCTCACCTACGCCGAGCACGTGGTGCCCGGTCAGGTCGCCGACGAGGTGATCGTCTCCTGTCACGTCTGCCATCCGGCGCTGGCCAACGACAACATGGCCGGCGTGGCCGTGGCGACGTTCCTGGCCCGGGAGCTGGCGCGGGAAACGCCGTACTACACCTACCGGTTCATCTTCGCGCCCGGCACCATCGGCGCGATCACCTGGCTGGCCCGCAACGCCGAACGGGTCGAGCGGGTCAAGCACGGCCTGGTGCTGGCCTGCGCCGGTGACCCGGGCTCGCTCACGTACAAGCAGAGCAGGCGCGGTGACGCGGAGATCGACCGGGTGCTGCGGTACGTGCTGACCGCCTCCGAACGGCCGCACCGCGTCACGGAGTTCACCCCGTACGGCTACGACGAGCGGCAGTACTGCTCGCCCGGGTTCAACCTAGGCGTCGGCTCGCTCACCCGGACCCCGTACGCGGGCTATCCCGAGTACCACACCTCGGCGGACAACCTGGACTTCGTCTCCCCGGAGGCGATGGCGGACACCCTCGCGGTCTGCCGCGAGGCGTTCGCCGTCCTGGACGGCAACCGGCGCTACCTCAACCTCAGCCCCTACGGCGAACCGCAGTTGGGGCGGCGCGGGCTGTACGACGCGCTCGGCGGGCGCAGCGACACCAAGCAGGCCCAGATGGCCATGCTCTGGGTGCTCAGCCTCTCCGACGGCGAGCACGGTCTGCTCGACGTCGCCGAGCGGTCCGGGCTGCCGTTCGACACCGTCGCCGCCGCGGCCGGCGCCCTGCACGACGCCGGGCTGATCAAGGAAGACCGATGACCACCGAGAGCGAGAGGGCGGCCTCGCCGGCCGCGGCCGGCGAGGCCGGGCGGTCCGCCAAGCGGGCCATCGCCGGCCGGCTGTCGTGGGGACTCGCCGACCAGGCCGCCTCCAGCTTGAGCAACTTCCTGGTGGGGGCCTACGTGGCCCGCTCGCTCGGGCTGGCCTCGTTCGGCGTGTTCAGCCTGGTCTGGGTCACCTACGGCGTGCTGCTCAGCGTCTCACGCGGGCTGGCCACCGATCCGCTCATGGTGCGCTTCAGCGGCGTGCAGGCGGCGTCCTGGCGTACGGCGGTGGCCCGGTCGTCGGGCACCGCGCTTTGTGTCGGTGCCGTCACCGGAGCGGTGTGCCTGGTGGCCGGACTGGGGGCAGGCGGCCGGGTGGGAATCGCCTTCGCCTGCCTCGGCGTCACCCTGCCGGCGCTGCTGCTCCAGGACGCCTGGCGGTTCTCGTTCTTCGCCGCCGGTGTCGGACGGAAGGCGTTCGTCAACGATGTCGTGTGGGGCGTCGCACTCGTCCCGGCCATGGTGGTGGCGGCCCACGTGGGCGGCGTGGGCGCTTTCGTGCTCGCCTGGGGTGTGTCCGCCGCGGTGGCCGCGGGCTACGGCTGCTTCCAGTCCGGCATCAGGCCGAACCTGACCCGCACACGGGAGTGGCTCGGTGACCACCGAGACCTCGGCTACCGATATCTGGTCGAGAACGCGGCCCTCAGCGGCGCCCGCCAGCTACGAGCGTACGGACTCGGCGCGATCGTCGGGGTCGACGCGGTGGGTACGGTCCGGGGCGCCGAGCTCCTGCTCGGCCCGTTCCTCGCGGTCCTGATGGGGCTGGCGCTGGCCACCGTCGCGGAGGCGGCACGGGTGCTGCGGCGGGCCCCGGAGAGGCTGGGCCTGTTCTGCCTCATGATCGGCGGCGGGCAGGCCGTCGGCGCGCTGCTGTGGGGCGCGGCGCTGCTGCTTCTGCCGGAACGGGCCGGCGTCTTCGTGCTCGGCGTCGTCTGGCACTCCGCCTCGGCGATCATCGTGCCGGCCACGCTCGGCGTCGCCGGCTCCAGCCTGGGCGTCGGCGCGGCGGTGGGGCTGCGCGCACTCGGCGCGGCCCGGCGCAGCCTCCGCTGTCAGCTGATCACCTCCGTCCTCTACGTCAGCGGCGGACTCTGCGGGGCGGAGGTGGCCGGCACAGTCGGCTCGGCGTGGGGCGTCGCGGCCGCGACCGTCACCGGCTCAGCCCTGTGGTGGCTGCAACTCCGTTCCGGCCTGCGCGAACGCCGCAAGAACCCGATCCGCGAAGTGAGGACCGCATGACCGCCCATCCCAGGCTGAGCATCGGCCTGCCCGTCTACAACGGCGAGGAGTACCTCGCCGAGGCGCTCGACGCCCTGCTCGGCCAGACCTACGAGGACTTCGAACTCCTCGTCTCCGACAACGCCTCGACGGACGGGACCGCGGACATCTGCCGCCGGTACGCCGCACTGGACTCGCGCGTCCGGTACACCCGGCTGCCCCGGAACATCGGCGCCGCGCCGAACCACCACCTGGTGTTCACCGAGAGCCGCGGCGAGCTGTTCAAGTGGGCCTCGCACGACGACCTGTACGCCCGGGACCTGCTGCGGCGCTGTGTGGAGGCGCTCGACGAGCGGCCGGAAGTCGTCCTCGCACATGCCGGCGAAGCCGTCATCGACGGTGACGGCCAGGTCAGGGTCCCGTACGAGTACGGGCTCGCCACCGACTCCCCGCACGCGCCGGAGCGCTTCCGCAGCATGCTGTTCGAGCCCGGCGGCGACGACATGTACGGGGTGATGCGGGCCGAGGTCCTCCGCCGGGTCAAACCGCTCGACAGCTACCACCACGCGGATCGCACCTTCACCGCCGAGATCAGCCTCCACGGCCCCTTCCACCAGGTGCCGGAAGTGCTGTACTTCCGTCGCGACCACCCCACCCGCGCCGAGCGCGCGCACCCCGGCAAGCGGTCCCGGTGCATCAACCTGGACCCGCGCCGAGCGGGTCGGCTGCACCCGACGCCCCGGCTGCTGGCCGAGTACGTCTGGGGCTACGTCGCGGCGATCCGGCGGGCGCCGCTCTCCCCGGCCGACCGGCGCGCATGCTACCGCCACCTGCTCGCCTGGATGACCAGCCGGGTCAGGCCCGGAGCCGGCGAGCGGGTCGAGGACCGCGCACCCATCGACCCGGTCCGGATCACCGTCTCCGTCGACGCCCTCGTCGCCGGCCGTGAAGGAAGGCAGTCATGACGTCTGCGAACAGGACCGCGGTGCGCGTCGGGGTGTGCGGCGTGCTCGGTTCCGGCAACCTCGGCAACGACGGGTCGCTGGAGGCCCTGCTCGGATACCTCCGCTCCGAGCATCCGGAGGCGGCCGTGGACGCCTTGTGCGGCGGGCCCGAGGTGGTCACGGCCCGGTACGGGATCCCCGCGAGGCGGCTCCACTGGAACCGCGGGGAGTACCGCACCGCGTCGCGGGCGGGCGCGATCGCGGTGAAGGGCCTGGGCAAAGTCATCGACGTCTTTCGCGTCGCCGCCTGGGTGCGCCGGCACGATGTCGTGATCGTGCCGGGCGCCGGCGTCCTGGAGACCACGCTGCCGCTGAGGGCCTGGGGCTTCCCGTACTCGATGTTCCTGCTCAGCACGACCGGACGGCTGTTCGGCACCAAGGTCGCGCTGGTCGGTGTCGGCGCCGACAGGATCGGCCACCGGCCGACCCGCGCCCTGGTCCGCTGGTCGGCGCGGCTCGCCGCCTACCGGTCCTACCGGGACGCCCTGTCCCGCGACGCGATCCGTGCGATGGGCGTCGACACCGCGCGGGACAAGGTGTACTCGGACCTCGTGTTCTCACTGCCGACGCCGCCGGCGGGCGCACCCGAGGACCGGCAAGGCCCGGTCTGCGTCGGCGTCATGGCCTACTACGGAAGCAACGACGACCGGGCCCGGGCCGAGGAGATCAACCGGCGCTACATCGACGGGATGACCCGCTTCGTCCGCGCGCTGGTCGAGGACGGCAGGCAGGTCCGGTTGCTCATCGGCGACGAGGTCGACAGGCCGGCGGTCGACGCGGTCCTCGACGCGGTGGACTCGCCGCTGGCCACCGCGTCCGAGGCGTCGTCGCTGGCCGACCTGATGAAGGAGATGGCGGCTGCCGACGCCGTGGTGGCGGCCCGCTACCACAACCTGATCTGTGCGCTGAAGGTCGGCACGCCGACGCTCGCACTCAGCTATGCGGCGAAGAGCGACGCACTCATGGCCGAGATGGGACTGGGCGCATACTGCCACCCCGCTCGCGAGGTCGACGCCGACCGGCTGCTCGAACAGTTCCGGGCGCTGGAGAAGCGATCGTCGGAGCTGCGGCGGACCCTCACCGAGCGGAACGAGGCCGCGAGTCGGCGGCTCAACGACCAGTTCACCGAATTGACCGCGGTCCTGTTCCCGGCGACGGACCACACCCAGACCCTGCGGGAGACTCCATGAAGGCGACCGAGGTCCCGGCGATCGCCGGCGCGTATCTGTTCGAGCCGACGCCGTACGCCGACGAACGCGGCTTCTTCTGCCGCACGTTCGACGCCGACGTGGTCCGCTCGGTGGGCCTCGACCCGCACGCCTTCGTCCAGGACAGCGTCTCCCGCTCGGTCCGGGGCGTGCTGCGCGGTCTGCACCTGCGCTCCGGCGCCGGCGAGGCCAAGCTGGTGCGGTGCTCGTACGGGAAGATCTTCGACGTCGTCGTGGACCTGCGTACGGACTCGCCGACCTACCGCAACCGGGCCTTCTTCGAACTGTCCGGCGAGACACAGGCGACCCTGTACATCCCGGCGGGGTGCGCGCACGGCTTCCAGGCGCTCACCGAAACGGCCGACACCTCGTACCGGATCGACCGCCCGCACGATCCGTCCGAGGACGTGACGATCGCCTTCGACGACCCGGAGCTCGCCATTCCCTGGCCGCTGCCGGTCACCTCGATGTCCCAGCGGGACCGGGAGGCGCCGAGCCTCGCAGAGGTGCTGAAGCACCGAGAGAACTGAGGTAGTACGCCGAGGACTTCGGCGTCACCGACCGGCTGCACGTCCTCGACGAGAACGGCCGGCCGTCGCAGGAGTACCGCACCCTGTTCCTGCGCCGGCTCCTCGCGGGCGGGGTGCTGGCCCCGTCGTTCGTGGTGAGCAGCGCGCTCAGCGACGAGGACATCGAGCACACCGTCGACGTGGTGGCCCAGGCGTGTGCGGTGTACCGCAAGGCACTGGACGCCGGTGATCCGACCCCCTGGCTGGGCGGACGTCCGGTGAAGCCCGTCTTCCGCCGCCTGGCGTGACGTGATGTGACCTCAGCGGGGCTCCCGCCGACCGGCGTCCGCCATCCGCTCCACCGGATGGCCGGACGGCCGGTCGGCGATCCGGTCGACCAGCCACGCGATCGCCGGGATCACCGCCAGCGCGGTGCACCAGCCGCCGAGGGCGTCGGTCGGGTAGTGCGCGCCCAACGCCACCTCCGCCCATCCCATGACCGCGCCGCCGACCAGCGACGCGGCGAGCACGAGTGACATGCCGGCCGTCCTGCCGAGGCCGAGCCGGCCGGTCGCGAGCAGCGCCAGGACGAGGGCGAGCGCGGTGAAGAAGGTGGTGTGCCCGCTCGGGTAGGACAGGTTGCCGGGGCCGTGGATGGTGCGCCCCACCACGTGCTTGAGCAGGGTCGTCGTCCCCACGGCCACGACGGCACCGACGACGAAGAGCGCCGCCGCGCGGGGACGCCGCAGCAGCAGACAGCACACCACGATGGCCGCGACCAGCATCGTCGATCCGGCCGGCTCCCCCAGGAGGTCCAGGACCAGGGCGACGCGCCGCAAGGGCCCCTGGACACTGTCCTCGGTCGGCAGCACGAACCACCTGTCCACCCTGCCGGGCTCGCTGTGCCCGGCGAACAGGACCCCGAGCGCACCGACCACCACGGCGGCCACGACCGCGACCGCCCCGAGCCACGCGCGCAGCGAATGAGGCAGCACCGCGGGCTCCGACCGGCCCGTCACCCGCCCCTCCGGCAGCTGCGACGCATCTCCCCCGCCTCCCGTCCCCCCTGGTCAAAGGCACCGGAAGCAGACTCTATGTCACCCCCTGCCAAGCCCAGGTAAACGGATCCCCCACGGCACTCCAGACTCCCGGCCGTCACTTCACGCCGCCGCGCCGTCCTCCTCCGCGATCCGCGCCGGCGCGCCGTCCCGCTCCTCGAACTGCGTCCGGTACAGCTCCGCGTAGCGTCCGTCCGCCGCCAGCAGTTCCTCGTGGGTGCCGCGTTCCACGACCAGTCCGCCCTCGACGACCAGGATCAGATCGGCCGAGCGCACGGTGGAGAGGCGGTGGGCGATCACGACGGCGGTGCGGCCCTCCAGGGCCTCGGCCAGGGCCTCCTGGACCGCGGCCTCGGAGGTGTTGTCGAGGTGCGCGGTGGCCTCGTCGAGGATCACGACCCGCTGACGGGCCAGCAGGAGGCGGGCGATGGTCATGCGCTGGCGTTCGCCGCCCGAGAGGCGGTAGCCGCGTTCGCCGACGACGGTGTCCAGCCCGTCGGGCAGGGAGCGGACCAGGTCGTCGAGGCGGGAGCGGCGCAGCGCGTCCCACAGTTCGGGCTCGGTCGCCTCCGGGCGGGCGAGGAGGAGGTTGGCGCGGACGCTGTCGTGGAAGAGGTGGCCGTCCTGGGTGACCATGCCCAGGGTCGCGCGCAGGGAGCCGGCGCTCAGGTCGCGCACGTCCACCCCGCCGACCCTGACGGCGCCCCCGTCGACGTCGTACAGCCGCGGCAGGAGCTGCGCGATGGTCGACTTGCCGGCGCCGGAGGAGCCGACGAGGGCGACGGTCCGGCCGGGTTCGGCGCGGAAGGAGATGCCGTGCAGGACCTCGTCGCCGCCACGGGTGTCGAGGGAGGCTACCTCCTCCAGGGAGGCGAGGGAGACCTTGTCGGCGGACGGATAGCCGAAGCGGACGTCGTCGAACTCGACGGCGACCGGGCCCTCGGGGACCTCGCGGGCGTCCGGTTTCTCCTCGATGAGCGGCTCGAGGTCGAGCACCTCGAAGACGCGCTCGAAGCTGACCAGCGCGCTCATCACCTCGACGCGGGCGCCGGCGAGCGCGGTGAGCGGGGCGTACATCCGGGTCAGCAGGAGGGCCAGGGAGACGACGGCGCCCGGCTCCAGGGTGCCGCGCAGGGCGAACCAGCCGCCGAGGCCGTAGACCAGGGCGAGGGCCAGGGAGGAGACCAGGGTCAGCGCGGTCATGAACACCGACTGGGCCGTGGCCGTGCGCACTCCGATGTCGGCGACGCGGCGGGCGCGGGCCGCGAACTCCGCCGACTCCTCCTCCGGGCGCCCGAACAGCTTGACCAGCGTGGCGCCCGGCGCGGAGAAGCGCTCGGTCATCCGGGTGCCCATCGCCGCGTTGAGGGTCGCGGCCTCCCGCTGCATCCGCGCCATCCGGCTGCCCATGCGCCGGGCGGGGACGACGAACAGCGGGAGCAGGACCAGCGCGAGCAGGGTGATCTGCCAGGACAGGGTGACCATGACGGCGAGCGTGAGCACCAGAGTGACGACGTTGCTGACCACTCCGGACAGGGTGTTGCTGAAGGCGCGCTGGGCGCCGATGACGTCGTTGTTGAGTCGGGAGACCAGCGCTCCCGTACGAGTGCGTGTGAAGAACGCGACCGGCATCCGCTGCACATGATCGAACACAGCCGTGCGCAGATCGAGGATGAGTCCCTCCCCGAGCGTCGCCGAGAGTCTTCTGCCCAGGATGCCCAGCGCCGCCTCGGCCACCGCGATCAGCGCGATGAGCAGCGCGAGGCGGACGACCGTGCCCTGGTCACCCCGCGACACGATCGCGTCGACGACATGTCCGGCGAGCACGGGGGTCGCCACGGCGAGCAGGGCGGTCACCACCCCGAGGAGCACGAACTGCGCGATACGGGCGCGGTGCGGTCGGGCGAACGCGGCGATGCGGCGCAGCGTGGCGCGCGCCACGGGTCGCCGTTCCTGCTGGGCGGTCATGACACTGTGCAGCTGTGTCCACGCTGTGGTCTCCATGCTCATGGGAGAGAACGTAGAACCTCGAGCGTTGTTGAGGTCAACACTTCCGTCGCATCGTCCCCTGCCCCGAAGGACCCCATGGCCCTGCCTCCCCAGCCGCTTTCCGTCCGTAAGACGCTGTCCGCGATTCCGCAACCCGCAGTTGGCGCGGTGCGGAGACCCTCTTCGGATGTGACTGCGGTTCAACTTCCCCAAGGCCCCCTCTCTCCGGGACGGTTCCCCCGTCGCGTCCCGGTCCGCCAGATCCTGTGCCTTCTTCCGCTCCTGCTGGTCACCGTCGTCGCCGTGCAGCACCGGGACGTGCTCGTGGAGGGCTTCGGCCATCTGCGGTCGGCCGAGTGGCCGTGGCTGCTGGCCGCGGCCGGCGCCACCTGTCTGACCTGGGTGGCGGCCGCGTTCACCCGGCAGGGCGCGGTCGTCGACCGGCTGCCCAGGCGGCGGCTGCTCGCGACGCAGTTCGCCGCGGGCTCGGCCAACCATCTGCTGCCGACCGGCCTCGGCGCGGGGGCGGTCAATCTGCGGTTCATGACGGTGTGCGGCATCCCGCTGGCCCGTTCCTCCGCCGCGCTGGCCCTGTATCTGCTGGCCGAGTCGGTCACCCGGGTGGGTCTGCTGCTCGTCCTGCTGGTCGCGTTCCCCGACGCGCTGCGCTTCGGCGATCTGCTCCCGCACGGCTCGACGGCTCCCCTGCTGCTGACCGTCGGCGCGGTCGCGGTCGTCGCCGTGACGGTCCTCGCCCTCGTACGACGGCTGCGGACCACCGTCCTGACGTTCCTGCGGACCGCTCTGGGGGAACTGCGCTCGGTGCACACCCGCCCGTGCCGCGCGCTCGCCCTGTGGGGCGGCTCGCTCGCCTTCCCCTCCCTTCAGGCGGCCGGTCTCGTCCTGGTCGGCATGTCCCTGGGGCTGCCGGTACCGCCCGTGCACATGGCGGTGGCCTACCTCGCGGCGACGGTCGCGGTGGCCCTGGTACCCACCCCGGGCGGCCTCGGCTCGGTCGAGGCGGCGCTGATCGTGGCCCTGGTCGCGGCGGGCGCACCGGCGGCCGTGGCGACGGCGGTGGTCCTGGCCTACCGGATCATCACGGTGTGGCTGCCCCTGGTGCCGGGGGCGTTGACGCTGGGGGCGCTGGTGCGCCTGAAGGTGATCTGAGGGTCGCGTTCCACACCTGGACACCGGAGCGGTCAACCGTGCGCCCGTCGACGGTTCTTGGGCCGTCCGGCCCATTGCCCCACCGGCCCGGCAGAGCGCACGATGCAGCGTGGCCATCGGACCGGGGGGCGGTATGGAGCGGGACGGTACGGAGTTGTCGGAGGCCATCGCAGCGGTGCGCGCCGGGTTGGAACAGGCTCGCCAGTCAGGGACCCACAGCACTGTCAGATTCGTACCCCAGGAGGTCGTCCTGGACTTCACCGTCGAGTTGCGCCGTACCGGTCAGGCCAAAGGGGCCGTAAAGGCATACGTGGTGTCGGTGGAGGCGGGGGCCGACTCGGCGCGGGCCACCACACAGCACGTCAGCATCCGCCTGCGGGTGACGGACGCTGCAGGGCGGGAGCTACCCGTCGGTGACCAGCTCAACGCTGATCAGTTACGTCGGGCGGACGGCGGCTGAGCGTTCCGCTTCTGGGGGGCATCATGAGCATGGACCTGTCGCGGATCGCGGAAGTACTGGGAGAAGCTGGCTCCTACGGGAGCGGATACCACATGGACGCGGGCCTCGTACTGACCGCCTGCCATGTCGTGGCGTCCGAGGCACGAAATCCGGTCCCGGCCTCAGCGCGCGTCCGCTTCGCCGACACCGCCGACTGGACCGAGGCGCGCGTGGCCTGGAGCGACCGCGATCTGGATGCCGCGCTGCTGCACATACCCGGCAGCCGATCGCCGATGCAGCCGACGCGCTTCGGGGAACTGACCGGCCCCGACCCCCAGTACCCGGCCGGGTGCGCCGTGGTGGGGTTTCCCCAGGTCCAGGCCTCGGACTCGGGGCGGGACACGATGGGCGTCGCGGGAACGGTCGACGCCTCCACCCTGAGGTTCAGCGGGCGGTACCAGATCGACCTCACATCGCTGGAGCACCGCGAGAACTGGAGCGGCATGTCCGGCGCCGCCGTGTTCTGCGGCCCCCTCCTCACCGCCATCGTGCGTGGTGTGCCCGACGGCTTCCATGCCCGCCGCCTCAATGCCGTGCCCGTCGCCCTTGTTTTGCGCGATGACGGGTTCCGGCGCTCCCTGCGCGACACCGGGCACGAGGTCCGCGAGCTGGAATCCGTCGAAATGCATGCCTTGCTCGATGCACCGCCGGTTCCCGGCCCGCCCACGTTCATGTCCCGGTACGATGCAGGGCCGTCGATCTCGTATCTCCTGCACCCGCGCACGCGGACGGTCCCGTTCCTGGGGCGCGGTTTCGAACTCAACATCCTCGAGCGTTGGGCCACATCGGACAACCCTGTCGACGTCATGATGGTCACCGGCCGCATGGGCGCAGGGAAGACAAGGCTCGCCGTGGAGTTGGGGCACCGGCTGGGCAGTGACTGGATCGTCGGATTCCTTCGCAAGGAACCTCCCGACGCGTCCCCGGCACCGGACCTGCACCCGCTCACCACGAGCGCACGCCCTGTCCTGCTGGTGATCGACTACGCGGAGACGCGGCCAGCCTGGATCCGGCTCGTGCTCGACACACTGGCCGGGTACGAGCGGCGAGTGCGTATTCGCCTACTCCTGCTGAGCCGGACCGCCGAGTCGTGGCACGAGGTGGTGAAGCGATGCCACAACAAGGGTCTCCTCTCCAGCACACGCAACCACCTCGCTCTGCGGGACCTAAACCTGGACGAGGACACCCCAGTCCTGCGTATGCGCGAGGCGGCGCACGCTTTCGCGCGAGGCCTGTACGGCGCCACGGGGACGGCCGAGGAGATCGCCGCGATCATCGACCATGAGGACTTCGCCGTCGTGCCGCCTGACCCGTTCTCCCTAGGCATCGTCGCCTGCGCGGCGGCCATCAGCGCGTCCTCACGTGTGAACCCGGGCCTCCCCGTCCTGGATTCTCCCTACGAAGTCGTCTTGGACCGGGAGGAGACCTACTGGGAACGCGGCGCCCGCGTCTTCGGCCTCGCCACGGACCAGCCGCACACCCGCGATCTGCTCCGCACACTCGTCGTCACGCAAGCCCTCTGCGGGGCGCGGGACGTCCCCGAAGCAGTGGCGGCAGTCGGGGCGGCCCAACGCGCTTTCCACCGAGAGGACGGCGTCGTGCAACCGTCGGCCCCGGATGTGAGGTTGCAGCGGTCCTTGTTGAAGAGCCTCTACCCCTCCCACGACGAAGAATGGGGCCGCTTCGGGCCCCATGCGCTTACCGCACTACTGATAGAGCGCGCGGAGCACGAAGACCCCGGTCTTACCGAGGCCATCCTCCGGGACCGCGGGCTGCACAGGGAGCAACGACGCAGGAGCCTGGAAACGATCCTCCTGGGCTCGTCTCAGCGCCCCTGGCTGGCCGATCTCGCGTTGGCAGCCTTGGCAGGTTCACCGGGAGACCTCGGTGTGGCGGTCGCCGAAGCCGCGGACGCAGCCGAGCAACCGGCGGTGTGGCTGGCCGAGGCCCGCACGGCCGTCCGGGTGAACGCTGAGCACCTGTCGCCGGAGGACCGCGGCGCCTGGCTGGAAGTAGCGGACTACCTGGACGAGCAGATCGCCGCCCGGCTCCGTCCGCCCGAGCCTCCTGACCGCAACGGCTTGGATCCGGAGGAGAACGGCGAAGGCCCGGGCTCAGGTGGTCCGCCACTGCCCGCGCCACCCGTCGGCGGCTCAAGGGACGCTAGCCGCACTCGCTCGACCCGCCGGGCAAGCGTTCCGGATCCGCCGCCCGAGAGACCGGGCGTCTCCAGAGGCGAGGACCGTTCCAATGCTCCGCCCCCAGGCAGCCCGAACCACCGCAGCCGAGCGGGCCACAAACGGCCTCCACAGACGCCCGGACCCATCTGAGTACCGCATACGGCGGACGAACTCCTCCGCTCGACGGTCGCCTCCAAAGCAGCGTTCTGGCCTCCACACCGTCGGAAAGGACATCGCATGCCCCGTCCGCACCGAGCGCCAACGGCACGTCACCAGTGTCGTCCTCGCCAGACCCGGAGTCCGCAACACCGTCGACGGTCCGACAGCCCCCGACCCTGCATGGGTGCCGATCTCAAGGCGATCGGCATCGAGCACGGCAACCGGTTGACGGAGGACGGGGACGTACCCATGGGTGGGCCCGGGTGCGGCTGTCCAGGCCGGTGACGCCGCCGTCGCGGGCGCGCCGTGGCGGGCGGGCTGGCGTTGGCCCTGTGGTGCGATCTGGGGGTCGCCGAGTAGGACGCCGTCTTCGGCCGTTCTGCCGACGCTGGGGTGTGCCGCTGATCGACGGGCGGGGAACTCCTGGCCCGGTTGTCGGGGAGAGCCGCGCGATAACCATGGTCCTGACGGGGCGTGCGGTGGGGCCCGGGATGCCTGCGAGACGGATCTGGCCGACCGGGTGGCTCTGCTGGACCGGGCAGGCCCGGGGTGTCCGGGCATTCGTCCGAATCCATTCCGTCCGGGCGTCTCTCCAGTGCGAACTCCTCTGCCGGATAAGGCAGGATGAGCGGTTGCACATCCTGGACTTGGAGGTAGTCGGTGAACCGAGCGCTCACCGTGGACGATCTGGTCGTCGCCGCAGTCGCGCTGGTGGCGGGGCTGTTGGCGGCGTTTCTGCTGCGCATGCTGATGCGGTGGCTGGGCAAGCACGCCGGCCGGACGCGTTGGAGCGGGGACGACGTCATCGTGGACGCGTTGCGGACGGTGGTGCCGTGGGCGGCGTTCCTCGGCGGTGCGGCCTCGGCGGGTGGGGTGCTCCCGCTGACGCGGACCGTCCAGAAGCACGTCAACCAGTCACTGACCGTCGTCCTCATCCTCGTGGTGACGCTGACGGCGGCCCGGGTCATCGCCGGTCTGGTGCGGACCGTCACCCAGTCCCGCTCCGGGGTCGCCGGGTCGGCCACGATCTTCGTGAACATCACCCGGGTCCTGGTGCTGGCACTCGGCTTCCTGGTGGTGCTGCAGACGCTCGGCATTTCCATAGCCCCGATGCTCACCGCCCTCGGTGTCGGCGGTCTGGCGGTCGCGCTGGCCCTGCAGGACACCCTCGCCAACCTCTTCGCGGGCGTCCACATCCTGGCGTCCAAGACCGTGCAGCCCGGCGACTACATCCGGCTCAGCAGCGGCGAGGAGGGGTACGTCGAGGACATCAACTGGCGCCAGACCACGGTCCGCGCCCTCTCCAACAACCTGGTCGTCATCCCCAACGGGCAGCTCGCCAAGGCCAACATGACCAACTTCATGCGCCCCGAGCAGCAGTTGACCATTCTGGTCCAGGTGGGCGTCGGCTACGACAGCGACCTGGAGCACGTCGAGCGGGTCACCCTGGAGGTGGTCTCCGACGTGATGACCGGGGTCAGCGGCGCCGTACCGGAGCACGAGCCGGCGATCCGCTTCCACACCTTCGGCGACTCCCGGATCGGCTTCACGGTGATCCTGGGCGTGGGCGAGTTCAGCGACCAGTTCCGCATCAAGCACGAGTTCATCAAGCAACTGCACCGCCGCTACCGCGAGGAGGGCATCCGCATCCCGGCGCCGACGCGGACGGTGGCGCTGCAGCAGGGGTCGGTGTCGATCCCGCAGCAGCGCGGCCCGCAGGAGGTGGGCGACGCGAACGTCGCCCACCTGGAGTGACCTACAGGGTCGCCGAGTTGTCGTGGTACCCGCCCGTCCGCCGGCGCGGCGCGAGCGAGGAGCTGACCGGCGTGACCGTCCAGTCCGGGTGACCGGGCATCCGGGGGGTCTTCGTGCCGTAGAGCCAGTCCCGCAGGAAGCCGGACAGGTCCTGGCCGGAGACCTCCGAGGCGACGGCGATGTAGTCCTGCGTCGTCGCCGAGGAGTTGCGGTGACGGTCCAGGAAGCACCGCTCGACGGCGTGGAAGACGTCCTCCCCGACGAGCTGACGCAGCGCGTACAGCACCAGGACGCCGCCCGTGTAGCGCTGGCTGTCGAAGAGGTTGACCGCGTTCGGGGCCGCGACCGGGCCCGAGTCGTGCCGCCACTGGTCGCCGAGGCCGTACGTGTACTTCATCCGGTCCTCGAAGGTGCTGTAGCCGAGCGAGTCGGTCCAGCCGCGCTCGTAGCGGTACAGCAGCCCGTAGAAGTCCGCGTGGCCCTCGTTCAGCCACAGGTCGGCCCAGGTCGCGGGGCTGACGAGGTTGCCGAACCAGGAGTGGACCAGCTCGTGCATCATGTGCGAGCCGATCTTCTTCTCCTCCTGGAGCAGGAAGTTCGGCTTGTACAGGGTGAGGGTCTGGGTCTCCAGGCCGGTGAAGTCGAAGGCCGCCGGGTCGTCGGAGTTGCAGGGCAGCAGTCCGTACGTCTCGAAGGGGAACGCGCCGAGGCGCTGCTCGAGCCAGCCGACCAGGCCGGGGGTGAGCGCGAGGGCGGGCTCCAGGGCGGCGGCGCGGGCGGCCGGCACGACGTCCCGCAGCGGCAGTCCGTTCGGCCCCTGGCGGTCCTTGACGACGTAGTCGCCGACGGTGATCTGCACCAGCTCGGTCGCCATCGGCTCACGGGAGCGGTACGTGTACGCGGTCCGGCCGTCGCCGAGAGTCTCGGTGCCGGTCGCCAGGCCGTTCGCGACACCGCGCAGACCGGCCGGGACGGTGACGCGGAAGGTGAAGTCCGCCTTGTCCGAGGGGTGGTCGTTGCACGGGAAGACGGTGTGCGCGGAGTTGGGCTGCGGGCAGATCGCGAAGCCGTCCGGGGTGACGACCCAGGCGGTGTGCGCCAGTGCGCGGCGCGGATCGGCGCCGTACTCGACACAGATCGTCACCCGGGCCCGCGCCGGCAGCGGGCGGGCGGGGGTGATGCGCAGCTTCTCGTCCGTCTGCTCGAAGGCGGCGGGGCGGCCGGCGACGCGGACGGAGCGTATGTCCAGGCCGAGGGCGTCCAGGGAGAGGCGGGTGAGGGGCTGGGTGGTGCGGATGCGCAGGGTCGCCGTGGCGTCGACGAGCCGGGTCGTGGCGTCGTAGGCGAGGTCGAGGTGGTAGGCGGCGACGCGGTAGCCGTCGTTGCCGAGGCTCGGGAAGACGGGGTCGCCGAGGGTCTCGGGCCCCGGGGTGCCCTGGTCCTTCTCGGTGGCCTGGGCGGTTCCCCCCACGGTCAGTGCCGCGGCCGTGCCGATCAGCGCGGCCGCGGGGGCCGTCACTCGGGTGCGATATCTCATGGTCAGCTTTCGCTCGGGCGGCCGGTCGGTCGGTTCCGGCCGTCGACGATCAGATGCGATCAGGTGCACGATCTGCATCCAGGACCCGGGATGCGACGCATTGGTTGCACGGACCCCTGTCGAGCCGGCCTCGATCACGAGATATCTTGATGTCGAGCAATGTTGCAGACGTGGAGCGGAGCACCCGGTGACTGACTCGACCATCATCTATACGCACACTGACGAGGCCCCGGCCCTGGCGACGTATTCCTTCCTGCCGGTGGTCCAGGCGTACGCCTCGCAGGCGGGTGTCTCCGTGGAGACGCGGGACATCTCGCTGGCCGGGCGGATCATCGCCGTGTTCCCGGAGTACCTGGCCGAGGACCAGCGCATCCCCGACGCCCTGCACGAGCTGGGCGAGCTGGCCAAGACGCCCGCGGCCAACATCATCAAGCTGCCGAACATCTCGGCGTCCATCCCGCAGCTGAAGGCCGCCGTCGCCGAGCTGCAGGCCCAGGGCTACGCGCTGCCGAACTACCCGGACGACCCGAAGACCGACGAGGAGCGGGAGATCCAGGCCCGCTACGACAAGGTCAAGGGCTCCGCCGTGAACCCGGTCCTGCGCGAGGGCAACTCCGACCGCCGCGCCCCCGCCTCGGTCAAGAACTACGCCAAGACCCACCCGCACCGCATGGGCGCCTGGTCGGCCGACTCCAAGACCAACGTGGCGACCATGGGCGAGAACGACTTCCGCTCCACCGAGAAGTCCGTCGTGATCTCCGAGGCCGGTTCGCTGCGGATCGAGCTGGCGGCCGAGGACGGCACCACCACCGTGCTGCGCGAGTCGGTACCGGTCCTCGAGGGCGAGGTCGTCGACGCCTCCGTGCTGCACGTGGCCGCGCTGCGCGAGTTCCTCACCGCGCAGATCGCCCGCGCCAAGGCCGAGGACGTGCTGTTCTCGGTGCACCTGAAGGCCACCATGATGAAGGTCTCCGACCCGATCATCTTCGGTCACGTGGTGCGCGTGTTCTTCCCGAAGACCTTCGAGCAGTACGGCGCCGCGCTCGCCGCCGCCGGTCTGTCCCCGAACGACGGTCTGGGCGGCATCCTCAAGGGCCTGGACGCCCTGCCCGAGGGCGACGCGATCAAGGCGTCCTTCGAGGCGGAACTCGCCGAGGGCCCGGCGCTGGCCATGGTCGACTCCGACAAGGGCATCACCAACCTGCACGTCCCCTCCGACGTCATCGTCGACGCCTCCATGCCGGCCATGATCCGCACCTCCGGCCACATGTGGGGCCCGGACGGCCAGGAGGCCGACACCATCGCGGTCCTGCCGGACTCCTCCTACGCCGGCGTCTACCAGGCCGTGATCGACGACTGCCGGGCCAACGGCGCCTACGACCCGTCCACCATGGGCTCGGTCCCGAACGTGGGCCTGATGGCGCAGAAGGCCGAGGAGTACGGCTCCCACGACAAGACCTTCGAGATCAAGGCCGCCGGCACGGTCCGCCTGGTCGACCAGGGCGGCAACGTCCTGATCGAGCAGCCGGTCGCCGCGGGCGACATCTTCCGCGCCTGCCAGACCAAGGACGCCCCGATCAAGGACTGGGTGAAGCTCGCCGTCACCCGTGCCCGCGCCACCGGCGACCCGGCCGTCTTCTGGCTGGACGAGACCCGCGCGCACGACGCCAACCTGATCGCCAAGATCAACGCCTACCTGCCGGAGCACGACACCGAGGGCCTGGACATCCGCATCCTCGCCCCCGTCGAGGCCACCAAGCTGTCGGTGGAGCGCATCCGCCGCGGCGAGAACACCATCTCCGTCACCGGCAACGTCCTGCGTGACTACCTCACCGACCTCTTCCCCATCCTGGAGCTGGGCACCAGCGCCAAGATGCTGTCGGTCGTCCCGCTGATGGCGGGCGGCGGCCTGTTCGAGACGGGCGCCGGCGGCTCCGCGCCCAAGCACGTCCAGCAGCTGGTCAAGGAGAACTACCTGCGCTGGGACTCCCTCGGTGAGTTCTTCGCGCTGGTGCCCTCCTTCGAGCAGTACGCCACGGCCACCGGCAACGCCCGCGCCAAGGTCCTGGCCGACACCCTCGACCGCGCCACGGCGACCTTCCTCAACGAGGACAAGTCCCCGACCCGGCGCGTCGGCGGCATCGACAACCGCGGCAGCCACTTCTACCTGTCCCTGTACTGGGCGCAGGAGCTGGCGCAGCAGACCGACGACGCCGAGCTCGCCAAGGCCTTCCAGCCGCTCGCCGAGACGCTCGCCGCGAACGAGCAGAAGATCGTCGAGGAGCTGAACGCCGTCCAGGGCAGCCCGGCGGACATCGGCGGCTACTACCAGCCCGACCCGGCGAAGGCCGCCGCGGTCATGCGCCCGTCGGCCACCTGGAACGAGGCCCTGGCCTCCCTGAGCTGACGTCCCGGGCCTCCCGGCCCGCAGCCTCTCGTGCCGCCCCGTCCGGAACCTTTCCGGGCGGGGCGGCCGCGTTGGCGGACCCGGTCGGCGGCGGGTTCATGAAGGCTGTGTGTCACGCCCGGCAGGACGCTGGCCCGCCCCGGTCATCCGTGGTTCCCTCGTGCCATGACGGTGCTCGTGACCCGACGCCACGTGGACTACGTGCGTGTCACCACCACTTCTTGTCGTGCCGTGAGCTGACGCTCCCCTCCGGCCGATCACTCTCCCTCCCCGCTGTGCCGACGCGTGCCCGCACGCGTACTCCGGCGCGCCCTTCCGCACGAGGAGCAGCACCATGAGCCAGCCCATCGACTCCGTCACCGCAGGTCACACGCCCGAGGAAGCGGCGGCCGCGCCGGACACCCCGGCCTGGTCGTTCGAGACCAAGCAGATCCACGCCGGGGCCGCGCCGGACCCGACGACGGGCGCCCGGGCGACGCCGATCTACCAGACGACGTCCTTCGTCTTCCGCGACACGCAGCACGCCGCCGACCTGTTCTCGCTCGCCGAGCCCGGCAACATCTACACCCGCATCCACAACCCCACCCAGGACGTCTTCGAGCAGCGGATCGCCGCGCTGGAGGGCGGGGTCGCCGCCGTCGCGCTGTCCTCCGGACAGGCCGCGGAGACACTGGCGATCCTGACGCTGGCGAGCTCGGGCGACCACATCGTCTCCAGCACGTCCCTGTACGGCGGCACCTACAACCTCTTCCGGCACACGCTGCCGAAGCTGGGCATCGAGGTGTCCTTCGTCGACGACCCGGACGACCTCGATTCCTGGCGCGCGGCGATCCGACCGGGCACGAAGGCGCTGTTCGCGGAGACGCTGGGCAACCCGCGCGGCAACGTCCTCGACGTACGGGGCGTCGCCGACGTCGCGCACGAGGCCGGTGTCCCGCTGATCGTGGACAACACCGTTCCCACCCCCTTCCTGCTGCGGCCCATCGAGCACGGCGCGGACATCGTGGTGCACTCGGCGACCAAGTTCCTCGGCGGGCACGGCACCGCGATCGCCGGTGTGGTGGTGGACGGCGGCACCTTCGACTTCGGCGCGCACGCCGACCGCTTCCCCGACTTCACCGAGCCCGACCCCAGCTACCACGGCCTGCGGTACTGGCCCGCGCTCGGCCCCGGCGCCTTCGCCGTCAAACTGCGCGTGCAACTGCTACGCGACCTCGGCCCCGCGCTCTCCCCCCACTCCGCGTTCCTGCTGCTGCAGGGCGTCGAGACGCTCAGCCTGCGCATCGAACGGCACTCCGCCAACGCACAGGCCCTCGCGGAGTGGCTGGAGCAGCGCGACGAGGTCTCCGCCGTCCACTACCCGGGCCTGGAGTCCAGTCCGTGGTACGAGGCGGGGCAGACGTACCTGCCGCGCGGCGCCGGTGCCATCGTCTCCTTCGAGCTGCGGGACGGCGTCGAGGCGGGCAAACGGTTCGTGGACGCGGTCGAGCTGTTCAGCCACCTCGCCAACATCGGTGACGTGCGCAGCCTGATCATCCACCCGGCCTCCACGACCCACAGCCAGCTGGACGAACAGCAGTTGGCGGCGACCGGCACCGCGCCGGGTCTGGTGCGGCTGTCGGTCGGCATCGAGAACCTCGCCGACCTCAGGGCCGACCTGGAGGCCGGTTTCCGCGCGGCCAAGGGCGCGGCGTCCTGAACGCCGTACCCGCACCCGAGGCACCTCTCCCGCCGGCCACCGGGGCCTGGCGGGAGGGGGACCCGCCCGGCCGGCGTCGGTGGTACACGGCCGAGAAGCCCCTGCCGCTGGAGGCGGGCGGTGAACTGCCCGGCGTCCGGCTGGCGTTCGAGACCTGGGGGCACCTGGCGCCGGACCGTTCCAACGCCGTCCTCGTCCTGCACGCCCTGACCGGCGACAGCCACGCCGCCGGTCCCGCCGGGCCCGGTCATCCGACGCCCGGCTGGTGGGACGGACTGGTCGGGCCCGGCCTGGCCCTGGACACCGACCGCTGGTTCGTCGTCGCCCCGAACGTCCTGGGCGGCTGCCAGGGCAGTACGGGGCCCTCCTCCGCGCGTCCCGAGGGGCATGGACGCTGGGGTGGCGCCTTCCCCTTCCTGACCCAGCGGGACCAGGTGGCCGCCGAGGCGGGCCTGGCCGACGCACTCGGCATCGACCGGTGGGCGCTGGTCGTCGGCGGTTCGATGGGCGGGATGCGTGCCGTGGAGTGGTCGGTGTCGTACCCGGAGCGGACCGGTGCGCTGCTGCTGCTCGCGACGACCGGGGCGGCGAGCGCCGAGCAGATCGCCTGGGCGAACATCCAGTTGCACGCCATCCGCAGCGACCCCCACTGGCACGGCGGCGACTACCACGACACCGGGCACGGCCCGTACACAGGCCTCGGGCTGGCCCGCCGCCTCGCCCACGTCACCTACCGCAGCGAGCCGGAACTGCGGATCCGCTTCGGCCGTACGCCCCAGGGCGCCGAGGACCCTTTCGGCGGCGGCCGCTACCAGGTCGAGTCGTATCTCGACCATCACGCCGCCAAGCTGGTACGGCGCTTCGACGCGGGCAGCTATGTCGTGCTGTCGGAGGCCATGAACGCCCACGACGTGGGCCGCGGCCGCGGTGGCCTGCGGGCCGCGCTCGGCCGGGTCACCGCCCCCACCCTGGTCGCCGGCGTCGACTCCGACCGCCTCTACCCGCTCGCCCAGCAGGCGGAGCTGGCCGCGCTGATCCCGACCGCGGACCGGCTGCGGATCATCGAGTCGCCGTACGGGCACGACGGGTTCCTGATCGAGACGGCACAGGTCGCCGCGCTGGTCCGCACCCTGCTGACCGGTTGAGTCCAGCCCGGGCCGGCCGGTGAGGGGCCACCCGCTTCACCACTCACGCGTCGCGATCAGCTCCTCCACGTCCGCGTCGTCGAAGCCGTAGGCCTGGGCGATGAACCAGAAGTCGCCGCCTATCTCCTCCCGGGCCACCGTCTCGATCTCGCTGCCCGCCGCCTCGAACTCGGCCTCCAGCGCGTTGAACTCCTCGGTGGCCGCCTGCGTCAGGGCGTACAGCGCGGCCAGGTCGGCGGGCCGCTCGGCCTCGATGCGTTCGCACAGGGCGACCAGCACCGCCCGGCCCTTGTCGAGGACGTGGTCCGGGAAGTACTCGTCCTCGTACAGGACCTCCAGGAACGGACGGGACGCGGCCTTCTCGTTGCTGATGGGCATGGGTGCTCCCCCGAGTTCGTGCTCGTCGATGTGGCACCTTTGATGCTGCCACGCCCCACTGACAACGCCCGCCGACACCGCCCACCGCAACGCCCGCTGGAGCAGCCCGTGCCCGATCCCGCCGCCCCGTTCGACCTCCTGCCCGGCGCCGCCGACTCCCCCGTGATCCTCCATGTGCCGCACTCCGCTCGGGAGATACCGGCCGAGGTGCGCGCGGGCATCGTGCTGGACGACGCGGCGCTGGAGCGGGAGCTGGACCACATCACGGACGCACACACGGCGGAACTGGCCGAGGCGGCGGCGCGGTTGGCGCGGACGACCCCCTGGCGGTTCGTGAACCGGCTCTCGCGGCTGGTCGTCGACCCCGAACGCTTCCCGGACGAGCGGGAGGAGATGCTGGCCGTCGGGATGGGCGCGGTCTACACGCGCACCACGCACCGGGAGGCGCTGCGGCCCGCCGACGCCGACCCCGAGCCGCTCGTCGAGCGTTACTTCAGGCCGTACGCGCGGGCCATGACGGACGCCGTGGCCGACCGGCTGGCGAGCACCGGACGGGCCGTCGTCGTCGACGTGCACTCCTACCCCGGCACGGCGCTGCCGTACGAACTGCACGGCGCGGGACCGCGACCGCCGGTCTGTCTCGGCACCGACCCCTTCCACACGCCGCCCGGGCTTCTGGCGGCCGCGCGGGATGCGTTCGCGCCGTGCGGGGAGACGGGGCTGGACAGCCCCTTCAGCGGGACGTACGTACCACTGGAGTTCTACGGCACGGACGCCCGGGTCGGCGCGCTGATGGTGGAGATCCGGCGGGACACGTACATGACCGAGCCGGGCGGACCGGCGGGCCCCGGCCTCGACCGGCTGGCCTCCGCGCTGGCCACCCTGGTGGAGACCCTGCCCGTCACGTGGTGAAGGGCAGGGACCGGGGCGTGCCTCAGGCAGTGAGCCAGTCCGTGACGAGGACTCCCTCGTCGGTGCGCAGACGCAGGGCGAACGGGCCTGCCGGGGACTCCTCGTACACGAAGCGGCCCATGTCGTCGGTCGTCAGGGGCGCCGCGGTCCGCAGGCCCCTGAGCACCTCGACCCGGGCGGTCTGCGGCGGCAGCACCTGCCCCATCAGGCCCTGGGCGCTCAGCTCCACGTCGACGGTCAGCCCGCCCGCGTGGAAGGTGAGCATGCGCGGCACGTCCACGGCTCCCCGCACCGGGATGGCGTCGACCACGGAGTCGAACGTCAGCTCGGCGATCTTGGCGTCGAGGTCGTGCAGGACGAAGGCCTCCACGGCGATCTGCCGCAGTTCCGCCGGGAGCGGGTCGAGGATCGCCGCGCCCCGGCGCAGCTCCTCCTCCAGCAGATCGAGCCCCAGGTCCTCTCCGTCGAACAGTTCTTCGTCGAACCCTTCCTCGCCGAACGATCCGTCGTCGAGCGGTTCCTCGCCGTCGAAGGGCTCCTCGCCGTTCAGGTCACTCATGTCACCCATGTCCCTCACACCGCCCCCCGTGCTTCGAGTCGCGCCCGCAGGCGCCGCAGACAGCGCTGGCGCAGTGGACCGATGCTGCCCACGGCGATCCCGAGGGCGGCGGACACCTCCTGGTAGCTGGGCGGCGGCGAGGCCATCAGGACACGCAGCAACTGCCTGCACCGCTCGCCCAGTTCCTCGAACTCCTGCCACAGGTGCCGGATGCGCTCGGTCCGGGCGTCGGCCTCCTCCAGATCGAGTAACGACTGCTCGGGCGTGCGGTCCTCGCTGACCCGGTCCAGCAGCTGGGGATCGTCCGTCGGAGTGAGCCGCCGCATGCTCTTGAGCACCTTCAGGCACTCGTGCCGCGCGGTGCTCGCCAGCCAGGAGCCCGCCTTGTCGGGTTCTCTGATGCGCCCCAGGTGCTGGGCGAAGCGGAACCACACGGTCTGGTACACCTCGTGCGCGTCGGCGTCGGACAGCCGGTGCGAGCGCACGACGGACCACACCAGTGGGCTCAGCCCCTCCACGAGCGCCTTCCAGGCCGCCGCGTCGCCGTCGACGGCGGACCTGACCTGCGCGCCGACATCTCCTCGTTCCACGGCCCCACTCCTCGTGTACGGCCTGTCATCGTACGCCGTGGAGGGGGAGGTTCCGCACCTCATGCGGGAGCGGCGAGCAGTGTGACCGGCGACGGGCGCCAACCCGCCGGGAGCAGCGCCGGAGCATGCGCCCCGCGCACTTCCGCGTAGGTGGTGTTCCCGGCGAGCAGCTGGGTGCGGGCCACGCGCGGGTCGCTCTCCTTGTTGGCGGTCATGTAGGCGGCGACGAGCCCCGCGGCCACCGGGGTCGCGAAGGAGGTTCCGCTCCAGTGCGCGTAGCCCTCGAACATCACCTGGTCGGCCTTGCCGGGGGTGGGCGCGCCCGTCTCGCTGAGCACTCCGGTGTGGCGCGGGTACTGGCAGGTGCAGGCGTAGGTGAAGCCGTAGCGGCAGGCGTCGTAGGTGGTGTGCTGGTAGACGTACGGCACGGGCGCGTCGAAGCCGGTCAGGGTGCTGGTGAGGCGCTCCCCGGGGGCGTACGCGTTCACCCACGCGCCGTGGTTGGAGAAGCACGCGCCGAACTCGCCGTCGCTGCGCAGGGCGCCGATCGACAGGACCGAGTCCCGGTAGTCGGGCAGGGAGGCGTAGGCGGCGGGCCAGAAGGGGGTGGCGCTGGAGTTGTTGCCGGCCGCCGCGACCAGCAGGGTGCGCTGCCCGCGCAGTTCCCGCATGAAGCTCTCCACGCCCAGCAGGCCGTCGGTGCGGCCGTTGGAGGTGCCGGCGGAGAGGCTGATGATGTCCGGCCAGCCGTTCGCGTCGACGGCGTCGAACAGCCGCTGGCCGAACTCGGACTCCAGGACGGCACCGGCGTCGTTGAGGGTGCTGCGGACGGTGATGTCGGTGTTGGGCGCGACGGCCGCGACAAGGCCGGCGATGAAGGTGCCGTGGCCGACGTACTGCAGCAGGTTGCCCGCGCTGTCGGTCTCGGTGCCGTGCAGGTCGCCCTGGACGTGCGCGAGCAGCGGGACCAGCCCGTAGTCGTGCGTGAGGCCGTTGTCGACGACCAGGACGCCGACGGCGCTGTCGGGGTCGTGGGGCAGCTCGGTGGGGACCGGGTTGGTGCCCTGGGTGAGCGGGGAGGGCACGGGCTCGTCGCCCGGGCAGGAGTTGACCGCGATGGACACCACGTGGTTGCGGCTGACCAGCCGGCGTCCGGCGCGGCCCTCGTGCTCGCGCATCGAGCGCAGGGCGTGCGCCACGGCCCGGTCACCGCGCCGGTCGCCGTGGCCGGGGTCGCCGACCTGGATGCGGGTGACGCCCGAGCGGTTGGTCTCCGGGCCCGCCCGGCGCACCTGGTCGCCGCTCAGACCGGTGGCCTCGGTGAAGCGGGTGCGCACGGTGTCCTCGACCAGCCGCGCCTCCTCGCCGTCCCGGGCGAGGACCACCCCCTTCTCGTAGATGAACTCCGCCGCGTCGTCCGGCCCCAGCGCGAGGGGGACGTCGGGCATGGAACGCTGGATCTGGTCGAACTGTTCGTGGAATCGCTGTGGTGCCATGGCGTGTCCTCCCCCTTGAGGCGACTGTCGTCAGTTCAGAGTCGCCGGGCCGTTCATTGATACAGCTGATACAGCGCCAAAACGGTGTCGGGTGCAACCAGGGCCACTACCATCCGTTGAGTGACAGCGGGAAGCGACTCGGTTCTCGAACTGCTGCCGATGGTGTTCGCTGCCCCGAACGAGGCCCTGGCGCGGGCCCGGGGCGTGCTGGAGGACGACCCGTCGCCGTGGCACGCCTCCGTGGCGCACCAGGCGATCGGGATCTGGCAGCGGGACTGGGGCGACCTCAGGCTTGCCCTGCACCATCTGCGCCGCGCCCGTGATCTCGCCGTGCGCGCGGAGTCCCCGGACCGGGAGGCGGACGTCCTGGCCGCGCTCGGCGTCGCGCTGATCCACGCGGGCCGCACCCGGCAGGGCCTGGAGGCGCTGGAGCGGGGGGTCGCCGTCAGCAGCGGGCACACCCGCGCGCGGGTGCTCTTCCGCCGCGCCTACGCCTCCTGGGTGCTGGGCCGGCACCGCGAGGCGCTGGAGGACGTACGGCGGGCGATTCCCGTGCTGCGGCAGGTCGACGACGTCATCTGGACGGCGCGGGCGCTGACCCTGCGGGCCACCGTGCATCTGGCGCTCGGCGCCGTGGACCGGGCGGACGCCGACTTCGCGGCGGCCGAGGAGCTGTGGGACACCACCGGCCAGGACCACGACAAGGCGGACGTCGTGGAGAGCCGGGGTCTCGCCGCCTTCCGGCAGGGTGACGTGCCGGTCGCGCTGCGACTGCTCGACGAGGCCGAGGAGCGGTACGCCAAGCTCGGCACGCCGTCGTTCATGCTCTCCATCCGGCGCTGCGAGGTGCTGATGGCGGCCGGGCTCGCCCCGGAAGCGCTCGCCGTGGCCGACGCGGCGATCGGAGCGATCGACGGCATCGGCGGGCAGTCCACCCGCAAGGCCGAGCTGCTGCTGGTCGCGGCCCGGGCGGCCCGCCTCGCCGGTGACGCGAACACCGCGATCGCCCGCGCCGCGCTGGCGGTGCGGCTGTTCGCCGGGCAGCGGCGGCCCTGGTGGGAGACGCACGCCCGGCTGGTGCTGATCGAGGCACGGCTGTCCGCAGGGCGCGCCTCGGGACGCCTGGTCGCGGACGCGGCGGCGGTCGCCGAACGGCTCGCCTCCTTCGGCGCGCCGGCCGCTCCCGAGGCCTCCCTGCTGGCGGGCCGCATCGCGCTGTCGTTGGACTGGACGCAGGACGCGGAACGGCATCTGGCCGTCGCCGCGCGCAGCCGGCACAGCGGGCCGCCGCTGGCCCGGATGACCGGCTGGGCGGCGCAGGCACTGCGGGCCCGGGTCGCCGGTTCCCGGCGGAGCGTCCTGGAGGCGTGCCGGCGCGGACTCGACGTGCTCGACGACCACCGGATGACGCTGGGCGCCTCGGAGCTGCGGGCCCGCGCCACCGCGCAGGGCGCGGAACTGGCCGCGCTGGCCCAGCGGGTCAGCCTGGACTCCGGCGAGCCGCGCCGGCTGCTGATGTGGAGCGAGCGCTGGCGGGCCACCGCCCTGTCCACCCCGCCGGCCCGGCCGCCGGCCGATCCGGAGCTGCTCGGCCAGCTGACCGCCTTCCGGGAGATCGCCGCGCGCGCTGAGGAGGCCCGCGGCGGCGGCCGTCCCGTTCCGGCTCTGGAGCGCGAACAGCGGCGCCTGGAACGGGAGATCCGCTCGCGCACCCTGCACATCCGCGGCGACAGGCCCGGCGCCGAGGACCGCTTCGACCCGGGCCGGCTGCTGGACCGGCTGGGCGGGACACGGCTGGTGGAGCTCGCCGTGCTGGACGGCCGGGTGCAGGTGCTGCTGTGCGGGGACGGGCGGGTACGGCGGTTCGAGGCGGGGCTGCTCGCGGACGCCGAGGCCGAGGCGGAGCACGTGCAGGCGGGTTTGCGGCGGCTGGCGCACCCCGGCGCGGAGGCGCGGCTGCCGCTGGTGGAGGCCATGGGACGGCGCCTGGAGGAGCTGCTGCTCGGCCCTGCCGCGGCCCATCTGGGCTCCGGGCCCGTCGTGGTCGTACCCCCGGGCCGGCTGCACCGTGTGCCCTGGGCGCTGCTGCCGGCGCTGCGGGAACGGGTGCTCAGTGTGTCGCCGTCGGCGAGCGGCTGGCTGCGGGCGCGGGAGACCGCGCCGCCGCCCCGGGACCGCCATGTGCTGGTGCGGGGGCCGGGACTGGCGACCGGTGGGGCGGAGGTGCCCGAACTCGCCGACCGGTACGGCAGGCCGACGCTGCTGGAGCACGAGGACGCGCGCGTGCCGCGGGTGTTGGAGGAGCTGGACGGGGCCGCGCTCGCGCACATCGCCGCGCACGGCACGTTCCGCGCCGACAGTCCGCTGTTCTCCTCGCTGCGGATGGCCGACGGGCCGCTGATCGTCCATGACTTCGAGCGGCTGGACCGCAGCCCGTACCGGATCATCCTGTCCAGCTGCGACACCGCCCGGCTCGCCGCGGTGGGCGCCGACGAGCTGCTCGGTCTGGTCACCGCGCTGCTGCCGCTGGGCACGGCCGGGGTGGTGGCGAGCAGCGCGCCGGTCAACGACCACGCGGTGGTGCCGCTGATGCTGGCGCTGCACAAGGGTCTCGCCGACGGGCTGTCCCTGGCGGAGGCGCTGCGGGACGCGCGGGCCGCGCTGCCGGACGACGCGCTGCACCAGGCGACGGGGTGGGCGTTCACGGCGTTCGGGGCGGCATGAGGATGGCGGGGGGGTTCCCCTGCCGTGGGCGCGGCGGCTCAGGCACCATGATCGTGTGACATACGCGGTGACTGTTGACGTGCACCTCGCTCGGGGTGCCCAGGAACTCGACGCCCTGCAGCGCGAGGGTGTGATCTTCCTGCTGCGCAAGGGCCTCGACTCGATCGAGGCCATCGAGGGTCCCGACGGGATGCAGGTCGACCTGACGGACGACTTCATCGCCGTCCATCCCGAAGGAGCCCTGCTGAAGCTCTTCGTCGACGCGCCGGCGCTGGAGTTCGCGGAGGACGCGGCGCGGGAGGTCGTCGCGGAACTGCTGGAGCGCAGTGAGCTGCTGGCCGACTGGGAGATCACGCGGTGCGAGGTGGATCTGCACCCCGATCTGCTCCAGGAGAGCCTCGACGCGGCCGACGGCCCGGACGCGCCGCCGGCCGATCCCGCCGAACGCGCGCGCCGGCACGCGGAGTTCGAACCCGCCGTCTCGCCGTCCCGGCTGGACGAGGCCGAGATCGAGGAGATGCGCACCCGGCTGCGCTCGCTCGCCCCGAGCCTGCGGGCCTTCCCGCTGTCGGCCTTCGGTCACGACGAGAAGGGAACCGTCGGTCGCGAGGCGGCCGAGGTCGCGGCCGGTGCCCTCGTCCACGCCGTCGACCTCCTCGTCGACCAGTTGTTCACGGACCTGGCGGGGCTGGAGGAGGAGGGCCCGACCGTCGCCGAGAGCGACGCGCCGTTCATGATCCTCGACGACCTGCCGTCGCAGTTCGCCCTCCAGTACACGGTTCTGTTCGCGCGCCGTCTGATCGTCACGGCGATCACCATGACCGGACGCCTCGCCCAGCCGCACTTCGGCGAACTGAGCTGTGTCGCCGAAGAGTTGCTGATGAAGTTCCTCCTCGCCCAGGCCGAGGTGACGGCCGACCTGCACGGTCTGCTCACCGACGAGGTCAGCGCGGCCCTGGAGATCTTCACCGCCACCGTGTGCGAGGACCTCGACCACGAGTGGCTGTACAAGCCGGCCACGGACGCCCTCGGAGTGAACGACTGGTTCATCCCGTTCAACGACGACCGCCAGGTACACCCGTACGCCGCGAACGACGGCGATGACCACGCCTAGACCACCGGTCACGGCCGGAACACCGGTCACCGTGTCGGGGCATGAGGTGGCGGCCTGACCCCTCCCCCGAATACCGGGGGTCAGACCGCCTGTTCAGGGGGCTCAGGCCGTCTCCGTGTCGGGGAGGTCCATGAGCCACGGGAGGGCCGAGCGGTCGTTCGCGCCGAGGCGGGCGTAGGCGCTGTAGAGGTGGTTGCCGACCGTGCGGATGGACAGGGTCAGGCGCTCGGCGATCTGGCGGTTGCTCAGGCCCGCCGCAGCGAGGGTGACGATCTGCCGCTGACGGGCGGTCAGTTCGCCCAGGACCAGGCCGGACAGGGCCGGGGTGCGGGCACCCTGGCAGCGGCGGGCCAGGGCGACGGCACGCGTGCGTGACGTGCGCGCGGCGTGCGGGTCGCGGTGGGCCCGTACCGCCTGGGCCCGCGCCTCCGCGGCGAAGAGCAGGAAGCCGCGCTCCTCCAGCGCCTCGGCCGCGCGGTCCAGGCCCGGTCCGTCGGCCTGCGCCAGCGCCTCCGCGTGCAGGGCGAGCACCCCGCCCGCCGGAAGGCGGTCGGCGACCTTCTCCGGGGCGCCGAGCCGGACGGCGTCGTAGAGGCCGTAGGCGTCCTCCGCCCCGTACGCCTCCAGGGCCGCCCCCTCCACGTCCCCCCTGGCCACCGCCAGCCAGACCCCGGCCCCGTCCAGGGCCGGCTGTCCCGCCAGGGCCCGCTCGGCGGTGGCCGTGTCCCCCGACTGCGCGGCGGCCAGGGCGAGTTCGGTACGGCAGGAGGCGTCGCCCGGCGCCTCCCGCAGTCCCTCCCTCGCCCAGGCCGCCGCCTCCCGCAGCTCCCCCCGAAGCCGCGAGAACCGCGCGCGTACGGCCGCGTGGCCGGCCGGCACCGGCACGCCCTCCTGGGCGAGCCACTCCCCCACGGATGCCGGCAGCGCGCGCACATCGGTCTGTTCGATCCCCCGGGTCAACGCCGCCCGCTCCGCGGCCAGCGCCGGCGCGCACTGCTCCGGCGTGCGGGCCAGGCGCCTGGCCCGCAGCCCGCCGGCCGCGGCCCGCAGCACCGGGCCGTGCAGAGGGCGGGCGAGGCGCACGGCGCCGTCGTCGTCGAGGCGGACGAGGTGGTCGGCCTCGAGGGCTTCGAGGTCCCCGAGGCGGAAGTCGTCCATGGGCAGCGGCAGAGGCTCCGAGAAGGCCAGCCGGGCGAGAGCCTCGCTCCGGGGGTGGTCCAGCACCCGCGCGCCGCGCTCGCGGACGGTCGCCGTCAGCGGGAGCGGACCGCGCCAGGTCCACTGGTCCGTCTCCGGGCAGCGGGTGAGAAGGCCGCGTGCGCGCAGGGCGTCGACCAGCTCGCGGAGCAGGCGCAGATCGCCCCGGGACAGGTGCAGCAGGCGGTTGAGGGTCAGCGGCTCCAAGGGGCCGCCGAGGCCGGCCGCGAGGAGGTGCTCGGTGTCCTCCCGGGGAAGCGGTTCCAGGGGGAGGCGGGGCAGCAGCTCGCCGGTCCACAGGCGGGAGACGGCGCCGGGGCACGGGACGTCGTCCGCGGCGACGACGATCAGACGGGTACGGCCGTGCACGGCGAGCTGGTGGACGAGGGCGGCCGAGGCGTCGTCCAGGAGATGGGCGTCGTCGATCAGCAGCAGCCGTACGCCGGACAGGAGGTGGAGCGCCCGGTGCAGGGAGACCGTCTCGGGCAGCAGGTGGGCGAACGCGGCGAAGGGGATGTGCCGGGTCTCGGGCGTGCCGGCCGCGCGGGCCCGGTCGCTGCCCCGGACCGCCTCGGTGACCAGGCGGGTCTTGCCGCGGCCCGCCGGGCCGGTGACCACGATGCCGAGGTGGCCGGCGGTGAGGGCGCGGCGGATCAGCTCCAGTTCGTCCTCGCGCCCGGTGAACCGCCAGGGCAGTTCGAGGGTCTTCGCGTCGCGTTCGAAGGTCGTCACGGGAGTATGAGTGCGAGTACTCAGCCCTGATACAGGGTGACTTGAGTAGACCCCGACTCAGGCGCCCGTGACCCTGCTCACGGCAGTCTGTTCGGCATGACCGGACGCTACTGCAGCCTCGCGGCGCAGTCGGCCCCCGCCTTCACCGCGGGGCTGACCGCCGAGCGGCTCAGTGCGCTCGTCTCGGGACACCGGATGTGGGTCAACGGCACGGTCCTGCACTACTGCTTCTTCGACGGCGACAGCGACGCCTCGGTCATTCCCGTACCGGGGACCGGGTCGGTGCGCCGGGTGTCGTGGGTCGGCACCTCCGAGCAGCGGGACGTGGTGCGCGCGTGCTTCCAGGAGTGGCGGGACCTCGGCATCGGCATCGGCATCACCTTCGTCGAGGTCGGCGACCGCTCGGAGGCCGAACTGCGGATCGGCTTCCAGCTCGGTGACGGCTCCTGGTCGGCGGTGGGCCGGGACGCGCTGCGGGCCGGGCAGCACGAGCGCACCATGAACTTCGGCTGGGACCTGACCGCGCCCGGGGAGCGCGGGACGGCGCTGCACGAGATCGGGCACGCGCTGGGGATGCTGCACGAGCACCAGAGCCCGTTCGCCGGCATCCACTTCGACGACGAGGCCGTGTACGCGGATCTCGCCGGCCCGCCGAACTTCTGGGGCCGGGAGCGGACGTACTTCAACATCCTGCGCAAGCTGGACCCGGACGAGGCCAACGGTTCCGTCTGGGACCCGCAGTCGATCATGGAGTATCCGTTCCCGGACGGGCTGATCCTGGAGCCGGAGCAGTTCCGCGGCGGTCTGCACCCGCCGGGCACGCTGTCGCCGGCCGACAAGGAGTTCGCCCTGCGCTGGTACCCGCCGGCTGGTGCGCCGCTGCCGCCGGCCCTGGAGCCCTTCCGGTCCGTGCCGCTCGGTCTGGGACCGGGCGAGCAGGCCGACTTCACGATCGATCCGCAGGAGACCCGCGAGTACACCGTGGGCGCCTTCGGTGCGAGCGACACCGTCCTGGTGGTCTTCGAGGAGCGCGACGGCGAACCCCGCTATCTCGCCGGCCGGGACGACGGCGGAGAACCGCACAACGCCACGATCAGGGCCCGCCTCGTCAAGGGCCGCCGCTACTACGTCCGAGTCCGTCTGTACTCCGCGTGGGGTCCGGGGGAAACAGCGGTCATGTGCTGGTAACGGCACACGACCCGCACCACGCGGTCGGCTGGACCACAGTCCGGCGCCGGGGGAGGGTTCGGGGACGGTCGCCTTCGGGGGAGGGAGACCGTCCCCGACCCGTGTCGTCCGACCGGGAGGGGTGAGCGGCGCCGTACGGTGGCGGCATGCGTGCCGCGTACATCGAACAGCTCGGCTCCCCCGACGTCATCCGTCATGGTGTGCTGCCCGCGCCCGTGCCCGGCCCCGGGGAGGTGCTGGTCGACGTCGGGGTCACGGCGGTGGACCCGGTGGACGGCTTCGTACGGTCCGGGCGTTTCCGGACGCCGCTTCGGTTCCCCTTCGTCATCGGGCGGGACTTGGTGGGCACGGTGGCGTCCGCCGCGGAGGGGTTCGCCGCGGGTGAGGCGGTCTGGTGCAACAGCCTGGGACACGACGGGCGTCAGGGCGCGGCGGCCGAGCAGGCGGCGGTGCCGGCCGACCGTCTCTACCGGCTCCCGGCCGGCGTGCGGGCCGAGGAGGCGGTGGCCGTTCTGCATCCCGCGGCGACCGCGTATCTCGCCCTGTTCACGCACGGTGGTCTGCGCGCCGGTGAGACCGTCCTGGTGGGCGGCGCGGCGGGCAACGTGGGCAGCGCGCTGGTGACGCTGGCGGCCCGGGCGGACGCCCGGGTGATCGCCACGGCGTCACCGCACGACCATGAGCATGTACGGGCGCTGGGTGCGGCCGAGGTGGTCGACTACCGGGATCCGGGCGACCGTCTCGCCGCCCTCGCCCCGCGCGGGGTCGATCTGCACATCGACACCTCCGGCCGGCACGACCTGCGCACGGCGGTCGCACTGCTGGCCCACCGGGGCCGGATCGTGCTGATGGCAGGGACCGAGGCCGAACCCGTGCTGCCGGTCGGCCCGCTGTACATGAAGGACGGCTCCCTGCGGGGTTTCGTCATCTCGCATGCCACGGTGGCCGAACTGGCCGAGGCGGCGGAGTGTGTGAACGACCACCTCGCCGCGGGGCTGCTGCGTCCCCGTGCCGTGGAGGTGCTGCCGCTGAGTGCGGCGGCGGAGGCGCATCGGCGCATGGAGCGCGGCGAGTTGCACGGACGGCGCCTGGTGCTGGACCCGGCGGCCGGCTGAGCCGGGCGCCGGGTCAGGGCCGTTGCTGCCGGATGCGCTGGGCGACCGCGCTGTTCTCGGTCTCCCACCAGGGCCGTACGAGATCCGGCGAGGGCTCGGCCGACTCCGCGGGCGCCGCCGGGACCAGCTCCGTGGCCAGGCGGCGGTCCAGCGCGACGGTCTCGGCGCGTTCCGTGCGGGCCCACTGGACCAGGATCGCGAGCAGGAAGGGCAGCGCCACCAGTTCGGCGATGCTGATCATCGCGCCGCCGCCGAGCTGCTGGTCGTGCCGCACGTCGGGCGACCAGGCCGGGGCGTGGTGCAGGTACCAGGCGCCGGCGATCAGCGTGCCGTGGGTCATCACCACGATGCCGGGTACGGCGTCGATGATCCCGTCGAGGAAGACCAGCGCCACCCGCACGGGGTGGGTGCACCACGCGGGCAGGGTCTCCTCGCGGGTGAGCACCGGCACCACGAACAGGCTGCCGGCGAGCAGCAGATGGAGGTACATCAGCTGGTGCAGCCAGCCGACCCGCAGGGCGGTCTCGAAGTACGGCGTGAAGTACACCGTGAGTTCGGTGGCCAGGACGAGAGCGGTGCTGACCAGCGGGAAGGTGAGCAGACGGACCACACGCCCGCTCATCGCGCGCCGCAGGCGCCCGGCGGCCGGTCCGGGCAGGGCACTCACGGCGAGGCGCAGGGGGTCGCCGAGGGCCAGGCCGAGCGGTGCGATCAGGTCCAGGAGGATGTTCTGCACGGCTGCCGGCCAGAACAGCACGTGGTCGTAGACGGCGAGGGCCGACATCGTGGCCACCACGAGGGTGCCGAGGCCGAGCAGCACGAACGCGGCGAGTCGCGCCGGCGGCCAGTGCTCGCCCCGCCGCCGCAACCGCAGTACGCCCCAGGCGTACAGACCGCCGAGCAGGGCCACGACCAGCAGGGCGGGCACGTCCGGTTGCCATGAGGACAGCAGCCGTCCCACGGTGAGCTCCGGTGGGCTCGACATCGCGCACTCCCTCCACGGCATCCGACCAGACCCGGCCAGGGACTCTACGCCGTGCGCAGACGGCCGAGCGGACGGCGGCCGGTGAGGGGCCGGTCGTCATACCGAGCTCTTGCCGAGTCCTTACCGAGACTCACGCAGCGATCAGTTCAGGCCAGGGATCGGCTACGCTGACCGCCGATATCAGGGGGAGAGATGATCAACGCGCGTCGGCTGCTGGTCGCCGGAGTGACGGCTCTGCTCGTGGCGGGGCTGGGGGCGTGCGGGGGCGGGTCCGGCGACTCCGGGCGAAGCGGCACCGCCAGGACGGCCCAGGCGAGCCCGGACGGCGTCCCGGGAAGCAAGGACACCGTCCGGGGACTCAAGGACACCGTCCGCCATGTCTCCCGGAAGACCGCCTACGCCACCCGCCCCCATCTCGTCCGGACGTGCCGGCCCGCCACCCGGCGGGTCCGGCACACCTCACGGTCGGGCAGCGGCACCCACCGGACGACCCGCGTCTGGTACACCACCGAGCACTACCAGAGCTGCACGAAGGTCCAGAAGGGCACGGAGAGGTACCGGCGGGTCGTCCGCCGGGAGCGGTGGTGCGTGAGCCTGGACGACGTCAACGGCGTCAGGACACAGGACGGCGTCTGGTACGAGGTCGACCGGCAGACCTACTCCCAGGTGCTGGCCGCGGACGACCACACGCGCGTGCGGTTCACCCCGACCGGCACCGGCTGCTGACCGTCACCGTCGGCGCCACTCCCGCGCCAGCAGTTCGTAGGACCGCACCCGGTCCGCGTGGTCGTGGGTGATCGTGGTGATGAGCAACTCGTCGGCGCCAGTGGCCTCCTGGAGCTGTTCCAGCCGGTCGGCGACCCGGCCGGGTGAGCCGACGAACTGCGTGTCGATCCGGTCCCGCACCAGCTCCCGGTCCTCGTCGCTCCAGACGTGGGCCCGGGCCTCCTCCGGCGTGGGGAAGGGAATGGCGCCCTCGGCCGTGCGGATGCTGCGCACCCACAGGCCGTAGCCGGTGGCGAGTTCGCGGGCGGTGGCGTCGTCCTCGGCGACCACGACGTCGGCGGAGACGCTGACATAGGGCTTGTCCAGGACGTCGGAGGGCTGGAAGGAGGAGCGGTAGCCTTCCACCGCGTCCAGGACCGTGGCCGGGCTGACGTGGTAGTTGGCCGCGAACCGCAGGCCCCGCGCGCCCGCGGCCTGTGCGCTCTCGCCGCCGCTGCTGCCGAGGATCCACAGTTCGACCTCGGCCCCCTCCCCCGGCACGACATGCGCCTCGACGCCCTCCGGGGAGCGGTAACTGCCCTCCAGCAGGGCGAGGATGTCGTCGATCTGCTCGGCGTAGTCCTGGGACTCGGCCCCCGGCAGGAGGAGCAGCTTGCGCTGCAGGGCGATGCGGGGGGAGCCGAGGAGGCGGGCGAAGGAGAAGGGGGGCGGGATCAGCAGGCCATTGGGGGCGCGCCCGTCGACGACGGGAGTGGCCGGCACTCCGGCGGCGGGCTTCTCGCCCGGCGGACGGCCGCCTGAGCGGCCCAGGCCCAGGTCGAAGCGGCCCGGGTGCACGGCGTCCAGCAGACCGAACTCCTCCACCGTCGACAGGGCGGTGCGGTGGCCGAGCTGTACGGCGCCCGAGCCCAGGCGGATCGTGGAGGTGGCCGAGGCGGTGAGGGCCAGGACGACCGCGGGGGACGTGCCGGCGACGCCCGGGTTGAGGTGGTGCTCGGCGAACCAGTAGCGGGCGTATCCGAGCCGTTCGGCGTGCCGGGCCAGGTCGACGGAGTTGCGCAGGGCGTCGGCGGCTGTCGAGCCGGAGGAGACCGGCACGAGGTCCAGGACGCCGAGGGGGATGTCAGACACGCGCCGCCTCCACGGGCAATACGGGAGCCCAGTCGAAGGGCGGGTCCGGGATGTCCTTGCGCAGGGTCGGGGCGACCGCCGACTGGAAGAGTTCCAGCGAGTCGCGGTGCCGGCTGTCGCTCAGGCCGCCCGCGTCGGCGTGCAGATGGACGACGGTGTGTCCGAACTGCTCGTGATAGCGGTGCACCTTGTCGATGACCTGCTGCGGGCTGCCGATCAGGGCCGAGCTGCGCTCGACGAAGTCCTCCAGGGTCTCGAAGACGACCGGCAGTCCGGCCTTCTTGAAGAACGCCAGGTTGGCCTCGAACACCGGCCGGTAGGCGGCGAGCGCCTCCTGCGAGGTGGGGGCGACGTGGATGCCCGCCGTGCCGGCGCCGACGGCGATCCGCGCCGGGTCGTGGCCGTAGTGCTCCCAGCGCTCGCGGTAGTGACGGATCAACTCGGCATAGGGCTCGATGGGGTTGGTGACGTTCGCCGAGAACAGCGGGTCGCCGTAGCGGGCGGCCAGGTCCACCGACTCCTTGCTGGTGGCGCTGCCGTGCCACACGCGCACCGGCCGCTGGTAGGGCCGCGGCCACACCTCGGCGTCGGTCAGCGGAGGCCGGAAACGGGTCGCCGCGGTGACCTTGTCCTGGCGCCAGATCTGCCGGAACACCTCGTAGCTCTCGGCGTTGCGGTCCCACTGGTCCTCGGGCGTGACGTGGAACAGGTCGCGCTGGGCGGCGCCGTTGCCCTTGCCGATGATCAGGTCGAGACGGCCGCCCGACAGATGGTCGAGGGTGGCGTAGTCCTCGTAGGCGCGCACCGGGTCCAGCAGGCTGAGCGTGGTGACGGCGGTGAACAGCCGGATGCGTTTGGTGAGGGCGGCAACATGGCTCAGGACGACGGTCGGCGACGAGGAGATGAACGGCCGCTCGTGCCGCTCCCCCACGCCGAAGCCGTCGAAGCCCAGTTCCTCCGCGAGCAGGGCGTTGTCGAGCACCTCGCGGAAACGGTCGTGGGTCGACTTCAGTTCGCCGGTGACCGAATCCGGCCGGTGGACGATGAGGGTGATCGTCAGGAACTTCACGACGCGACCCGGTCGTCGGCGGCGTCGGGATGCTCGAGGCCCAGGTGGTGGCGGAGGGTGGGGCCCTCGTACTCGGTGCGGAAGACGCCCTGTTCCTGCAGCAGCGGGACGACCTTGTCGGCGAAGTCGTCCAGGCCGCCCGGGGTGATGTGCGGGACGAGGATGAAGCCGTCGCTGGCGTCGGCCTGGACGTAGTCGTTGATGGTCCTGGCGATGGTCGCCGGGGAGCCGACGAAGGTCTGCCGGTTGCCGGTGTTGATGACCAGGTCCCGGATGGACCAGTTGTTGGCGGCGGCCAGTTCGCGCCACTCGCGGGCGGTGGCCAGCGGGTCGCGGTACATCCGCACCTGGGCGCGGCCCTTGGAGATGTGCTCGTCGCTGACGTCCGGGTCGATGTCGGGCAGCGGCCCCTCCGGGTCGTAGGAGGACAGGTCCCGGTTCCAGACGAACTCCAGGTGCTTGATGGCGGTGGCCCCGCTGACCTGCTGGCGGCGCACCTCCCTGGCGAGTTCCTCCGCCTCGGCGTCGGTGTCGGCGAGCGCGAAGGAGGCGGCGGGCAGGATCAGCAGCTGGTCGGGGCGGCGGCCGTACTTGGCGAGACGGTTCTTGACGTCCGTGTAGAAGGCCTGGCCGTCGGTCAGGGTGGCGTGCCGGCTGAAGATGGCGTCGGCGGAGGAGGCGGCGAACTCCCGGCCCTCCTCGGAGTCGCCGGCCTGGAAGATGACGGGACGGCCCTGCGGGGAGCGCGGGACGTTGAACTGGCCGTGGATGTCGAAGTGCTGGCCCGTGTGCACGAAGGAGCCGGCCTTCGCGTCCCGCAGGAAGACGCCGGTGGCCTGGTCGGCGATGATCTCGTCGCCGTGCCAGGAGTCGAAGAGTTCGTTCGCGGTGGCCAGGAACTCCTTGGCGCGGGAGTAGCGCTCCGTCTGCGGGAGGAAGCCGCCGCGGCGGAAGTTCTCGCCGGTGAAGGCGTCCCAGGAGGTGACGACGTTCCAGGCGGAGCGGCCGCCGGAGAGGTGGTCGAGGCTGGCGAACTGGCGGGCCACCTCGTAGGGCTCGTTGAAGGTGGAGTTGATGGTGCCGGTCAGACCGAGGTGCTCGGTGACGGCGGCGAGCGCGGCGAGGATCGTGAAGGTGTCTGGGCGGCCGACCACGTCCAAGTCGTATATTTTTCCGCCCTGTTCGCGCAGGCGCAGGCCCTCGGCCAGGAACAGGAAGTCGAACCTGGCGCGTTCGGCGGTCCGCGCGAAGTGCGCGAAGGAGTCGAACTCGATGTGGCTGCCGGCCTTCGGGTCGCTCCACACGGTGGTGTTGTTGACGCCAGGGAAGTGCGCGGCCAGATGGATCTGCTTCAGCGGCTTGCTGGTCATGTCGGTGCGGTCCTTCCGGCTTCAGGCGGCGGCGTAGCGGTTGGCGGGGCGGGCGAGACCGAGCAGGCCGCGCAGGGTGTCGGCCTCGTAGGCGGTGCGGAAGACGCCCCGGCGCTGGAGTTCGGGGACCAGGCCGCGGGTGACGGCGGGCAGGTCGTGCCCGGCGACGGCGGGCCGCAGCCGGAACCCGGTCAGGCCCTCCGCCGCCAACTCCTGTAGCAGATCGGCAAGTTGGGCGGGCGTACCGGTGAAGACACGGGCGTCGCTGGTGTACGGCTCCCCCGCGAGGGCGTCGAGACGTGCGCGGCGGTCCTCCGCGGCGGACTGCTCTTCGTCCAGGAAGACCACCAGGTCACCGAAGACATGGAGGAGTTCACCGGCGCGTCCGGCCGCCTCCTGCTCGGCGCGGATCTCGGCGACGATCGCCCGGGCGTCCTCGGCGTCCCGCGGGGTGACGTAGCCGACGTCGGCCTGGCGGGCCACCAGCCGGTAGGGCACGGTCTGGTGGGCGAGGGCGGTGACCAGCGGCTGGCCCTGCGGCGGACGCGGGGTGATGGAGGGGCCCTTGACGCTGAAGTGCCTGCCCTCGAAGTCGATGTAGTGCAGCTTGTCGCGGTCGATGAAACGGCCGGTGGCGACGTCCCGGATCTCGGCGTCGTCCTCCCAGCTGTCCCAGAGCCGGCGCACAACCTCGACGTAGTCCGCGGCCTCGTCGAAGAGGTCGGTGAGCCGTTCCTGCCCGGCCGGGCTCCGCAGTTCGCCCAGGTCGATCGGCGGGAAGGTGCGGCGGCCGAAGTGGTCGGCCTCGTGGGGGCGGGCGGAGATCTGTACCCGCAGCCCGGCGCGGCCGGTGCTGACGTAGTCCAGGGTGGCGATCGCCTTGGAGATGTGGAAGGGCTCCGTGTGGGTGGCGATCACGGTCGGGACCAGGCCGATGTGCCGGGTCAGGGGTGCGATGCGGGACGCGGTGAGTACGGCGTCGAGGCGGCCGCGTACCTGGTCGGTGCGGCCGTCGAGCTCACCGAACTGCGAGGACTGCAGGCCGAGTCCGTCCTCGAGGGTGACGAAGTCGAGCAGGCCGCGTTCGGCCTCGGCGACCAGGTCGGCCCAGTAGCCGGCGGTGAACAGGTCCCGGGGGCGGGCGACCTGCTCGCGCCAGGAGGCGGGATGCCAGCCGGTGCCGTCGAGGGCGACGGCAAGGTGCAGGGAGGAAGCGGGAGTTGCGGACACGAGGTGCCTTCCTGGAGGTCCGTACGAGATCGCCGGCCCGCGGGAGTCGGGGCGCACGGCGGCTGGGGAAACGGGGTCAGGAGCTACAGAGGGAGCCGGCGACGCGCTGGAGGTCGATGTGGGGCCGGGAGTGGAGGCGGACGACGCGCGCTACACGTGTCATGTGTCGCACCTCCGTCCGCGTGGGCCGAGCACTCGCCTTCGACAAGGACAACGGCACGGCTATGCCGTTTCTTCCAGCGCGGCGGCCCCGGTGTGCCGGACGAGCGAGAAGACGGTACGGCTGCGCAGGGTGAACCCGATCGACTCGTACAGCCGGATCGCGTTCACGTTGGTGGCCGCGGCGTGCAGGAAGGGGCGTTCGCCGCGCTCCTTGATGCCGGCGGCGACCGCGCGGACCAGACGGGTGGCCAGGCCCCGGCCACGGTGGGCGGGGTCGGTGCACACGGCGCTGATCTCCGTCCAGCCCGGCGGGTGCAGCCGCTCGCCGGCCAGGGCGATCAGCCGGCCCTGGTGGCGGATGCCGAGGTAGGTGCCCAGTTCGACGGTGCGGGGCAGATAGGGGCCCGGCTCGGTGCGGGCGACCAGGTCGAGGATCTCGGGCACGTCGTCGGGGCCGAGCCGCACCGCCTCGGGGTCGGGCTCGGCGCGCAGGGCGGTGTCGACGAGCTGGACGCCGTGCCCGGTGCGCACGACCTCCCAGCCCTCCGCCGCCTCGGTCACGCCCCGCACCGCGGCGGTGCCGCCGGGGCCGACGAGTGCGGCGAGGTCGGCCCAGGCGCGCGGGTCGTCCTCGTCGGAGAGGGCGTGGAAAGGGGCCACGTCCGGCTGGTAGCGGACGGCGTGGCCGACGCGCTGGGCGAAGCGGGCGTGCGGGCCGGTGAGCGCGGCCCAGGCGGGGTTGTCCAGGAGGTGCGAGGAGTTGGCGTCGAGGGCGATGACGGACATGGTGTGGCGGTCTCCGGTGTGCGGCTCGGGATGTCCGGCGCGGGGACTCCACCGCGCAGCGGCGGCGGAGTCCCCGGCGCGCGGTGGTCAGGAGTTGTCGAGCGGCAGTCCGGGCGGGTTGACCTCGGACTTGGCCACGGCCTCGTTGGAGAGGTTGTAGGCCTTGAGCCACTCGGCGTACTGACCGTTCTTGATCAGGTAGTTGATGGCGTCGGCGAGCGGCTTGGCCAGGCCGCTGTCCTTCTTCGCGGTGGCCGCGATCAGGCCCTGCAGGCTGGCACCCGCGCCCGAGTAGGTGCCCGCCGTACGCGTGGCGTTGGGCGTGTTGGCCACTTGGCGGTTGTGGTAGGCGAAGCCGGGGTTGGGGCCGAAGGACGCGTCGATCTTCCCGCTGTTCAGGGCGAGGAAGGTGCTGGTGCTGTCCTGGAAGTACTTGACGGTGAGCTTCTTGCCCTCCTTGGCGAGCTTCGCCTTCCACTCCAGGAGGATCTTCTCCTGGTTGGTGCCGGAACCGACGGCGACCGTCTTGCCGGCGAGGTTCTCGTAGTTGCCGTCGAAGTTCCAGGTGCTCTTCTTCGGGACGATGAAGGCCAGGTTGTCCTGCCGGTAGGAGGCGAACTCGTACTTCTTCTTGCGTTCCTCGGTGTCGGTGACGTTGGAGAAGGCCACGTCGACCTTGCCGCTGTCGATGCCGACGAAGAGGTTCTCCCAGGTGGAGTTCTTCACCTCGGGCTTGAGACCGAGGACCGCTGCGACCAGACGGCCGAGGTCGGGCTCGGAGCCGGTGAGGGTCTTCTGGTCGCTGCCCACGTAGGCCAGCGGCGGGAAGCCGGCCGGCAGTGCGCCGATGCCGATCTCCAGCTTGCCGCTCTTCTTGACGGCCGCGGGCAGTTCGGCGCTGATGGACTTGACCTCGGAGACCTTGATGGAGGTCTGCTGGGCGGCGCCGTTGGAGACCTGGCCGACGACGACCTCGCCGGTCTTGGCGGCGGCGTCGGTGGAGGTGGCCGCGTCGCTGTTGCCACCGCAGGCGGCGAGCCCGGTGGCCAGGGAGGCGACGGCGGTCGCCGCGGTGATGCCGCGTATCAGGCTGCGTCGGGTGAAGTGGATGGACATGGCCGTTCCTTGTCGCTGGAGGTGATGAGAGTGGTGTGGGGGGAGGTCTGAAGCTGCGGCGAGTCACAGGACCTTGCTGAGGAAGTCCCTGGTCCGCTCGTGCCGAGGGTTGTCGAGGACCTCGGAGGGCGGGCCCTGCTCGACGATCCGGCCGCCGTCTATGAAGACGACCCGGTCGGCGATCTCGCGGGCGAAGCCGATCTCGTGGGTGACGATGACGAGGGTGGTGCCGCTGGTCGCCAGGTCCTTGATGACGGCGAGCACCTCGCCGACCAGTTCGGGGTCGAGGGCGGAGGTGGGCTCGTCGAAGAGGATGACGCCGGGGCGCAGCGCGAGGGCGCGGGCGATGGCGACGCGCTGCTGCTGGCCGCCGGACAGCTGGCGCGGGTAGGCGCCGGTCTTGTCGGCGAGGCCGACGCGGCCGAGGAGTTCCCGGGCGAGTTCCTGGGCCTCGGTCCTGCCGAGCCGGCCGGTGGCGACCGGGGCCGCGGCCACGTTGTCCAGGACGGTCAGGTGCGGGAAGAGGTTGAAGTTCTGGAAGACGAAGCCGATCCGGCCGCGTTGGGTGAGGATGGCCCGCTCGCTGAGCTCCTTGAGCCGGTCGCCCTGCCGCTTCACGCCGATCGGTTCGCCGTTGATGCTGACATGGCCGATCTCGGGCTTCTCCAGGTGGTTGATGACCCGCAGCAGGGTGGACTTGCCGGAGCCCGAGGGGCCGAGGATCACGGTGACCTCGCCGGGGCGGACGGTCAGGTCCACGCCGTCCAGCACCCGGTGGGTGCCGTACCACTTGTGCACGTCGTGCACCTCGACGGTGGCGGCCTCGACGTTCGCCAGGGCCTCGATGGTGTCGGTGGTCATACGGCGGCCTCCCGGCGGATACGGGCCCGCAGCTCGGTGAGAGCGGTGCGGAGCTTCTGCAGCGGTGTCGGCGGCAGGCTGCGGGTGGCACCGCGGGCGTAGTGCCGCTCGACGTAGAACTGGATGACGGAGACGACGCTGGTCAGGATCAGGTACCAGACGGTGACGACCAGCAGCAGTGGCACGATGTCGCCGGGATAGGTGGAGCCCATGGTCTGCGCGGAGCCGAACAGGTCGAGCAGGGAGACGTAGAAGACCAGCGAGGTGCCCTTGATCAGGCCGATGAGCTGGTTGACGTAGTTGGGGATGATCGAGCGCAGTGCCTGCGGGAAGACGATCTTCCGGAACTGGTAGCCCTTCGGCAGGCCGAGTGCCGCGGCCGCCTCGTGCTGGCCCTGGTCGACGGAGAGGATGCCGCCGCGGACGACCTCGGCCGCGTAGGCCGCCTCATTGAGGCTGAGGCCGATGACGGCGATGGCCATGTCGGTGGCGAGCTTCGTCTCGTCGAAGGAGAAGAAGGCCGGACCGAAGGGGATGCCGACGCTCAACGTCTTGTACAGGGCGCTGAAGTTGTAGAGGAAGAGCAGCACCACGATGAGCGGGATGGAGCGCAGCGCCCAGATGTAGGTCCAGCTGACGGCGCGCAGCACCGGGCTTCTCGACAGCCGGGCCAGGGCGAGCAGGATGCCGCCGAGGAGGCCCAACACCGCGCTGTAGGCGGTGACTTCGAGGGTGATCACCAGACCGTCGAGGATGGTGGGGCGCAGGAACCAGTAGCCCCAGCGGTCCCACTGGTAGAACGGGTTGGTCACCAGGCCGTGCACGAACTGGGCGACCAGGACGAGGACGACCGCGGTGGCGATCCAGCGTCCGGGGCGCCGCAGCGGCAGAACTCGCTGGGCGGTGAGGGGCTTTGACGGTTCGTCTGCGGCGGACGTCGGCGCAAGCGTGACGGTGGCGCCAGGGGGTTCACTCATGGTGGGCTCCGGCTGGGTCGGACACCCCGGACGGCGCGGCGGCATGCGGCGGCGGACGCGACAGCGGAGTACCGGGGGGCGGAAAGGACGACGGCACACCGCGTCGCGGTGTTCGTCAGGGGGTGCGGGGGCTGCGGGAAGAGGTCAGCCCCGACAGCGGGCACGGCCCGATGCGGTACACAGTGCGCTGTTCACGCGGAGCAGATCGACGGCGCGATCGGCCACGAGAGGGTTCGGGTACGGCTGTACGCAGCCCTGTGGGCGGCGCGTGGCCGTCCTGGGAGCTGCGTACATGGCGTCACCGTCACTGTTCCGGCCCGTGTGGGCCTCGCGCTTACCGAAAGGTCATCCGGTCCGGTCGTCACCTGGGGCACCCCACCGCGGTGCGAGGGTTGCCGGTCAGCTAGCCAGGGCTTGTCGCTGACGCTCATGACCGTTCTGGTTGTCAGTTAAAACAATCGTCCGAACACATGTCAACGCCCGTCCACCAGGTGGAACGGCTAACGGGTTTTGTGGGCCGCCCAGTCCAGGATCCGTACGGCCGCTCCGGCGGCCTCCAGTCCCTGGCAGCGTGCGTGGTGGCGGCGTTCGATGCCGTCGAGGTCGAGGTGGCCGCCGAACGCCGGGTGGGCGGCGAGCCGGCGGGCGTAGGCCCACAGGGTGGGGTGGTCGGCGATGCGCTGGACGGCGGCGGCGTCCAGGTGGTTGCGGTGCACGGTGTCGAGCTGGACCAGCGCGGCCCACAACTCGACGTCGGCCGCGGTGACTTCGTCACGGATCAGGTAGGTACGGCCGGTGAGCCAGCGGTCGAGGGCGCCCAGGGTGTCGAGCAGGGTGGTCAGTGCTGTGTCACACACGACCGCGTCCTCGCCGGCCGACCCGGCCCGCTGCGCCGCCTCCTCGATCCCCTCCCGGCACATCCGCTCCACGGCCTCGATCTCCGAGTCCGCGCCGCAGGGGTGGAGGGAGGTACCGCCGGTGGAGAAACGGCGGGCGAGGTCGCGCATGATGTCCGGCGCGTGGGTGCTGACGATCCGTCCGGACCAGTCGTCGCTGAGCACCGGTCCGACGGCCGGTCCGCGGTAGCGGTGGGCGCTGGCCTCGTACAGCGGCCGCAGGGCCGAGTGGCCGCCTTCGGGGCAGTCGGGCACGGCGGGCAGGTGGGTCACCGGACAGACGGTGTCCAGGCCGAGCAGGCTGTGGGTGACGGCGATGCGCAGGCCGTCGGGACAGGCGGTCGACAGATGGAGGCGGTAGCGGCCCGGAACGGCGTAGTGGCCGCTGCGCGCGTCCCGGCCGATGCGGCCACGGAAGGCGGGCGCGGGTCGGTCGGTGGCGTGGGCGGTGGCGTGGGTGGCCGGCGGTGCGATGGTCATGACTCTCCCCGGGAGCGGGCGCGGACGTACGCGCGGCGGAAGCGACGTCGGGCGGGCGGGAATGGGGCGGCGGTCCTGGGAGCAGGGCTCACCCGTGCGCGCCGGACGAGGCGCCCCCGAGGGGGCGGGTGCCGGCGCGGGAAAGGCCGCGGCTCAGCCCTGGGGCCTGATCGCGCTGCAGACTCGCAGCAGATCGATGTGGCGGCGGGAGGTCAGAAGAGGCGAACGGACCACGCGGACGGTGACCGGTTCATGGCGCCTCATGTTTCCCTACCTATTCACTAGGATTCCCTCAGTGAGTGTCGATCCGACCGCGGACCACGTCAAGAGGGGCGTCCCGCATGGCGGACGCCCCGGTGGACTTTCCCGGTGGGGTCAGCGGAGATGAGCGGTGTCGACGGTCGTGTACTCGCTTCCGACGGCGGTGACCAGGATGTAGCCGGGGTTGCTGTTGCGGTCGACGTAGCACGTGAGGTAGTGGACGACGGCCACCGTCTGGCGCACGGGATTCTGCGCCACCGCCTTGCGGCAGTCCGCCGCGGTGGGAAGTTTGTCGGAGTTCCAGGAGGCCAGCTTGCCGTTGCTCGCGGCCAGGTAGCCACCCGAGACGTAGATGGCGTCGGTGCTCGACCCCGCCGGTACCGGCGGGGTGTGGCTGAAGTCGTAGCCGGTCGGCGTGCCCCCGGGGTCCATCATGCGGAACCCGCGGACCAGCGCGGTCGAGACGGAGGGCTGCGGGCTGGACAGCGCGGCCGTGGTCGCGAGACCGCCGCCCCCGATGAGCGTCACCGCCGCCACGCCGGCGATCACGGGATGGGCGGAGGCCATGCCGAGCAGCGGGCCGATGACCGGGACCGAGAACTTCAGATGGGTGTTCTTCTGCGTGACCGTGGAGTGGTCGCCCGCGGTCACGGTCGCCGTGGGCGCGTAGTCCCGTGAGCGGCGGCGCGTGGCCCGCTGCGGGGGCAGGTAGGTGTTGTGCTGGACGTTGCCGTCGCCGGCCTGGGCGCCGTTGGTCCGGCTGTTCCTCATCATGGCGGTGCTTTCTGCGGCCCGTGGGTGTCGGTCGGGCGCCTAACCGAACGTGTTGTGCTGGGTGTTGCCGTCGCCGACCTGCACGCCTCGCGCCTCCCGCAGATCGACCCGGTACGTCCCGCGGGGGCCCGCGTCCGGGGCGGTCAGGGCCAGCAGCCGTCGGGCGTGCTCCACGACTTCGGCGTCCACGGCACCGGCCAGGACGAGATCGTGGGCGAGCCCTTCGGCCGATCCGCCCGGCCGGCGCTCCAGCAGCTCGATGCGTTCCAGGGCCCCGGGCCTGCCCGCGAGCCGCCGCACGAGCGCCTGCTTCAGGGCGGCGTAGCACTCGGTCACCGCCGACGAGGCGGCGCCGCTCAGACCGGCACCCACCCCCGCGGCCAGCGCCTGCGCCACCAACGTCCCCGGGTCCATCCCCCACCTCCGCACGGCTTCCTCGGCGGCACCCGGTGACGATCACCGGCGTGACGACACGAGGAAGCTATCGGCGGGCCGACCGGCTCCTCGGGCCTTGAGCGGAGTCGACGGATATCGCACGACCGGCGGCGGGACGTCGCCGTTGTTGGCCGTTTCCTGCCCGGCGATGCCCGTTCGGCACCGGAGGGACCGCCGTCGCTCCCCCAGCCGACGGCCGGACCGCGGAGTTCGGGCGCCGGCCATCGGACGCGAACCATATGCGGGCCGGCGGCCGTTGACCCCGGAGCCGGCGGACGTTGTCACCGCGGACGGCCGCCTTCTGGTCCCTCGTGAAGGCGGGTTCGTCCTCGGCGGCGAGTCCGTGCGAAGGGACCCGGAGCCATGGGCGGCGTCGCACGGCGAGCCGCCGAGCAGAACGACCCAGGCCGTCGCGCGCGGCCCGTGTGCCCGGCGGCCCGGGATGCTGCCGGGACCGGGCTCAGTGCAGGTCCGCGCCTGCCGGGCTGTCGTCCGTCAGGAAGCCGCCGGACTGGTGCTGCCAGAGCTTGGCGTAGGCGCCGGCGGAGGCGAGGAGTTCCTGGTGGGTGCCCTGTTCGACGATCCGGCCGCGGTCGAGGACGACGAGCCGGTCCATGCCGGCGACCGTGCTCAGCCGGTGCGCGACCACCAGCGCGGTCCGCCCCTCCATCAGCCGCCACAGGGCTTCCTGGACGAGGATCTCGCTCTCGGAGTCCAGCGCGCTGGTCGCCTCGTCGAGCAGCAGGATCGGGGCGTCCCGCAGGATCGCCCGGGCCAGCGCGACGCGTTGGCGCTGGCCGCCGGAGAGCTTGACGCCCCGCTCGCCGACCATGGTGTCGAAGCCGTCCGGCAGTGCGTCGGCGAACTCCGTGACGTGCGCCGCCCGGGCCGCGCGGCGGATCTCGGCGTCGGTGGCGTCCGGCCGGGCGAAGGCGATGTTCTCCCGTAGCGTGCGGTGGAACATCGCCGGGTCCTGCGGCACGTACGCGATCAGGCCGCGCAGGTCCGCCTGCCGCATCCGGCTGATGTCCTGGCCGCCGATCAGGATGCGGCCCGCGTCGATGTCCATCATCCGCAGCAGCAGCCGGGTCAGCGTGGTCTTGCCCCCGCCGGAGCGGCCGACCAGTCCGATCCTCGTGCCGCTGGCCACGGCCAGGTCGAGACCCTGGAAGAGCGGTTCGCCGCCGCCGTGGGTGAAGTCGACCCGCTCGAAGCGGACGTCGGCCGGTCCCGGCAGCAGCGGCTCGGGGGCCGGCGGGTCCAGCACGGTGGGCGGGACCAGCAGCAGCTCGGTGAACTGCGCGGCCTCCGTCATCGAGCTCTCCAGCCGGCGGTAGATCTGGTTGAAGTCGAACATGATCTTCGTGGCGTTGGTGTAGTAGGTGAAGGCGACCACGACCGCCTCCACGCCGTGTCCGCCCCCGCCGAGCGCGACCGCGAGCAACAGGCCCAGCACATTGGTGAGGACGGACATCGGCGCGACCAGGGTGTCGATGCGCAGATTGCCGTAGTCCCACGACCGGAGCATGAGCCGGCGCGAGTGGGCGACCCGCCTGCGGTGCTCGGCGGCCTCGCGCCGCTCGGCGGCGAAGGCGCGGACCGTCTCCATGTTCATCAGACTGTCGGCGACATGGCCCGCCACCCGGGCGATCGCCTCCTCGCGCTGGTCGACGATGGCCTGACGGCGCCGGATCAGCGGCGCGACGCACACCGCGGTGACCGCGATCATCGCCAACAGCCCGACGACGAGCCACGGTTGGTAGCGCCACAGCACCACCGAGCCGAACAGCAGCGGTACGAGGCTGCCCACGATGTTGAAGGTGAGGGTGTCGGCGAACTCCTCGAAGCGGGAGGCGAAGCTGAGCACCCTCTTGGTCAGCGCCCCGGCGAAGTTGTCGTGGAAGAACGCGGCGTCCTTGGCGAACAGTTCGTCCAGGCCGAGCACGTAGAGGTGCTCGATGCCGAGGGCGTCCAGACGGTTGAGGCAGTGCAGCCCGACGCGCCACACTCCCTCCGCGAGCAGCATCACCCCGGCGAAGACGAGGACGTACGGCAGTGTCGCGGCGAGCTTGATGCCGTGGTCGTCGGAGATACGGGCGACGAGCTTGGCGACGACCAGCGGCGCGAGGTAGTTGAGGCCGATGTTTCCGAGGGCGGGCAGCAGCAGCGCGGGCACCGTCATCCGGCGCAGCCGGGCCAGCTCCCGTCCGTAGTAACGAAGTGCGAGAAGCACGGAGCCCCTGCGCGGCGTGGCCGCGCGAGCATCGGGTAATCCCATTCCGATCCTGAGGTCGCGAGTGCGGGCGGGTCAGGGATGGGAGTGTCCCAGGAACAAACCCGCCTGGTCCAAGCGTTTTCCGGGCAGACCGGTGCAGGGATCGAAAAAACAGCGGGCCTGCCGTCATCGGCAGACCCGCTGTGAAAACCGTCGGGACGACAGGATTTGAACCTGCGACCCCTTGACCCCCAGTCAAGTGCGCTACCAAGCTGCGCCACGTCCCGGTGCCTCTCGCGCGGTGACCCGTGCGATCAGGCAGGTCAACTTTACCGTACGCGGGACGGTGTTCCCGCCGGGCCCGGCGGGCGTGGCTCCGGGTGTCAGCTCGCGGTGCCGGACGTGACCGTGTGCGGCTCGGCCTCGGCCGGGACGGAGGCGGCCCGTGCCGTGGGGCCGGGGCGCCCCGCGCGTGCCGTCGGCACCAGCAGGGCGGCCAGGGCCGCCGCCAGGCACAGCACCGCCAGCAGGGCGAAGCCGTGGGTGTAGCCGGAGGCGTACGGCAGGCCCGAGGGCTGGAGGTGTCCGGTGACCAGGACGCTGGTCACGGCCGCGCCGATGGAGCCGCCGATGGTGCGGATGTTGGCGTTCATGCCGGTCGCGGCGCCGGTCTGGGAGGCCGGGACGCTGCCGACGATCAGGTTGGCCATGGAGGCGAAGGCGAGACCGATGCCGAGGCCGAAGACGCCCGAGACGAGGGCGACCTGCCACTGCTCGTCATGCCAGGCGGCGAGCAGTCCGAGGGCGACGGCGCCGAGCGTGGCACCGGTCGTCAGGAGGGACTTGGCGCCGACCACGGGCTCCAGCCGGCCGCTGAGGATGCCGGAGAAGAACATGGCCACCAACATCGGCAGCATCAGCAGTCCGGACGTCGTGACGCCGGCGCCGAAGCCGTATCCCGCGGAGCTCGGCGTCTGGACGAAGCCGGGCAGGAAGGACCACAGCGCGTACATGCCGGCGCCGAACAGCAGGGCCGCGGCGTTGGTGGTCCACACGGCGGGCAGCCGCATCACGCGCAGGTCGATCAGCGGGGTGCGGGAGCGGGCCTCGGACAGCAGCCAGGCGGTGAACAGCACGACCGCCGCGGCGAACAGGCCGACGACCCTGATCGAGCCCCAGCCCCAGACGCTCGCCTGGCTCAGCGGCAGCAGCAGTGCCACCAGCCAGCCAGACAGCAGACCGGCGCCGAGCCAACTGACGTTGCCCTGAGCCCGGTTGGGCGACTCCGGGACATAGCGCAGGGCGATCAGCGCGGTGATCGCGACGACGCCGACGGGGATCCAGAACAGCCAGCGGTAGTCGAGGGCGGACACGATCGGGCCGGCCGCGACGATGCCGACGCCCCCGCCCGCGGCGATGACGGCGGACAGGTTGCTGATGCTGCCGCTGACCCGGGAGATCTCGAACTCGTCGCGGATGATGCCGAAGGACAGCGGGAAGAGGGCGCCGCCGACGCCCTGCACGATCCGGGCGACGATCAGCACGCCGATGGTCGGGGCGAGCGCGGCGAGCAGACAGCCGGCCAGGACGACGAGCAGCACGGCGACGAGGGTGCGCTTCTTGCCGATCAGGTCGCCGACACGGCCGAGGATCGGGGTGAAGACGGAGGCGGACAGCAGGTAGGCCGTCATCACCCAGGTCGCGGTGGACTGCGAGGTGTGCAGCGCGTGCTGGACGGTCGGCAGGGCCGGCGCGATCAGCGACTGCAGCATCGAGAACACACCGGCGCCGGTCGCGAGGACCGCGAAGGTGAGACGGGTGGACTTGCGGGGCATGGACGAGCCTCTCCGAACGAACGGGGTGCGGCCGGAGTTCTCTGGCCACGGTCGTACGGGCCCGGGCCGCCGGTGGGCGGCTGCGGGCACGCCGACGGCCGCGGTGAGCGGTCGCGGAAAGGTGGTGGACGGATGCGCGGGCCGTGCGGATCCACGGCGGACGCACCCGCACTGCTAAAGTGGAGGTACGCCTCCACTCTAGCGGAGGCGTACCTCCGCTTCAAGTAGCGGAGGTAACCCTCCGTATCAGTCACGTTCGGGAGGCATCCGTGACGTTCCCCGTCGGCGAGATCGTGGCGTCGCGGCGGCCGCACCGGAAGGACGCCGCACGCAACTACGACGCCCTGCTGGACGCGGCCCGCGAGGCGTTCGCGGCCCATGGGGCGGACGCGTCCCTGGAGGACATCGCCCGTCGCGCGGGCGTCGGCATCGGCACGCTGTACCGCAACTTCCCCACCCGCCGGGACCTCTTCGAGAGCGTGTACGCGGACGAGGTCAACGAGCTGTGCCGGGTCGCCGGTGAGGTCGCCGGGCTCGAGCCCTGGGAGGCGCTGACGACATGGCTGCGGCGGTTCACCGACTACATGGTGACCAAACGGGCGGTGCGTGAGGCGCTCAACGACGAGTCGGAGATCTTCCAGGCCTGCCGGGAGTCGATGTACGCGGCCGGTGGACCGCTGTTCGAGCGGGCCCAGGAGGCGGGTGAGGCCCGCAAGGACATGGACTTCATGGACCTGCTGCGGATGGTCGCCGGCATCACGGCGACGGCCTTCGACGACGACGCCCAGCGCGACCGCGTGCTCGCCATCGCCCTGGACGGGGTCCGCGCCACCGCCCGCTGATCAGACCGCGCGCGGCCGGTGCTCGCGCAGCGGGCCGACCGTCAGTCCCCGCTCCTGGCACGCGTCGAGGATCCGCGGCAGCGCCCCGAGGGCCGAGCGCCAGGCACCGGGCGCGGAGGTGCAGTCGGAGTCGTGCAGCAGGATCGTGCCGCCGCCCCGCAGATCGCGTACGAGCGTGCGGTGCACGGAGTCCGGGGTGGCTCGGGCGGTCCAGTCCTCGCCCCACCAGGTCCACAGCACCGGGCTGAGGCCGAGGCGCCGGGCGGCGAGGTGGGCGGCGGCGGACATCACTCCGTAGGGCGGCCGGAAGAGCCGCGGTGGGAGCCCGGCGAGGGCGCCGACGGTGTCGCGGGCGCGGGCGAGGTCGTCGCGGGTGGCACGGGGGCCGCGCAGCCACGGGGCGCGCACCAGTATGCGGTGGTAGCCGTCCCGGACCGCCCGGCCGATCCGGGCGGGCAGCAGGTCGAGCAGATCGCGGCGCTCGACGGCGATGCCGTCCGCCACGAGCCGGCGCTGCAACTCGCGTGCGGCACCGTCGTGACCGGCGCCGATGCTCGCCGAGACGATCACGACGCGCTCGGCCGAACGCACCGTACTTCCGCGCTGGGGCATGGGGTTGTTCCTTCGCGGGTGGAGTGAGGCGGCGAAACTCTACAACATGTAGTAGGTAGGCTCGTACAAGATGTCGTAGTTCTCGTCGGGGCCGACCGCGGAGGTCCCCACACGTCCTACAAGGCGTAGTAGCCCAGCGGGTAGGCTGTGGCGCCGAGCAACCGAGGACGGTGAGGTGAACGATGCACGACCGGGAGGGAGAGGCATCCGGCAGGCGGGCCCGCGGTGAGCTGGAGAGCGGTGTGCTGGCCGCGCTGTGGGCGGCCGAGACGGCGCTGACCGCCCGGCAGGTGCTGGACCGGCTGCCCGGCGACCTCGCCTACACCACCGTGCTGACGATCCTGTCGCGGCTGTACGACAAGGGGATGCTGGTCCGCCACCGCGCCGGCCGCGGCTACGCCTACGCACCCGTGCGGGACGAGGCGTCCCACACCGCCGAGCAGATGCACGCCCTGCTGGAACACGGCTCCGACCGCGAGGCGGTGCTCAGCCGCTTCGTCTCCGAACTGTCGCGCGAGGACGAGGAGTTGCTGCACCGGCTGCTCGCGGAGAACGAGGCCGGGCACGACGACACGAACGGCTCCACGGCCGAGGGACCGTGAGCCGGTGCGGATCAGCGTCTACGTCCCCCTCCTGATCACCGTCGTCCTCGCGGTGCTCGCCCCCCGGCCGGCCCGACGGCTGGCGCCCCGCCCGGCCGCCCGTGCGCTGGCGTGCGGCGCGCTGGTGACGGCGCTCGGCTGGCTGGGATCGCTGGCCCTGCTGGCCTTCGCCGGGTTCGCGCGCATCCCCGAGGTCGCCGAGGAGGGCCGGTGGTCGGTAGCCGAACTGCGCGCCGACGACCCCGTCTACCTCACCGTCGCGACGGCCGCCGCGCTCGCCCTGGCCGGTTCCTGCGCCGGGCTCGCGGTCGCCGCCGTCCGACAGGTACGGCATCTGCGGTGGGCCCGCCGGGAGTGCCGGCGGCTGCCGGGCGACACCGAACTGGCCGTCCTGGACGACCCCTCACCCAGCGCCTTCGCACTGCCCGGGGCGCCCGGGCGGATCGTGGTGTCCCGGGGCATGCTGCGCTGCCTCGGGGACGACGAGCGCGAGGCGCTGCTGGCCCATGAACGGGCGCATCTGCGGGACAGACACCATCTCTACCAGACCCTCTGGCGGCTGACCGCCGCCGTCAGCCCCCTGCTGCGCCCGCTCGCGGACACGGGCGACTTCATGCTGGAGCGCTGGGCCGACGAGGAGGCCGCGGCGCACGTGGGCGACCGCCGGACCGTCGCACGCTCGGTGGGCCGGGCGGCCCTCGCCTCCGCCGCGCATCCGCCCCGGACCTCCCGGCTGGCCGTGAACGGCGGTGCGGTGCCGCAGCGCGTCCGGGCCCTGCTCGCTCCGCCTCCCCCGCGCCGGTCCCTGCCGTTCGTCGGGGGCGCGCTGCTGCTCCTCGTGTGCTGTACGAGCCTGGCGAACGCGGCGTCCGACAGCGAGGAGATGATCGAGAGCGCGCAGCGCGCCGCGTGCCGGGCACACCTGGAGACCGCGGCTCCGCCGCCTTCGCCGTTCGGGCACCGGACCGGCTTCCGCTGCGAGGACGGCGGCCCCGGCCCGCACGAGCACGTCCGCGCGGACGCCGACGACCGCCCCTGATCGCCATCGGTCACCACTGATCGGCCGTCGGGCTCGCCGGCGTGTTATCTTCCCCTCCACCGATCAGCAGGAATCCTGATGATTGGTTCCCTCAAGCATGCCCTCGAAGGGGAGCCGGTATGTCCCTGTTGGCCCGACCCGCGGTGGCCGCCGTCGCCGCCAGAACCCTGCAGCGCCTGACCCGGCTGGCCGACCGGCGATCCGGCGGACGCGGGTCCGCCGCCGCGTCCCACGCCAGGTTCCCCGAATACCCGCGCACCGTCGACGAGTTGAGCGTCCCCACGTCGATCGGTCCGGCCCGGGCCACGGTCTACCGGCCGGCCGTCGACGGGACACCGCCGGTCCACGTCAACTTCCACGGCGGTGGGTACGTCGTGGCCCTGACGGAGATCGACGACCCGCTGTGCCGCTTCCTCGCCGCCGAGGCGGGCGTGGTCGTCGTCAACGTCGACTACGCCGTCGCCCCGCAGCATCCCTTCCCCGCGCCGCCCCGGCAGGCGTACGAGATCGTTCGGTGGGTCGCCGGACACGGCGCGGAGCACGGCTGGGACGGTGCCCGGCTCACCGTCGGCGGACAGAGCGCCGGAGGCGGCCTCGCGGCGGCCGTGGCACGGCAGGCGCTGGAGGAGGGCGGCCCGTCCATCGCCCTTCAGGTCCTGCACTATCCGCCGCTGGACCTGGCGACGAACGCCCGCGACAAGCACAGCGCCGCCGCCAAACCGGTGCTGCGGCCCTGGATGGCCGACGTCTTCGACACGTCGTACGTCCCGGACCCGGCGTCGCGCACCGACCGGCTGGTGTCGCCCGCACACCCCTCGGACACGGCCGACCTGAAGGGGATCGCGCCGGCGGTGGTCATCACGGCCGAGCTGGATCTGCTCAAGGCGGAGGGTGCGCGGTACGCCGACCGTCTGCGGGCGGCGGGAGCGTTGGTGGAGTACCGCGATGTACCGGGCGTCGATCACGGGTACGACGCCTCGGACGACCAACGGGCCCGAGAGACCTACGACCTGATCGCCCGTCACATACGGGAGGCGGGGGCGGACGCCTAGGGCTCGGTCCCGGCGTGGACGCCGTGCCGGCCAGTCACCGGCATACCGACCACTGCGCAGATCTCAACCCGCTGCTGCGGGCAACTTCCGCCCCGGCGAGCGCCTCGACATCGGTCCCTTCGCGGTGGACACCGTGCCGAGTCGGCGGGCCGGCAGGTCCGACAGGTCCGACAGGTCCGACAGGTCCGACAGGTCCGACAGGTCCGACAGGTCCGACAGGTCCGACAGGTCCGACAGGTCCGACAGGTGGGCGTGGCACGGCTGTTGCCGACGCACCAGTGGCCGGGGGATGGACCGGACGGCGGCCCTGCGGGCGGCCGGGGAGCGCTCATGTCCCGCGTGGACCTCGCCGGGCCGAACCTGGTGATCGCGCTGTGACGGGTCAGACCGCCGCTGCCTCCGCGATGACGGCGGCGACCCGCTCGGGCTGCTGGACCACGACCATGTGGCCGGCATCGGACACGGTGACCATCCGCACGTGCGGGCAGGCCTCCAGCTCTCTCCGCTCCTCGTCGGTCAGACCGATCTCGTCGCGGTCGCCGCGTACGACCCACGCCGGGACCGCGGCCTCGCACAGCCGTGGGACCAGTGCCGGATGGCGGCCCAGGTACTCGTAGTAGCGCCGTACGATCCGCCGGCAGACGGCGGGATCGTTGGCGGCGACGTCCGCGAGCAGCTCCTCGGCCCGGTGCGGGGGCAGTTCCCGTTTCATCGCCTTGGGCATCAGTTTGAGCATGCCCGTCCAGGAGGCCGGCCCGAGCAGCGGCACGCGGCCCAGCGCGTTCATCACCGCGAGGAACGTCGCCTCGTCCGCACGCGAGAAGGTCGGCGACAGCAGGACCAGCGGCCCCTTGAACCGTCCGGCCGCGGCCATCTCGATCGCCACGTTCGCCCCGAGACTGTGCCCGACGACGATGTCACAGTCGTTGTCGGCCGCGAACCGTGCCATCAACTCCGCGTAGTACTCCATGCTGACGTCCCCGGGCGCCCGCGTCCCGGCGAATCCCGGCATGGTCACGGCGACCATGCCCAGCCCGGCGAGCGCGGGTTGGTCCATCACATCGGCGTAGAACGCGGTCGAGCTCAGCCCGCCGGGGATCATCAGAACCCGGTGCACCGCATCGACGGGCCCGGCCCGCCGTACGTCCCATCGCTCCGTCATACCCCGAGCGTGACTCCCCCGACGCCCTCCCGCATCCGGTGCGCCCCGCAGGTCGGCGTCGTGCCTGTGCCTCCGTGGTGGTCAGTGCGTGGCGAGCAGTGGGTGGTCGGTGGTTGCCGGGGTGGGGGACTTCGGTGTGCGCAGGGCGGCGATGCCGATGAAGACCATGGACGAGACTCCGGCGAGGGCGAAGGCGGTGAAGCCCCAGTCGGCGTCGCCGGCGGCGAGGAGTTGGCGGCCGGGCCACGGGCCGAAGACCAGCCAACAGTTGTGTCAACAATCTCATCGACAGTTCGGTCGACGGTGTTTCCGGAGTGGCTCCGCGCTCGGCCGGGGCGGCTCAGCCGACCGGCGGTGTGCCGTGCGTGTGGAACGAATCGATGGTCCGCAGCCCCCAGGCCTGCCCCTTCTTCCGCTCCTCCTCGGTCCAGGTGATCAGCGGCCAGTCGGGCGCGAGCACGAGACGGGTGAGCGGGTTGCACAGCTCGATCCGGTTGCCGCCGGGCTCGTAGACGTACAGGAAGAACGTCTGCTGGATGGCGTGCTTGTGCGGCCCGGTCTCGATGAACACGCCCGTGTCGATGGCGAGATCGGCGGCGCGCAGGATGTCCTCGCGGGTGTCGGTCGCGAAGGCGATGTGGTGCAGCCGGCCGGTGGAGCCGGTCCAGTCCTCGGTGTAGACGACGTCGTACGACTTGTTGCCGAAGGCCAGCCAACGGGCCGCGATCCGGCCCGAGTCGAGCTGGATCTGCTCGGTGGGGCGGGCGCCCAGGATGTGTTCCTGGAACTCGGAGTTCGCCGGCACGTCGGCGGCGAGGAAGTTGACGTGGTCCAGGCGGCGCACTCCCACACCCCGGTTGGGCTTGGCCTGCGGCTGGTTCTTCAGCGCCGGTTTCAACTCGTCGGGGGCCCGGTAGTGCTCGCTCTCCCAGTACAGCGCGTGCTCGTGTCCGTCCGGGTCGGTGGTCACGTACAGCTTCCCGAGTCCGGGCTCGTCCTCGACCCAGGTGCCGCTGCCGCCCGCCGCCTCGATCGCCGCTACACGGCGGTGCAGGGCCTCCTCGCTGGAGGAGCGCAGGGCGAGACGGCCGAGGCCGGGCTGTTCGCGGGCGGTGAGGACGAGGGTGTGGTGCTCGTAGTCGTCGAAGGTGCGCAGACGGACCGTGTCGCCGTCCTCGCCGTTGACGGTGAGTCCGAGGTAGTCGGTGAAGAAGGCGACGCTGGCGTCCAGGTCGGGGGTGAAGAGCTGGACGTGGCCGATGTGGGCGATGTCGCCGAGCGGCGGAGTCATCGCTGACCTCCTTGGGGGTGCGGGGGGATAGGTGCCGTCCCGGCGGAGCGGGGGAAGACGGTGCCGTCGAAGATCTTGCGCGCGGTGCGGACCACGGCGGTGCGGCGGGCGCGGGGCGGCCCGTCGGCGGTCGTGTCGAGGCTGCTCTCTATGTCGAGGAATCCCGTGGGGTGTTCGATGCGGACGCGGTCACAACCCGTGTCGACGTCGGCCACTTCCGCGCCCACGCCGCCCTCGATCCGCAGCCCGGCGGCCACGCTCGCGGCGCCGAGCACGCCGATGGAGGTGTGGCAGCGGACCGGGATGAAGGTCCGGGTGGTCACCGCGCCGCCGTCCCGGGGCGGGGCGAGCAGCGTCAGCTTGGGCACGGTGGTGTCGGAGACGTCGCCGAGGCCCATCAACCGGCCTGCGTCCAGGCGGATCTCCCGCAGCCGGTCGGCGAGGGCGACATCCTCCTCCAGGTCCTTGGGCGTCTCGTAGCCGGTGACCTCGAGGGAGGAGGCCGCGATGAGCACCGTCGGCATGCCGTTGTCCACGCAGGTGACGGGCACTCCGGCGACCTCGTCCCGGACGTTGCCGGTGGGCAGCAACGGCCCTGCCCCGGCGGGGAACTCGATGACGACCGGTGCGGCCGTCCCCGGCACGCCGGAGATCTCGGCGCCCCCGGTGTAGTCGACGCGTCCGCCCGGGGTCGGGAAGGTCGCCGTCGCGCGGTCGCCGGAGTTGACCATGCGGATACGCACGGAGGTCTCCCGCTCCCCCGCCGGTACGAGCCCGCGCTCGACGGCGAAAGGGCCGATGCCGGCGAGGATGTTCCCGCAGTTCTGACGATCGCTCACCTCGGCCCTGTCGACGGCGACTTGAAGGAAGAGGTAGTCGACGTCCGCCTCCGGGTCGGCGGAGGGCGAGACGACGGCGACCTTGCTGGTGAGCGGGTGCGCGCCGCCCAGGCCGTCGATCTGCCGCTCGTCCGGACTGCCCATGATCCGCAGCAACAGGGCGTCCCGCTCGGCGGGTTCGGCGGGCAGGTCGCCCGCGAGGAAGTAGGCGCCCTTGGAGGTGCCGCCGCGCATCAGCAGACAGGGCACCCCGTCGGTCACGGCCGCTCCCCCTCGTACTCCTCGAACGTGCGGTACTCGACGCCGAGTTGGCTGAGCTTCTCGCGAAGTCCGTAGCGGTCCAGGCCGAGTTGGCCGTCGAGGAAGGCGGCACGCGAGGCGGCCTCCTTGGCCTCGCGGGCCTCGGACCTCTCGACGGTCTCGCGGGCGCGTTCACGGGGGACGACGACCACGCCGTCGTCGTCGGCGAGAATCACATCGCCCGGGCGCACGATCTGTCCGTCGATGGCGACGGGGACGTTGACCGATCCCCCGGTGGCCTTGACGGTGCCCTGCGCGGAGACGGCCCGGGCCCAGGCGGGGAAGCCCATCTCGCGCAGCTCCTGGGTGTCCCGGATCCCGGCGTTGATGACCAGCCCGCGCACCCCGCGCCGGTGCAGGGCGGTGGCGAACAGCTCGCCGAACATGCCGTCCGTGGACGGCGAGGTGGTGGTGACGACGAGGAGGTCGCCCTCGCCGCACTGCTCCACCGCCGCGTGGATCATGAGGTTGTCGCCGGGCCAGCTCAGCACGGTGACGGCGGTGCCGGCCACGCGTACGCCCTGCTGGACGGGGCGGATGTCCGGGCCCAGCAGACCGGTACGGCCCATCGCCTCGCTGACGGTGGCCACCCCGAACCCGGCCAGCGCCTCGACGTCCTTCGCGGCCGCCTTCGGCGGGTTGGTGACGATCACGCCGCTCACGCCAGCTCCTTCGCGATCTGCGGGAACGGCCGCATGAACGCCTCGGCCATGGTGGTGTGCGCCAGGCCCAGGTTCGGGCCCGCGTTGCGCTTGAGCTGGACGCCCCGGCGCACGGCGAGGTCGGTGTAGTAGTCCCACAGGTGCTGCTGGGCGCCCAGGCACTCCATCGCCCGGCGCTTGGTGTCCCACACCTCGGTGATGTCGAGCAGGACCTCCGGCCGGAAACCGCTCATCTCGGGCTGGTGCGGCTCGAAGTAGAAGACCGGCGGGGCGCCGATGATGTCGCCCTCCCCCGGGTAGCCGATGGCCTGCGCCAGGATGCGGGCCTCGAGGGCCATGCGGTTGGCGGCCGGGTGATCACCGTTGTAGGGGTCCTCGGTCGGGTGGGTGAGCACGACGTCGGGCTGGACCTCGCGGTAGACGGCGACGAGCCGGTCGGTCAGCTCGACCGAGGCGATCAGCGGGTAGTCGCCGGCGTCGAAGAAGCGGACCTCGGCACCGAGCACGGCGGCCGCCTTCTCCGCCTCCTGGCGGCGTATCTCCTTGATCTCCTCCAGCTTCCTGCCCTCGCGCCACGCCTTGGCCGACTCGCCGCGCTCGCCGAAGGTCAGACAGGCGATGGTGACCGTCTCACCGCGGGCGGCGGCCAGAGCGATGGCGCCGCCCGCCCGCCACACGAAGTCCCCGGCATGCGCGGTGACGACGAGGGTGGAACGTGGACGGGCGGGCACGTGGGCCTGGGTCATTGCTCGAACTCCCCTTTTCCGGTGTGCGCCCGCCGTCGCACGTTCAGTCGCGCAGCGCCTCGATCACACTGGTGAGGTGCGCGCGGACGGCCGCCTCGGCCGCCTGCGGGTCCCTGGCCCTGATCGCCTCGATCATCGCCAGATGTTCCTTCAGGGAGTGCTGGGGACGGCCCGGCCGCAGCGCCAGCTGGAAACGGTGACGCACCAGTTGGGCATTGAGCCGCTCCAGCAGGTCGACGGCGGTGCGCTGGCCGGAGAACTCGCGCACCTTGGCGTGCAGTTCCTGGTTGAGCTCGGAGTAGGTCACCGGCTCACCGTCGGCCACGGCCTTGGTCATCGCCGTACCCAGCTCGGTCAGCTCGGCGAGCTGCTCGTCGCTGGCCACGGCGGCGGCCTTGGCCGCGCACAGTCCTTCCAGGACCATGCGGCACTCGGTGATGGCGACCGCCTCCTCGACGGTCACCACCCGCACCCGCGAGCCGCGGTTACGGATCCGCTCGACGAGGCCCTGGGCCTCGAGATCGATGAGTGCGGCGCGGATGCTGGCCCGTGTCACACCGAACTGCTCGGCGAGCTCGTTCTCCACCAGGCGCTGTGCCGGTGCCATCTCGCCGTGCAGGATCGCCTGCCGCAGCCGCGCGAGCGCATGCTGTTTGGCCTGCTCCCCGGTGCTCGGACGGGCTTCGTTCGGCATCGCTGCCCTCCCTGAGTGAGTGCGTGTCGAACCTAAATCTAGTCAGACAGAATTGTCAACAATTTTGTACGCCGTATTGCGAGCAGGTCAGGAGAGGTGCAGTAGTTGCTTGACTTAAGTAATGTAGCATGCTTGCCTAAGTCAAGTAAGCCAGTGAGACCCGGTGAAACCCCCTCTCCCACGCACCCCTTAGAAAGCGAGCCCTTCCCATGGCCACCATGAAGTCCGTCAAGACCGGCGCCCAGAACCACATCGACCTGGTGGACGTCGAACGTCCCGTGCCGGGCCCCAAGGACGTGCTGGTCAGGATCCGTGCCTGCGGGATCTGCGGCACCGACACCTTCTTCCTGCACATCGGCGGCATGCCGGCCGGGGCCGACGGCTCGATGCGGTCGATCCCGCTCGGGCACGAGCCGGCCGGGGAGATCGTCGAGGTCGGCGCCGAGGTGACCGACCTCAAGGCCGGCGACCGGGTGGTGGTCAACCCGCAGGGCGTGCCCTCGGGGATCATCGGCTGCGGTGGTGAGCACGGCGCGATGAGCGAGTACCTGCTACTGGAGGACGCCGAGATCGGCAAGACGGTCGCCGTCTTCCCGGACACCGTGCCCTTCGACGTGGCCGCGCTGAACGAGCCGATGGCCGTCGCCCGGCACTGCGTCAACCGCTCCGAGGCGCGGCCCGCCGACAAGGTCGTCGTCTTCGGCGCCGGGCCCATCGGCCTGGGCGCGACCATCTGGCTGAAGCTGCGCGGCGTCCAGCATGTGGTGGTCGCCGACGTCATCCCCGAGCGGCTGGAGACCGCGCTCGCCGTCGGCGCCGACGCCGTTATCAACTCCGCCACCGAGGACGTCACCGCCCGCCTGACCGAACTGCACGGCGAGGCCGCCAACGCCCTGGGTCAGCCGCGGGCCGGCACCGACATCTACATCGACGCCGCCGGAGTCGCCGCCGTCTTCAACGCCACCGTCGACGCCGCCAAATGGGGAGCGAAGCTCGTCATGGTCGCCGTGCAGAAGAAGGGGGCGGACATCGATCTCGGCGGCATGCTGCGCAGCGAGCTGACGCTCATCGCATCCCAGGGGTACCCGACGGAGATCTTCGAGGTGACGCCGGAGATCGTCGAGCATCACGAGCGGTTCGCGAAGCTGATCAGTCACCGGGTGCCGTTCACGGAGGCGGAGCGGGCGTTCGAGCTCGCCATGACGCCGGGCGCGGCGGAGAAGGTCGTCGTCACGTTCGACGCGTGACGATTCACTTGCTTAACTCAATCAATCCTTCTATGTTTGCGTAAGTCAAGTAATAACCCTTGTCCGGAGGCCCAGCCATGTCCGACGCCCTGACCCGACCCGCCGGCGCAGGGACATCCGCCCCGCCGAAGCCGAACGCCGTGGTGGCGGTTCTGGCCCTGGCCGGCATCGTCGTCTCGCTGATGCAGACCCTGGTCATCCCGATCGTCCCCGAGCTGCCCACCCTGCTGCACGCCTCCGCGTCGAACACCGCCTGGGCCGTCACCGCCACCCTGCTGGCCGCCGCCGTGGCCACCCCGGTGGTGGGGCGGCTCGGCGACATGCTCGGCAAGCGGCGCATGCTGCTGGTCAGCATCGTGCTGCTGGTCTCCGGCTCCGTGGTGTGCGCTCTCGCCGACTCACTGGTCCCGATGATCATCGGCCGTACCCTGCAGGGTCTCGCCGCGGCCGTGGTGCCGCTGGGCATCAGCATCATGCGGGACGCACTGCCGGCCGACCGGCTGGCGGGTTCCACGGCGCTGATGAGCGCCTCGCTCGGCGTCGGTGGCGCGCTGGGGCTGCCCGCCGCCGCGTTCGTCGCCGACAAGTGGGACTGGCACATCCTGTTCTGGACCTCGGCCGCGCTGGGTGCCGTCGCCCTCGTAACGGTCCTGCTGATCGTGCCCGAGTCCACGGTGCGTACCGGCGGCCGCTTCGACCTGGTCGGCTCGCTCGGTCTGTCCGCCGGTCTGGTCTCGCTGCTGCTGGCCGTCTCCAAGGGCGGCGACTGGGGCTGGACCTCCGGCACCACGCTGGGGCTGGGCGCCGCGGCCGTGGTGATCCTGGCCGGCTGGGGCCTCTACGAGCTCAGGGCCGAGCACCCGCTGGTCGACCTGCGGACCACCGCCAGGCCCCAGGTGCTCTTCACCAACCTGGCCTCCGTCGCCCTCGGCTTCTCGATGTTCGCGATGTCCCTGGTGCTGCCGCAGCTGCTCCAGCTGCCCACCCGGACGGGCTATGGGCTCGGCAGGTCCATGCTGACGGTCGGCCTGGTGCTCGCCCCACAGGGGCTGGTCATGATGGCCATGTCCGCCGCGTCCGCGGCCGTCACCAAGGCCAAGGGCCCCAAGGTCACCCTGATGATCGGCGCGCTGATCGTGGCCGCCGGTTACGGCCTGAACATCATCCTGATGAGCGAGGTCTGGCACCTCATCCTGGTCTCCTGCGTCATCGGCGCCGGCGTCGGCTTCACCTACGGCGCCCTGCCCGCCCTGATCATGGGCGCGGTCGACCCGTCCCAGACCGGTGCCGCCAACAGCCTGAACACGCTGATGCGTTCGCTGGGCACCAGCTTCGCCAGCGCCCTCGCCGGTGTGATCCTGGCCCAGATGACCACCGACTTCGGCGGCCACGCCCTCCCCTCGGAGAACGGCTTCAAGGCCGTCATGGCCATCGGTGCCGGAGCCGCCCTGCTCGCCTTCCTCGTCGCCACCTTCATCCCCCGCCGTCAGCCGGCGGCGTCGACGGCGGCCGAGGCGGACCAGCAGACCGCGGCCGTGACCACCAAGGCCTGACATCCCGTCAACTGCCTTGCACATGGCCGCCGTTCCCTCATCGGGACGGCGGTCGTCAGGATCGTCCGTCTGTGTGAAGTCCTGGACGAGGCTCCGCTTGACGGCCGACACGGGGACACGTCGTCCGGGTGGACCCGGTCGCGGGCGAACCGGGGTCAGCCGAACCAGACGACCAGCCGCACCTGCTCGTCGCCGTACTCGGCCGCGAGGCCCCGCATGGCGCTCCACACCTGGGACCAGCATCCCTCGTTCGGCGGCGCGAGCATCCGGGCGGTGAGCAGGACCGGCCGGTACACCGCGTCGTCCACCCGCACCTGGCCGCCGGGCGGCCACTCCGCGGGGGCGAGCAACAGGTCTCCCCCGCCGAAGGTCCGGGCCGCCGCCTCGCGCAGGCCGGGAGTCACCCGTACCACCTCGTCGCCCTCCGGGCCGCGTCTGAGCGCCCGGTTCCAGGCGGGCCGGGCGGCGAGCGGCGCGTCCCAGTCCACGGCGCGGACCTCGGCCCAGGTGGCGTAGGTGTGGCTGTACTGGTAGTCGCCGACCGCCGCCTCCCGCACCTCCTCCGAGAGGTCGTCCGGGATCCCGCGCTCGGCGAAGAGCGGGCGCTCCACGTCGCCCGTTCCGCGCACGCCGAACAGGCACTCCCAGGCGTCGTAGTCCCGCGGAGGCCTGAGGTCCAGCAGATCGGCCTCGATCTGCCAGCGTCCGTCTGCCGATCTGCTCTCGATGGCGCCGTCGATGTCCGTCCCCACGGGGGAGGACCTTACAGTGAAGTGGGTCACTTGATGACGGCATTGGCGACCACGACGACCAAGCCCAGCAAGGCGTCTCCCACGCCGGTGAGGGCCGACACCGGCCAGGAGCGGCGCGACCAGCGGGCGGTGACCAGGCCGAGGGTGAACAGCAGCACGATGTTCAGCACGAACGCCGCGTACTCCACGCCCTTCGGCGGCCACCAGCCCCAGCCGGCGCCCGCGAGCAGCAGCACCGTCGGGAGGACGGCCGTGACCAGCGGCCATTCCTCGGCGAGGGTGCGCACGGCGTCCCAGCGGCGGTGCGGTTCGCGTTCGGCGATGTAGTGGGCGTAGCCGTGCGCGAGGGCGGAGGCCGGCGCGGTCACCAGCAGCCACAGGGCGTCGTAGCGGCGGCTGGCGCGGGAGGTGTGGCCGTACTGGGAGAGGGCCGCGACCATGGAGCAGGCGAGGACGGAGCCGTAGACACCGCCGAACAGGACGGTCTCGCGGGTGTCGTGCCGGTGCGGCCCGGAGGCGGCCGCCGTGCTCTGCGCCATGCCCTCCACGATCACCCGGTGCCGTGCGGCTCGCCAGTCGCGACGATGTGTCCCTTCACCTGGGCGGATACCGCACACACTGTCCACGGCCCGACGCCCCCGGGGCTCGCTAGGGTCGCCGCATGACCCACAGTTTCGTCGTGAACGTCCCGGACGCCGAGCTCGAGCCCGAGCCCCTCGACGCGGAGCAGATCGTGTCCGGGACGCCGGAGGTGACCGGGAAGGTCGTCTGGGAGTCGGCGGACGGCCGGCAGCTGCGCGGGATCTGGCAGATCACCCCGGGTGTGGTCACCGACACCGAGGCGGACGAGCTGTTCGTGGTGGTCAGCGGCTCGGCGACCATCGAGGTCGTGGACGGGCCGACGCTGACGGTGGGGCCCGGGGACATGGCCGTTCTGCGCGCGGGCGACCGGACGAGGTGGACCGTGCACGAGACGTTGCGCAAGGCGTACGCCATCACTCTGTGAGCATCCGTACGCCCTTGACGAGGGCGTCCACGACGTGGTGCGGGGGCGTGTCGGGGAGCTCCGGGTCCCAGCCGCCGGAGCGCACCGTCCGGGCGGAGAGCGGGAGTTCGACCTGGACGCCGCCCCGGCGGGTCAGGTTCACCGGATTGCGGGGATGCAGCCCGCGCAGCGAGCGCGGGATCTCGTCGAGGTCGGTGACCGGGTCGAACTCCGGTCGCAGGGCGCTCAGCCCGGCGGCGAGCAGCCGCGCCGCGGGCCGGTTGCCGCCGCCGAGGAAGACCGAGCGGGGCGTCGCCGGGCGCATGTGGCCGTGCAGGGAGACCGTGACCGAGACGTGGTCCAGGAAGGTTTTCAGGAGCGCGCAGTGCTCCACCGCCATGCGCGGGGAGGGGATGTGCACCGGCCGGCGCGCGCCGGGCTGGGTGAAGACCAGGCTGGTGGCGCCGCAGCGGCCCGCGACCGACCGCGCGAGCTCGGCCGTACCGCCCTCGTTGCTGCCGTGCAGGGCGAGCAGTCCGATCCCGCCGCCCGGCGTCAGGGTGGCGAGCAGCCGGACTCCCTCGATCTCCACCTCTTCGGTCACTGCGGTCACGCGCGGCCTCAACTCGTCGCCTGCGGGGGCATGTTGTACGGGGTGACCACCTGGATCGCGGACGGCAGGGTGGGTCCGGCGGGCGGCAGGGCGTCATGGGCGCGCATGACGATGTGGCAGGCCTCGCGCATGTCCTGGCGCAGGTCGTGGTGGAGGACGGCGGAGAGGCGGTGCTCGCGCAGCAGGCGGGTGTTGTCGTGGTCGAGGTCGTGCGCGACGAAGACGGCGCACTCGCGGCCCAGGTCCTCGAAGGCGCGCAGGGTGGCGATGTTGCCGCCGCCGATGGAGTAGACGGCCCGGATGTCCGGGTCGCGTTCCAGGGCGGCCCGTACGAGGTCGTACTGGGTGGCGTCCAGGCCCTGGCCCTCGGCGATCTCGACCAGCGCGCGCTCGGGGTGACGGGCGCGCATGACGCCGCGGAAGCCCATCTCGCGCTCCTCCTCGTTGCGGAAGAAGCCGCTGCTGAGGCTGGTGAGGACGTTGCCGGGCCGGTCGCCGAGCCACTGGCCCATCAGGTACGCGGCGGTCGCGCCGGCCGCCCGGTTGTCGATGCCGACATAGCCGAGGCGGGCGGTCGCGGGCAGGTCGGTGACGAGCGTGACGACGGGGATGCCGGCATCGGCGAGGCGGGCGACGGCGGCGGTGATCTCGGGGACGTCCGGTGCCTTGACGATCACGCCCTGCGAGCCGCGCCGGGCGATCCGGTCCAGGATCCGCGTCAGCTCCGCCACCGGGCCGGTCTCGCGGAAGTGGAAGCGGGAGCGCACGACCGCCGGGTGCAGCGAGGGCAGTTCGGCCTCCAGGGCGGCGCGCACGGCGGTGGAGAACCGCTCCGGCGTCTGCATCACTATGTCGATCATGAAGGTGCGGCCGAGCAGCCTGACCTGGGTGCGCTGGCGGTCCAGGTCGGCGATGGCCTGACGGACCTCCCGCACGGTGGACTCGCGCACCCCGCCCCTGGCGTTGAGGACCCGGTCCACCGTCGCCTCGCTCAGGCCCGCCTGACGTGCGATCTCCCGGATCGGGAAGGGATGGCCCATGCGGTGACTCCTCGGGTCTCCTTGAGGGGTTTTTGATGGCCGCCTGCTGGTTGTTCGACGGGTTTGTGCTGACAAGAATGGCAGCGCTGAGTCGCCCCTGTCACCGAGAGGACGCAGATGTCCTTCACCGCCGTACACCGCCGTGCCTGGCTGTCCGAGCAGGACTGCGACCTCGACTCCTTCCGCGCGCTGGTCGAGCGGAGGGCCGATCCCGCCGACTATCCGCACGCCTGCGGGGTGGAGCGGAACGTCCTGCTGTACGACGCCGGGCGCCTCGGTGCGGCCCGGGACCGCCGGGACATCCAGGAGGAGCTGGTCAGGGCGCTCACCGACGGCCCCGGTGTCGTGGTGTTCCGGGGGGCGTTCCCCGACGGGGCGGTGGTCGACCGGCTCACCGAGGTGTTCGACGCGCTGATCCGTGAGCAGTACGCGGCGGGCGCGACGGCCGGCGACCACTTCGCCAAGCCCGGTGCCAACGAGCGGGTGTGGAACGCGCTGGAGAAGGCGGCCCTCTACGACCCGGCGGCGTTCGCCGACTACTACGCCAACCCCGTGCTAGCCCTGGTCTCGGAGGCCTGGCTGGGCCCCGGCTATCAGGTGACCTCGCAGGTCAACGTGGTCAACCCGGGCGGTCTCGCGCAGACCGCGCACCGCGACTACCACCTCGGCTTCCTCTCCGACGAGGCCGCCGCGGCGTATCCGGCGCACGTGCACCGCCTCTCCCCCGTGCTCACCCTGCAGGGCGCGGTCGCGCACCGCGACATGCCGGTCGAGTCGGGGCCGACGCTGTACCTGCCCTTCTCGCAGACGTACGAGCCGGGCTACCTGGCCTGGCGGCGGCCGGAGTTCCAGGGGTACTTCAAGGAGCACCACGTCCAGCTCCCGCTCGCCAAGGGCGACGCCGCCTTCTTCAACCCGGCGCTGTTCCACGCCGCCGGCACCAACCGCACCACGGACGTACGGCGCATGGCCAACCTGCTGCAGGTGTCCTCGGCCTTCGGGCGCGCGATGGAGACCGTGGACCGGGAGGCGGTGACGAACGCCGTCTACCCGGTGCTGCTGCGGCGCAGGGCGGACGGCGCCGACGCGGCCTGGCTGGAGAACGTGATCGCCGCGAGCGCCGAGGGCTACCCCTTCCCCACCAACCTCGACAGCGACCCTCCGGTGGACGGCCTCGCCCCGCCCTCGCAGGCGGACGTCGTACGCCAGGCGCTGAGCCTGGGCTGGACCCCACGGACCCTGCGGGACGCGCTCCGGGCCGGCGCCGAGCGGCGCACGAGCTGAAAGGACACCGGACACCCATGGGACTTCTCGACGACAAGGTCGTCCTCGTCAACGGCGGCAGCCAGGGCGTGGGCGCCGCCATCGCGCGGGCCGCCGTGCGCGAGGGGGCGGTGGTGGCCTTCACCGGCCGGCGGCCGGAGCCGGGCGAGGCGCTGGTCGCCGAGCTGACGGGCGCCGGCGGCAAGGCGATGTTCGTGCGCGCCGACCTCGCGGACGCCGGGCAGGCCAAGGCCGCAGTGGAGGACGTGGTCGCCGCGTACGGGCGGATCGACTGCCTGGTCAACTCCGCGGGACTCACCTCCCGGGGCACGCTCCTCGACACCACGCCGGAGCTGTTCGACCAGCACATCGCGATCAACCTGAAGGCGCCGTTCTTCGCCATGCAGGCCGCCGTCGCGGACATGGTCGCCCGCAAGGCGCCCGGCACGGTCGTCAACATCATCACCTCCTCGGCGCACGGCGGGCAGCCCTTCCTCGCCCCGTACGTCGCCGCCAAGGCCGGTCTGGTCGGCCTGACCCGCAACGCCGCCCACGCCCACCGCTTCGACCGGGTCCGCATCAACGGCCTGAACATCGGCTGGACGGCGACCGAGGGCGAGGATGCCACGCAGAAGGCCTTCCACGGCGCCGGCGACGACTGGCGCGAGCAGGCCGCGGCCAGGCTGCCGATGGGCAAGCTGGGCCAGCCCGACGAGATCGCCGACTTCGTGGTCCTCCTGCTGTCGGACCGCTCGGGCGTGGTGACCGGTTCGGTGATCGACTGGGACCAGAACGTCCTCGGCGGCCTCGACTGACCTCCCCCTCCGTCGGCCACAACCGCTCACCGGCCTCCTCTCCGGCCACGACAACCGCTCACCGACCTCCTCCCCTCCGCTCGCACGAACCGTTCAAGGAGCTGCAACCGTCATGCGTATCGGCATTCTCGGCCTCGGCCGTATCGGCGCCTTCCACGCCGAGACCCTCTCCGGGCTCGACGTGGTCGAGTCGCTCGTCCTCACCGACCCGTTCGCGGACGCCGCCAAGTCCGCCGCGGAGCGGTTCGGCGGCGAGGTCGTGGACTCGCCGGAGGCCCTGCTGGCCGCCGGTGTCGACGGCATCGTGGTCGCCGCCGCGACGGACGCCCACCCCGGGCTGATCCAGGCCGGCGTCGAGGCCGGCGTCCCCGTCTTCTGCGAGAAGCCGGTGGCCAGGACGATGGCCGAGGGCGTGCGGGTGCTCAAGGCGGTCGAGGGCACGGACGTGCCGATCCAGATCGGCTACAACCGCCGCTTCGACGCCGGTTTCGTCGCCGCCCGCGCGGCCGTGCGCAGCGGTGAGCTGGGGACCCTGCACACCGTGCGCTCGACCACCCTGGACCCGGCGCCGCCGCCGGCCGCCTACATCGCCGCCTCCGGCGGCATCTTCCGCGACTGCAGCGTGCACGACTTCGACATCATCCGCTGGGTGACCGGCCGCGAGGTCGTCGAGGTGTACGCCGTCGGCGGCAACCGGGGCGCCGAGTACATCAAGGAGGCGGGCGACGCCGACACCACCGGCGCGATCCTCACCCTCGACGACGGCACCATCTGCGTGGTGTCCAACTCCCGCCACAACGCCCGGGGTTACGACGTCCGCATGGAGATCCACGGCTTCAAGGACTCCATCGCGGTGGGTCTGGAGGACAAGCTCCCGCTGCGCTCGGTCGAACCGGGCGTGACCTTCCCGGCGGGCACCCCGCACGACTTCTTCATGGACCGCTTCACCGAGGCCTACCGCGCCGAACTCACCGCGTTCACCGAGGTCGTGGCCGGGCGGATCCCCTCGCCGTGCACGATCGCGGACGCCCTGGAGGCCGGCTGGATCGCCGACGCCTGCACGCTGTCCCTGCACGAGCACCGCCCGGTGACGATCGCCGAGGTCCGCGCCGGCTGACGGGCACCGGCACGGCTTCACTGTTCCGGGTGCCGATCGGCGTCAGGCACCCGGAACGCCATCACGTCTCTCCACGTATGAGCAAGGGATGGATCACGTCCCGCCTACCGAGGAGCGACGACCATGAACGCCGGCCAGAAGCCGATGTCCCCGCCGTCCGAAGGCACCGCCCGGCACCGCAGCGCGGTGGTCGTCGGCGCCGGACCGAGCGGCCTCGCGATCGCCCGGGAACTGGAGCGCGCCGGGCACCGCGTGACCGTGCTGGAGGAACGGGACACCGTGGCCGGCAAGTGCCGCAGCGTCGACGTCGACGGGCACGCCTACGACCTCGGCGGCCACATCTGCACCCCCATGTACGAGCGGACCGCGGAGCTGGTGGCCGAGCTGGACGTCGAGACCGAGCGCACCAGCCGCTACCGCGTCCTCGACGCCGGGGGCCGCGAGGCCGCCCGGCAGGCCATGGCGTTCCTGCGCGACGACGCCCTCCCGCGCTATCAGGCCCTGCGCGCAAGGGAGTTCCCGCACATCGCCGAACCCGGGCTCGCCCACTCCGCCCGGGCCCTGGCCGCCCCGGTCGCCGCATGGCTGGCCGAGCACGGGCTGCGGTCCATGGCCGAGTCGTTCGGCACCGGGTACACGGCCGCCGGGTACGGCTACCTCGACGACGACGTGCCGGCGCTGTACTTCGTCAAGTACGCCGAGATGACCGGCCTGTTGTCCAGCAGGCCCCGACTCCTCGGCCACGCGGGCGCGTTCACCGTAGTGGGCGGGTTCGGCGCACTGTGGCGCCGGGTCGCCGACGAGCTGAAGGACGTGCGGTGCGGGGTGCGCGTGGTGTCGGTCGAGCGGCACGCCGAGGGGGTGCGGGTGCACACCGACTCCGGGCCGGTGTCGGCGGACGCGCTGGTGCTGGCAGTCCCGCTGGACCGGATCCTGCCGGTCCTGGACGCCACCGAGGAGGAGCGCGACCTCGCCGGACGCGTCCGCTCCAACGCCTACCACACCACCCTCGCCTCCGCCCCGGGCCTGCCCGAGGACGCCTTCTACTTCCTCGGCCGGCACACCGCGAGCCGCGAGGCGACGGGCCACTGCGTCTCGTACCACCACCGCTACCCCGGCAGCGATGTGCGGACCTTCTACTCCTACGGCCGTCCCGAGGAGGTCTCCGCGCTGCTGCGCGAGGACGTCGCCGCCCTCGGCGGGCGGCTGGAGCAGGTGCATCTGCGGCGCGCGTGGGCGTTCATGCCGCACTTCGGCAGCGCCGACCTCGCCGACGGCGCCCTGGACCGGCTGGAGGCGCTGCAGGGCCACGCGAACACGTACCACGTGGGAGGTCTGCCCGCCTTCGAGCTGATCGAGTCCACGGTGGCCCACGCCCAGGACCTCGCCCGCCGGCACTTCCCACCGGCACACTGAACCCGCAGCAACGGATCAAGGAGGAACACCCGTCATGAGCGAAGCGGTCGCGGAACCCCTGCGCATCGGCGTCCTGGGCGCCGCGCGGATCACCGAGCGCGCCCTGATCGACCCGGCCCGCGGCGCCGGGCACCGCCTCGTCGCGGTGGCCGCCCGCGACCGGTCCCGGGCCGAGGCCTTCGCCGCCGAGCACGGTGTGGAGCGGGTCGTGGACTCCTACGCCGACCTGCTCGCCGACCCCGAGGTCGAGGTCGTCTACAACCCGCTCGCCAACGGCCTGCACGGTCCGTGGAACCTCGCCGCCCTCGCGGCCGGCAAGCACGTCCTGAGCGAGAAGCCGTCGGCGAGCAACGCCGAGGAGGCAACCGAGGTGCGGGAGGCGGCGGCGAAGGCCGGCACGGTGTTCATGGAGGCCTTCCACTACCTCTTCCACCCCGTCACCCGGCGCCTGCACGAGATCGTGGAGAGCGGAGAGATCGGCGAGCTGCGCCGGGTGGAGACGCTGGTCGCGATCCCCGCTCCGCCGGACACCGACCCCCGCTGGTCGCTCGCCCTCGCGGGCGGCGCCGTGATGGACCTGGGCTGCTACAGCCTGCACGCCGTGCGGATGCTGGCCCCCTGGGCGGGCGGCGCCCCGCGCCTGGTCTCCGCGCGGGGCGGCGAACGGGCGGGGGCGCCGGGCGTCGACGAGTGGCTGGACGCCGAGCTGGAGTTCCCGGACGGGGCGACCGGCTCGGCCCGTTGCCACATGGCGTACGACGAGCTGGAGATGAGCTGCCGGATCATCGGCACCGAGGGCGAGGTGAGCGCCCCGAACTTCGTGCTGCCGCAGCTGGACGACCGGGTCGTGGTCCGTACGGCGCGGGGCGAGCGGACCGAGCGGCTGGGCACCCGGTCCTCGTACACGTACCAGCTGGAGGCGTTCGCGGCGCGGGTGCGCGGCGGCGCCCCGCTGCCGCTGGGTCCGCAGGACGCGGTGGCGACGATGACGCTGATCGACGCCTGCTACCGGGCGGCGGGGTTCGAACCGCGGCCGCGCACCGTGACCGGCGGCTGAGATGGAGGCCGTCATCACGCCCGCCCGGATCACCGACATCCGGCAGGTGCTGGCGGATCACGCCCGCTACTGGGGCGGGCGTGACCTGCGCGCGCTCCATCTGCTGCCGCTGGTGCACGAGTTCGGGGAGACCTGTCTGGTGGCCCGGTCGGACGAGGGTGTCCTCGGCTATCTGATCGGCTTCGTCACGCCCGCCGGGACGGGGTACGTGCATCTGGTCGCCACGCGGGAGGACGCCCGGGGCGCGGGGCTGGGACGCGCGCTGTACGACGCGTTCGCCGAGGCCGCGGGGCGGCAGGGCGCGGTGCGGCTGAAGGCGATCACGTCGGTGGGCAACGAGGGCTCGATCGCCTTCCACCGCAGCCTGGGTTTCGGCGTGCGCGTCGAGGAGGAGTACAACGGACCCGGTCAGCCGCGGGTCGTGTTCACCCGCTCGCTCGGCTGACCCGGTACAGCGGCGGCCGCTCCACCAGCTCCACGGGCACCCGGCCGCCGTCCTCCAGGGACCGTACGCCCGCCTCGCACACGGCCGCGACGGCGTAGCCGTCCCAGACGCCGGGCCCGGTGACCTCACCGCGGCGTGTGGCGTCGACCCATGCCTGGACCTCGCGGTCGTAGGCGTCGGCGAAGCGTTCGACGAAGTCCTGGGCGATGGTGCCGCCCCAGCGGCCGGCCATGTTGGTGACCAGGGCGTGACCGTCGCCGACGCGGGCGGTGCCGCGTTCGCAGACCATCTCGGCCTGGACCTGGTAGCCGAAGCCGCAGTTGACGAAGATCTCGACGTCGACGACTGCGCCGCCGTCCGTCTCGAACACCACGAACTGCGGGTCCTGCACCGCGTCCGGGGCGTTCGCGGAGGGGGTGGGCCGCAGCACCGTGACCGAGGTGATCTCCTGGTCCAGGAGCCAGCGGGTCACGTCCATCTCGTGCACCACGGAGTCGTTGATCAGCATCTCGCTGGTCCAGCCGGGTGGGCTGGCCACGTTGCGGTGCCGGTTGTGCAGCATCAGCGGCCGGCCCAACTGCCCTGTCTCCAGAAGGGCCTTGAGCCGCTGGTACTCGGCGTCGTAGCGCCGCATGAAGCCGACCTGGACCCGGCGGTGGCCGAGGCGCCGCTCGGCCTCCATGACACGCAGGGCGGAGGCCGTGTCCGAGGTGAGGGGCTTCTCGCACAGCACGGGCAGATCGCGCTCCAGTGCCGCCAGCAGGGCCGCCTCGTGGGCGGGCCCCGGGGAGGCGATGAGCACGGCGTCGACGTCGGCCGCCGCCATCGCCGCGGCCGGGTCGGTGTGGGCGGTGCAGCCGTCGACGCGGGCGGCGACGGCCTTGGCGCGTTCCGCGTCGACGTCCACGACCGCACTCACCCGGGCCCCGCTGGTGACCTCCTGGATACGGCGGACATGGTCGGCGCCCATCTTCCCGGTGCCGATGACGGCGACGCGCAGCGTTTCGTGCCGGGCCATGGTCGTCCCCTCCGGGTGGTCAGGCGCCGCAGGACCTCAGGAACTTGCGGGTGCGCACCGCGATGGGCAGCGGCTTGTCCGGCTCGCACGGGTACATGTCCTGCTCGACGATGGCGAACATCTCCACGCCGAGCTTCTGCGCCGCCTCCAGCACCGGCCCCAACTCCGGTACACCGGAGGGCGGTTCGCACATCACACCGCGCGCCACGGCGGGCCCGAACGGGGTGCCCTCGGCCTGTACCCCGGCCAGAATCTCCGGGTCGACCTGCTTGAGGTGCAGATAGCCGATCCGCTCGCCGTAGGTCTCGATCAGCTTGACGCTGTCGCCGCCGCAGTAGGCGTAGTGCCCGGTGTCCAGGCAGAGGTTGACCAGTTCGGAGTCGGTCGAGTCGAGGAAGCGCTCGACGTGGTCCTCGGTGTCGACGTGGGTGTCGGCGTGCGGGTGCACGACGATGTCGAGACCGTAGGCCTCCTGCACCTCGTACCCGAGCCGCTCCATGCCCTTGGTCAGGTACGCCCACTGCTCGCCGGTCAGCTCCGGCGGTTCGAGGATCTCGGCGGTCTTGTCGTCCCGCCAGAAGGACGGGATGACGACCAGGTGCCGGGCGCCCATCGCCTGGGTGAGCGCGGCGACCTGGCTGACGTGCTCCCAGGTGGCGTCCCAGACGGAGGGGCCGCGGTGCAGGCCGGTGAAGACGGTGCCGGCCGACACCTTCAGGTCCCGCTTGGCAGTCTCCTCGGCGAGCCGGGCCGGGTCGGTCGGCAGATAGCCGTACGGCCCCAGCTCGATCCACGGGTAGCCGGCCTCGGCGACCTCGTCCAGGAAGCGTTCCCAGGGCACCTGTCGCGGGTCGTCCGGGAACCAGACGCCCCAGGAGTCGGGGGCCGAGCCGACCCGGATGCGGTCCAGGGCGCCGGCCATGTCAGGCCTTCCCTTCCGGACCCGCCGCGACGGGTGCGGTGAGGTCTGCCGCTTCGGGGAGTTCCTCGACGTCGACGCCGCGGACCTGGCTGAGTTCGTGTTTGAGGGCGGCGAG